>JAIEMS010000031.1 GCA_019751915.1 Burkholderiaceae bacterium
TACAGTCAGGAGCAGCTCGACGCTATCGCCGATGAAATCAACAACCGCCCCCGCAAGGGTCTGGGGGTACGATCACCGCTGGCGGTCTATAACCAATTGCTCCTGAACGCCTCTCAGCACTCCACCCTCATTCATTAAAAACCAGGGTGTTGCACTTCAGTTTTGAATCCGCCGATTTTTTATTTTCGTAATTAATTATGAAGTAATATGGAAATTTGATAATGAGTCAATTGAAAATATCAATAGTCTCTCTAGGTAGCTTGAAGTATCCAATAAATATGACTTATCTTGAGGGCTGGAAAAGTCGTATTATTAACGTTAGCCATGGAGCTTCAATTGCTCATCTGCCAGATGCCGATGGTAGCAACTGGGAGTACACAAGAGAACAGCTTAGTGGTCTTATAAAGGATGATGGGAATTATAATTTCATTATTGGATTAATTAGTGCTCCATTAGAGCATAACTACTACATGCATCGGCTTGGAGATAAAATTGCAGTTCTTTCTCTTTTTGAAATGGCTGAAATAGTTCGATTATATGATTTTACGATTGAAAATTATATGCTAAGAAATATTTATGAGCTTGCTGTTCTTTATAAAGTAAACAGCACTCTCATTCCTTCTGATATGTATTCATGGGCGCATGATGATGTTAGAGGTTGCCTTTTTGATATGAATGCGAATAAATCAGATATTGTTTTTTCTTTGCATCAGCCGAAAATTTGCCATGCGTGTAATGCGAGAATTCTGTCGAATCAAGTTGATGCAGAATTTTTGCCAGAGCTGTCGAAGGATCTAAAAAAATTAAAGAAATCACTTTATTTTCTCATGGCTGAATGGGTTAAATTGCACCCGGTGTTGGCATTGATTATGGCTGCGTTGTCTGCAACTTCAATTAATTTGATTTCAAGTATTATTTTTGAGAAATCCAAGGCAATTTTTTCATGGCTTGGATAGATGATTCTTATTTAAATAAATAGTTTTTAACTAAACCGATTAAACCCACCATGCAAGCTACCCGCCTCGCTATCCCTGATGTTGTCCTGATTGAACCCAAGGTGTTTGGCGACGCCCGTGGTTTCTTTTTTGAGAGTTTTAATCAACGCGCTTTTAATCAAGCCACCGGCACTAATCACCAATTTGTGCAAGACAACCACAGCCGCAGCGCCAAAGGCGTATTGCGCGGCCTGCATTACCAAGTCCAACAACCGCAAGGCAAGCTGGTGCGCGTGGTGCAAGGTGCAGTATTTGATGTGGCGGTGGATATTCGCAAAAGCTCGCCCACCTTTGGGCAATGGGTCGGCGCAGAACTGAGTGCCGATAACCAGCGCCAGCTTTGGGTGCCGCCGGGTTTTGCCCACGGGTTTGTCGTGCTGAGTGAGTCGGTAGAGTTCTTGTACAAAACCACCGATTACTACGCCCCGCAGTACGAACGCTGCATTGCGTGGAACGATCCGGCATTGGCGATTGATTGGACTTTTGCCGGTACACCGCTGCTCTCGGCCAAAGATGCCCAAGGTTTGCCACTGGCGCAGGCCGAAGTTTTCCCTTGAGGGTTCAAGCCTGTCTCACGGCGTTGCCTTAGTGGGCTGCGTCGTCAGATTTGTTTGAACTGCCCGGTACAGCGCCGCCGAACCAAACTGCGCGTTGTCCGGGTCTAGCGAGAACATATTGTGGTTACGGGCCAGCAAAGTCCCGTGCCAGCGCGGCTCTAAAAAGAACGACAAAAACGCCGCACCCCGCGCGGCGTGTTGGCCCAGCATCTGGCCGACGGCGGGCGCGTCCATCGCCTTGAGCGGGTGAAACTCCGTCACCCCATAACTGCGTTGCCCAGTGCGGGCATACCAGTGCCCAAAACCGCTGCCATAGGCCGCGTTGCCGTACAAACTGACCCCGAGCCGGAGCTTGTCGCTCGGTTGCAGCGAGGCTTGAATGGCAAACTTGTGCGCGTCCCAACCGGGGTTGGTAAACGGGATGATCTGGTGGGTGTAGTGCGGGGTGGATGCCAAGCACGAGCGTGCCACTACACCTTGAAAGAAGCGCAAATAATCCACCACCTGCTGGCCGCGAAAGCGGTGCCACAACACCACCAACGGGTTGTAGTAGTACGAGGCTTGCTCGGCGGGCCAGTCGATGCTGGCTTGCAAATGGCTGTCTGCCGGGACGCTGGCAGGCAAGGCCTTTTGCGGCTGGGCGTGCGGTGGCCGCTGCTGCTTGTCCATCAGGTTGATGTGGCGCGTGCCCAGATGCACCAAGCTGCCGGATTTTGGCTCCAGAAAAATATCCAGTTGGTGTTGCCCGGTCGGTAGCTGTTTGAAATCCATATCCCAGCGCCAGCCGGTATTGGCCGTGCCCAATTCAGGTTTGGATTGCAGCACATCTTGCCGACCTTGGTTGACGGGCGTTTTGCCGACAAAAACGCCGTTGCGGTAGATGTGTACCCACGCTGGGGCCGCGCCTTCGGCCTGTGGCACAAAGGCCCAGCCAGAAACCGGCAGGCTACCGTGGGCAAACGAATCGATGTGTTCGGCGTAGCGTTGCAATGGCTCGGTGCGAATGTCGCGCGAAGGTGGCTGCACCTGCGCAAAATCAGCGTAATCGGTGCCGAGAATGCGGTTCAGGCGTTCAACCTGCTGGAATTCGTGTTGTAAAAATTGCCGAAACCCTGCCACCGAGGCCGGGCTGTAATCGCTGACACGGTAACTGCCGCTAAAGCCCATGTCGCGCTCAAAATCAGGAAACAGGTGGTGCAGCTCACCCAACAGCGTTACGCCCTTGATTTTGGCAATATCGCTGGGCGGCAGTTGGCACAGCGCTTCTAGCAGTGCTTGCGTTGCTTGAACGCGGCGCGCGGTCAGGCTGTTGTCGGTGCGTGCCAGCGTCCAGTTGTAAATCGGGGAGCCGTAATACTGGCCGGTGGGCATAGGCCCGTCGCGGGTTTGCGCGAGGTTGGCAGCGTCGGCAGCCAAGGCTTTTTCAATCGGTGCATTGCCAGAGAAATGCGTCGAGAACAAATACAAAATCAAGGGCCGTGGGGTGCCCTGCACCGTGCGCACGAAGCGATGGAGCCGTTCGCTGTCGATCGCCCAGCCCTGCGGTGTCTCTTGGAACAATTGCAGCAGCGGCACTGGCAGCGTGTAGCCCAGTGGGTAGGGGCCTTGCGCTGGGCCTGTCGGTTGCAGCGTCGAGAGGGTCGATTCGATCAGCGCTGCTGCCGAGCCGTTTGGCCCGGTACAGGTGCGGTTTACATCTTCAGAACTTTCGGCACCTTTGCTGCCTTCGGGCAGGGTAATGCAGGTATCTACGACACCCACCATCGGAGCCAGCAACATCGGGCCAGTGGGCGCTCGGGAAGTGGGGCTGTAGCGGGCCAACAGCGCCAGCCCACCGGCTCCAACACCCAGCGCCAAACAAGCGGCCAAGCCGATGGCAATGGTGGTGGTGTGGGTGGCAGCGCTGTGGCGAGTGGGGGGAGGAGTGTTCATGGGGGGGCGTTCAAACCGTGCTTGGGGGCCAATGGTGGTGAATTATGGATAAAAATAGGTGCAAGTCCTTATGCTGCCTACGTTGTTAGCTATAAAAATAATACCAAATAGCATCCCCTAAGCATCCCCTAAGCATCCACTGCCTTCTACAGCAAAATACCTGCCCCGGCTACACTCACGCCCACCCATGACGACACACAACACCCCTTCGAGCACTGCCGCACACCACCCGCGTATCGGCGAACTGCTGGTGCAGGCGGGCAAACTCAGCGCCCAGGATCTGGAGCGCGCCCTTGCCGCCCAGCAAGAACTGGACACTGCGCTGGACCAGGCTTCGGTCGCTGACATACCCAACCCACGTATCGGCGAACTGCTGGTAAAGGCGGGGAAACTCAGCGCCCGTGATTTGGAGCGTGCGCTCTCGGCCCAGCAAGAAATGGGCAACATGCTGGGGCGGGTGCTGGTCAGTTTGGGGCTGGTGTCGGACAACGATGTGGCGCAGGCACTGTCTGCCCAGTTGGGCATTGCCTTGGTGTCTGCCGATGGTTTTCCCGACCTGATGCCCGAAGTCGAAGGCTTGCTGCCAGAATTTTTACACGCCAACACCGTTTATCCGCTGCACCTTGAAGACAACGTGCTGGACGTGGCCATGGCTGTGCCGCAAGACGCCTTTGTCATCAAGGCGCTGCGTTTGGCGACGGGCTGCACCATCCGGCCCCATTTGGCGCTCGAAAGTGACATCGAAAAAGCCTTGGCCGAGCCAGAAGAACACCACCCTGAAGCAGACGATGATGGCTTTGGCGATGGCTCCGACGGCGGCGATTTTGTCGAACACCTGAAAGACCTCGCCAGCGAAGCGCCGGTGATTCGGCTGGTCAACACCATCATTGGCCGGGTGATTGACCTGCGCGCCTCCGATATTCACCTCGAACCGTTTGACGATGGCTTGCACGTTCGTTACCGCGTCGATGGCGTGATTCACCCCGGCGAACTGGTGCCGCCGCGCCTGAGTGCCGCCGTCAATTCGCGCGTCAAATTGCTGGCCCATCTGGACATTGCCGAGCGGCGCTTGCCGCAAGACGGGCGCATCAAAACCCGCGTGAAGGGCCGCGAACTCGATTTGCGCGTTTCGACCGTGCCCACGGTACACGGCGAAAGCGTGGTGATGCGGGTGCTCGACCGGGCCAGTGTGCGCCTTGAACTCGAAAAAATGGGTTTCGAGAAAGACACGCTGGAGCGCTTTAACGGACTGCTGGCGCGTCCGCACGGCATTTTGCTGGTCACTGGCCCGACCGGGTCGGGCAAAACCACCACGCTCTACGCTGCGCTGGCCAAGATTGATGCTTCGTCGCAAAAAATCATCACCGTCGAAGACCCGGTGGAGTACCAACTCGAAGGCATCAACCAAATTCAAGTGCATGCGCAAATCAACCTGACCTTTGCCAATGCTCTGCGCTCGATCTTGCGCCAAGACCCCGACATCATCATGATCGGTGAAATGCGCGATGGTGAAACAGCCCAAATTGCCGTGCAGTCCGCGCTGACAGGGCACTTGGTGCTATCAACTTTGCACACCAACACTGCCGCCGGAGCGGTGATTCGGATGCAGGACATGGGTGTCGAGCGTTACCTCATCACCTCGGCGGTCAATGGTGTGCTGGCCCAGCGGTTGCTGCGAACCCTGTGCAGCCACTGCAAGCAGCCCTATGCACCCAGCCCAGAAGTGCGCGAGAACACCGGACTGTCGCGGTTTTGTCCGCCCGGCCAACCAATTTACCGGGCGGTGGGTTGTGACAACTGCCGCCAATCGGGTTATCGGGGCCGCACGGGTATCCACGAACTCTTGGTGCTCGACGAAACGATGCGCCGCGCCATCATCGACGGACGCGATGCCAATGCCCTCAACACCATCGCTGCGCAAAGTGGCATGTTGAGTTTGTACGAAGACGGCCTGCGCAAAGTCGCCGCTGGTCACACCACGCTGGACGAGTTGGCCCGCGTGACGCAGGACCAAACCGATGCCTGATTTTGTTTGGCGCGCCGCCGCCGCCTCTGGCAAGCTCGAAGAAGGGCGCTTAACCGCTGCGAGCAGCGCTGCTGTGCTCAAGCAATTGCGCGAACGTGGCCTGACACCGCTGCACATCGAAGACGCTGCCAGCGCAGGCGCTGCTGCCCTACACACGGGTGCGGGCACAAGCTTTGCCAAAACCAAAGTACGCCAAGCCAAAGGCCCGGTCACAGCGCCCGATGTGTTGGCACTGACCTCGGAATTGGCCATCATGCTGCGCGCTGGGCTGGCGCTGGACAACGCTCTGCGCGTACTCATCGACATGAGCCACAAACCCAGCGTAGCTGCTTTGATGCAAGGGGTTTTGGATGCCGTCAAAGGCGGTACACCTTTGAGCCGTGCGCTGGCACAGCACCGCGCGTTGTTTGGTGATTTTTATATCAACATGATCCGCTCGGGCGAGGCCAGCGGCCAGATGTCGTCGGTACTTGACCGCTTGGTCGAGCACATGGAGCGCCAACGGGCGTTGCGCGACAACGTGATTTCGGCCACCATCTACCCGGCCATTTTGCTGACGGTCGCGGTGCTGTCGCTGGTTGCCATGCTGGGTTTTGTGGTGCCACAGTTTGAAAAATTGTTCACCGACATGGGCGATGCACTGCCGCTACCGACGCGTCTGGTCATGGGGTTGGGGCAATCCTTTACCCGCTACGGTTGGTTGATGGGCCTCGTCGCCGTAGGTGGCGGGATGCTGCTGATGCGCTGGTTGCGCTCGCCGGGTGGACGGCAATGGTGGCAATCGCGCTTGCTGCGCCTGCCGCTGATGGGGACGCTGGCACTGAAATACCAGCTTACGCTGTTTTCGCGCTCTTTGGGTACCTTGCTGGGCAACGGTGTGCCGATGCTGACAGCGCTGCACATTGCCACCGAAACCGTCGGTAACACGGTACTGCAACAGGCTCTGGCCCGTGTCTCGCCCATCGTCAAAGAGGGTGGCAAGGTGGTCAATGCGATGTCGGCCACCGGCATCTTTGAGCCTTTGGCCATCAACCTGATTCGGGTCGGCGAAGAAACCGGACGCATCGGCCCCATGATGCTCGAATTGGCACATATATTGAACCGCGAGGTCGAAACCGGTATCAAACGCCTGCTGACACTGGTCGAACCGGTGCTCATTTTGGTATTGGGTGTGCTGATTGCCGCCATCATTATGTCTATCTTGCTTGGAATTTTGTCGATCAATGACCTCGCCGTATAATTTTCGTTTGCCCAAGGAACCGTCCCCTATGGTGACTATTCGCAAGCCCCGCAAGTCCTCGCGCGGCTTTACGCTGATTGAGTTGTTGGTCGTTTTGGCCATTCTCACGCTGTTGGCGGGCTTGGTCGGGCCGCGTGTGCTGAACCAGCTCGGCGGTGCTAAGTCCAAGACCGCTGCTGTGCAAATTTCTGATTTGGACAAATCGCTCGAACTCTTCAAGCTCGATGTGGGCCGTTACCCCAACACCGAAGAAGGCTTGGATGCGCTGGTCAAACGCCCCGGTAGCATCAATGGCTGGACAGGCCCCTATCTCAAAGGCGGCTTGCCCACCGACCCTTGGGGCCGTGCTTACCGCTATGCCAACCCCGGCCCTAAAGGCGGCATTGAAATCCTCTCGCTCGGTGCCGATGGTGCTCCCGGTGGTGAGGGCGAGAACGCTGACATCCGTAACACCCCCTGAACGTCGCACCTTGCGGCCCATGCACTATGCGGCGTGAGCGTGGCTTTACGCTGATCGAGCTGTTGGTGGTGTTTGCCATCATGGCCCTGCTGATTGGCGTAGTACCCACGGCTTTTGAGCGCATGCGCGATGCTGCCCACTACCGCGACGTGCTGCGCGGCATGGTGTCCGAGATGCGCTTGGCGCGCCAGCAAGCTTTGACGGCCCATACCGACGTGCTTTTTACCGTAGATTTGGAGCAGCGCCACTACAGCGCCCAAGGTCGGCCCGTGCGCCCGATTGCGCCACCGCTGGAGGTGCGCGCTACCGTTGCGGGTACCGAGTTCAGTGGCAGCGGGGCAGCCTCGATTCGTTTTTTGCCCGATGGCGGAGCCACAGGGGGGAGTATCGAAATTTTGCGACCCTCGGGGGCTGGAACTCGGCTGCGTGTTGATTGGCTTTCAGGTCGCGTCAGTCAGGAAGCGCTGTTGCCGTGAAGCCAAACGCCTGTTCGCGCCAGCGCGGTATGTCGCTGCTGGAGTTGTTGGTCGCATTTGCCATCATGGCGATTGCATTGGGCATGCTCTACAAGGCCATCGGTAGCAGTGCGCGCACGGTTGGCGAAACCGAAAGCTACCAACGTGCGGTGCTGCTGGCCGAGTCCTTGCTGGCCGCACGCGATGCCGTGCCTGCCGAGGGTTGGAAAGAATCAGGCCAATCGGCCGGTTTCGATTGGCAAGCCAGTAGCCAGCCCTACAGCACCCCGGCCAGCAAGGCCAACCCTGCTGCACCCCAACTCCATGCTGTTGATTTGGTGGTGAGTTGGCACGAGCGCGATGCTGTGCGCCGCATTGAATTGCACACCCTGCGCCCACAGCGCAATTTGCCTTCGGGTGCAGGCCCACAACGATGAAGTCGCTGCCCCCTCACCATCCATCCAGAGCGTTGCCGTTGCAGTCGGGTTTTACCCTGATTGAGTTGCTGGTCACTATGGCCCTGCTGTCGCTGTTGATGCTGGGCATGGCCTCAGCGCTGCGAACGATGGCCCAAACCGAAGAGCGCGTCGATGGGCGCTTGGCCCGCTCGGATGAGCTGCGCGTTACGACCGGTTTTATCCGTACCATCTTGGGCCGGGTCTCTGCCCGCAAAACCGTTGCACCGATGAAAGAAGGTGTCAGCCCTTATTTATTTACCGGCGCTGCCGATGCTGTTGCTTGGGTGGGTGTCATGCCAGCACGTTATGGGGCCGGAGGGCGTTACTTTTTTCGCTTGGCCGTTGAGTCGGTAGAAGGCGTATCGGCACTGGTGATTCGTTTTACGCCGTGGTCTGATACCACAGCGTTTCCTGACTGGGACACGGCAGACAGCCGTGTGTTGGCACGGGACGTGACACACTTTGCACTGTCTTATGAAGATGCCCGCCAGCCGGTGCCGACGTGGGTCACGGCATGGCAACGTGTTGATACTTTGCCCGAGCGCATCCAAATTGAGCTGGTCACCAACGCTGGGGCGTGGCCGTTGTGTGTGGTCGCCATGCGAAGCTTGCCTGCCAGTGAGCGCGGCAGTGGCCGTTTTTCTGCGGGGCCAGAATGATGCAGCCGACCCAGCGCCCCAAACGGCACCCTGACCACGGAATTGCCCTGATTGCCGTGCTCTGGATCGTCGCTGCACTCAGTGTCATCGTCACGGGGGTGGTGCATTCGGTGCGCGCCGAGGTGCGTTTGGTGACTGCCGCGCGCCAGAGCATCGAAGCGGTAGCGTTGGGCGAAGCCGCCATCATGCTGGTATTGCAGGACATGGTTTCGCGCAACGACCGGCCTGTCCGATGGAGTCGCACCGAGCTGGTTTACCAAGATCGTCCTGTGGTGGTCGAGCTGATGCCCCTGACGGGCCTGATCGACATCAACAATGCCCCCGAGCCTTTGCTGGCCCGCCTCTACGCAGTGGCAGGGGGGCTGGACGTGAAAGCAGCGACGGCATTGGCAGCAACCACCGTGCAGGTACGCAGCGAGCGCGATGGCCGGGGGCGTATGCAAGGCTTTGAGGCCACACAAGACTTGCTGCGCTTGCCGGGCATGGGTTATGACCTCTATGCTAGACTTTCAAGGCTTATCACGGCAGAGTCGCAAGGCATGGGCCGGGTCAATGCCCAAGCTGCCCCTGAAGAGGTACTCGCCGTGCTTGCCGATGGCAATGCAGCCCAAGCCAGCGCTTTGGCCAACCGGCGCGCCAGCAGTGGCACCGATATAGATACCACGGCCCTTAACGGCGAATTCATTGGCAACACCCCTTCAACGCGCTACCGCCTTCAGGCGCAAGTGGTGCTGCCCGACGGTGCCTTGGTTTTTGTCTCTCGCAGCCTCGATTTGCGAGCCGACCCCCGCCTAGGACTGCCGTGGCGTATTTTTAACGCAGAACACTGGATGCAAGCCCCGCCTGCAAAGGGCGTCTGAACACAGACCACCATGTCCCCAACTACATCTTCTTCACGTTTTTTCGGGGTGGATCTGCACGCACTCTGGACTGAACTGCGCCGCCCTTGGCAGGATATGCACCAGTGGCCTGCACTGGCTTGGCTGACCCCTGATTTACCGGTGCGGGTGCTGCATGCCGATGGGCGCGAGGTTTGGTGGCTTGGTAGCCACCCTGCCCCCCTGAGCAAAGTGACTGGCGAGCGCTTTGAGGCCATTGAGCTGCCCGACGATATGCTGTTGCGCCGCAGTCTGAGCATGCCAGAGTTGCACGAAACGCAGGTGGCGCAGGCAGCGTTGCTGGATGTGCAAAGCGTCAGCCCGTTTGCATCCACAGACTTGGTTTGGGGCTATAGCACCCAAACCATGGCTTCTGGTGGCTTGCACGTTGATACGGTTTTTGCCTCGCGCAAGCAAGTTGCTGGCTACATCGAAACACAGAAACAGCGCCTGACTGCCGGTGCTGCCGCACCTGAGGTGTGGGCGTTGACACCCGGCGGCACCCCGCTGGTTTTGTCGGGTTGGGGCGAGGCCCGCCGCGCCCGCCGTGCTGCAGTACGGCGGCGCTGGGGTTACGCACTGCTGTGGGTCGCAGCAGGCATTGTCGGTGCCATTGCCATCACCCCGACAGCCCAACTGCGGTTGCGGGCGATTGAATCGGTCAATGCCTACACCGAGCTACACCTGCGCACCATGCCTTTGATGGCCGAACGCGAGGCCTTTGTGGGCATGAATGAAAAGCTCGAAGGACTGCGCGGCATGCTGGCCGAGCGGGCCGATCCGCTCCAGATCATCGAAATATTGACCCAAACCTTGCCCGACGATACTTCGCTGCAAACGCTGCAAGTGCAGGGTTTGAAGGTCAGCATCAATGGTTTGACGACCGATGCAGCGGCTTTGATTCAATTGCTCAGTGCCAAAGAAGGGTTCAAAGAAGTGCGTTCGCCCTCTGCCGCCGTTCGCAGCCCTGGTGCCACGGCAGACAACTTTAATATTGAGTTCCACCTCGATCCGGCGGTGTTGTCGATTGCGGCCTCTGCGCCAGCACCGGCTGCTGCCGTATCGGCTGCATTGCCAGATGCGCCCGCCTCTGTGCCAGAAGCACCGGCCAGCAGTGCCGCCCCGTTGGCGGCTGCTTCGGCCACCGCCCCAACTCCTGCACCGACTGCGGCACCCACTGCGGCCCCCACTGCGGCTGGTGCTTCTTCCGCTGCTGCGGCACCACCCGCTGCGCCTCGGCGCAAAAGCCCGTTTTCTTCGGGGCCTGATGACACTCCCGCACCTGCTGCGCGCAAGGCCGTGCCATGAAACAGTATTTTCGCCGCGAAACTGCGGTTTTTTTGCTCACGCTGGCTGCGCTCGTGCTGCCCTTGGTGGGGGCCGGCATTTACTTCTACCAAAAGCACCAATGGGCGCAAAATCGCCTCGAAGAGCTTGAGCCGCGCTATGCCCGGTTGCTCGGGCTGGAGGCCAACCGCGACAACTTAGCCCAAGCGCGTGAGCGGGCACAGGTACTTTGGTCGCAATACGTCCATCCTGCCGACCAAGATGCCAACCAAACAGGTAATGCGGCTCAACAGCGTATTCGGAGTATTTTGACCAGCGCTGGCATGAGTATTGCCAGCAGCCAAGTGCTAGAGCCTAAAGATGCGAAAGAAGAAAAAGCTTTTGAGCGCATTCCTTTGTCGGTGCGTGCAGAAGGCGAAATGATTGCATTGCAGACAGCGCTGGCAGGTTTGGCTGAACAAACACCGGCCATCTTGATTGACACCATGTTGATTCAGGGGCAAGGTGCGCCGGTCAGGGGCGTGCAGCGCTTGGCGGTGCAGTTTAGTTTTATCCTTTTGAGGGAGCGCCCATGAAGCGCCATGCCCTGACACTGCTGGCCCTGGTGAATACGGCCTTGGCTTTGGGGCTGACAGCCCTTTGGTTTGACCCCGATGGCAGCTTGCGCAACGCCCATTGGCAAGCACCCGAACCGGTCAAGAGCGACTACCTGCAAATGTTGCCAAGATTGCCCGAGCGCACCAGCGTAGATACCAGCCGCTTTTTGGTTTTGCTCGAGCGCCCATTGTTCTCGATGACCCGCCGTCCGCCGCCGCCACCGCCGCCGCCGGCACCACCAGCACCCCCACCGCCAGTCGATCATCTGGCCACGGCCAAGCTGTATGGCGCATTTGCTGGCGAAAATACCGGGGGCGTGATTCTGTACATTTTCGGCAAGAACCGCCGCCTGCGCTTGAACGAGACAGTCGATGGCTGGGTTTTGAAGTCCACTCAAGGGCGCAATGCGACGTTTACCCGCAACGGTGAGACGCGGGTGTTGCAACTTTCGCGCTCTGCCGTATCTACCTATTCGGGTCTGGCTGCACCGGTTCCGCCTCCTGCGCCACCAGCACCGCATGCACTGGAGCAGGCAGCGGCTCTGGCTGCCGCACCACCACCACCTCACGCAGTGCCTCCACCACCACCGCCTGCCACTGCACAACCTGCACCGCGCCGGTCGCTTTTCGGCCCTTGAGCCTGCGGCCACTAGCCACCCTGCCACCTATTGACCCGCCGCCATGATCTCTTACCGATACGCACTTTCTGCTGTTGCGCTGGCTGTTTGCCAGCTCACGGCTGCACAAACCCCGTCCGATGCCCCTGTGGTGCCTACCGCGCCTTTGTCGTCTGCGGTTTTGTTGACCACCACTGGCCCGGCAGCGGTTGCGCCTGTCTCTGGCAGTAGCAACATCACTACCGCAACCCCCGATCCGGTCGCCACTGAGCCGCGCATTTTGCGTGGCACTGACCGTGTGATTGCCCCAGCCAAAGCCCCCTTGGGTTTTGATGGCCCGTCAGTGACCTTCAATTTTGAAGAGGCACCGGTGCCGGAGGTGGTGCGAACCATTTTGGGCGACGTGCTCAAGGTCGATTACGTGCTGCATCCGCCCCTGAGTGGCAGCGTCACTTTGTCCACGCGCATGCCAGTGGCACCCGATCAAGCGGCCTTTTTGCTCGAAAGTGCTTTGCAGGCCAACGGCTTGGCATTGGCACGTGATGCACGCGGTACCTACCATGTTGGGCGACCCGATCTGCTCAAGGGCATTGGTGCTGCGGTGCGCCAAACGGGTAATGGCCCGTTGCCACCGGGTTCTGGGGTGGTGATCGTGCCCCTGCAATACATCGGTGCAGGGGAGATGGCCGCTATTTTGCGTCCGCTGATGTCTGCTGAGGGTTTGGTTCGGGTCGATACCGTGCGCAACTTGCTGGTGCTGGCCGGTACACGCACCCAAGCCGAGGGCTGGCTCGATTTGGTCAATACCTTTGATGTCGATTTGCTCAAGGGGATGTCGGTCGGGGTCTTTCCGCTGAAGTATGCGTCTATCAAAGAGGTCGAGGCAGCGTTGCAATTGATGAGTGTCGGTGCCGGTGGTGCCGCCCTGCCCGCTCCAGCACCGGCTGCTCCTGCTGCACCCGGTGCGAGCGCCGCACCCCGCGCCAGTGCTGCACTGAGCGAATCCAATCCCTTGTTTGGCGCTTTGCGGATCATGCCGATTGAGCGCTTGAACAGCATTTTGGTAGTGACACCACGCGCCTCCTACCTTGACGAAGCACGCCGCTGGATTGAGCGCCTTGACCGCCCGAGCGACAACAGCGCCGAAGCACAGCTCTTTGTTTATCCGGTACAAAACGGCAATGCGCGCCATTTGGCCAGTGTTTTGGGCGGTATTTTTGGCGATGGCAAACAGGCACCTACCGCCAACAACGGTGTGGCCCCGGGTTTAACCCCCGTCACCACGGCGACCAATTTTTTGGGTGGCAGCAACAATTCTGGTGGACTGGGCATCCGTGCGCCCGGTGCTACAGCACAAGCAGGTGCTGCCACCAACCGCACCACGCCTACCTCCACGCCGACCGTTGCTATGTTGGGCAACATCCGGGTGATGGCCGACGAAATCAACAATGCCGTGCTGGTGTGGGGCAGCCGTATGGAGTACGCCAAGATTGAAGCGACGCTCAAACGCCTTGATTTGCCACCCACACAGGTGCTCATCGAGGCCAGCATCATTGAAGTGACGCTGACCGATGAACTCAAATACGGCTTGCAATGGGCCTTTAACGATAGCAATACCAGCATTAACGGCACCAACTACAGCGGGCGCGGCACCCTGAGCAATACCGCCGGTGGCGTGCTGGGTGGGCAGGCGGCAGGGTTTTCTTACACCCTGCGCAATCCACTGGGGCAAGTGCGTGCGGTGCTCAATGCGTTGGCCGACAAATCGTTGGTCAAGGTGATTTCTAGCCCGTCGCTGATGGTGCTCGATAACCACACAGCAGCCATCAATGTCGGCAACCAGCAGCCGGTCAAGTCCGGTGAGACCGTCAGTACCGAAGGCACGGTGCGCAGCACCAACATCCAATACAAAGACACGGGTGTCAATTTGACGGTCACGCCTTCGGTCAATGCGGGCAACATCGTCACCATGCAGGTCGATCAGACCGTAACCGATGTCGGTGCTGTCGATGAGGCCACCGGCCAGCGGGCCTTCTTGCAACGCCAAATTGCCAGCAAGGTGGCGGTGCGTTCGGGCGAGTCGCTGGTGCTGGGCGGCTTGATTCGTGACAACCTGACCTCTGGAAAAGTAGGGGTGCCGGTGCTGCAAGATATTCCGGTGTTTGGGAACTTGTTTGGCACCAATACGACCAATGGCAACCGAACTGAGTTGCTGGTGGTGATTACCCCGCGTGTGGTGCGCTCCGACCAAGAAATGCGTGAAGTGGGGCGTGATCTGCGCGACCGTATGCGTGGTTTGCAAGATGTGCGTATTCAAGAGGTGGGCTACCGCTCCAGTGAGCCAGCCGCTGCGCTGTCATCGCCGCCGATTCAGTCATTCCAATCGCGTTAAAAATCTCAAATTCAAGGAGTTACAAACTATGCCCCGTCGTACCCCCGCTCTGTTGCAAAGCCGTGGCCTGTTGGCCGTTACGATGCTGGCCGCTAGCGTATTGGCTGGCTGTGCTGCCACCACACCCGCTTCGGCACCTGTAGCAGCCCCTGTTGCTGCACCCGCCCCGGTCAGCGCCGTTGCCACTGGCTCTGCCGATGCCACGGTCACGGCCCCCAGCAAGGCCGAGGACACGCTGCGTATCCGTGCCCAAGAGCGCTGGGATTTGTTGTTGGCCGAAAAATACGAGAGCGCCTACGCCTACATCACGCCTGCTTACCGTGCTTTGCATACGGCCAAAGATTACAGCGGGCGTTTTGGTAACGGTGGCAAGTGGATGAGCACCAAGGTCCAAAGTGTCCAGTGCGCTACGCCCGAGCGTTGCACTGTGCAGGTGTTGGTAGAAACCTTGGTCGTGGCGCGTGGATTTAACGGCCCGATCAAGACCACAGTAACCGAAACTTGGCTGCAAGAAGACGGTCAATGGTGGTACCACCAAGCTTCTTAAGGTTTAATTTTAGCCAAAAGCACTGCTTATGGTTTTAATAGCTAATTTGCCCCGTCTCAGTGGGTGGAGTCGGGGCAAAAAAGCGGGGTGCCTCGCCCCAAAAATGCCAAGCGGCGCTGTCTTCACGCAGGGCCGCTTCTAACAGGTCAAACACGGCTTTGACCAATCCGTCTAAGTCTTCCCAAATGCCCAATTGCACCAAGCGTAAAAAACGCTCTCCGGTTTGCATGTCCAATCCAGTGACATACACCGTGACGGGCACTTTGTAATCGACTGCCAAACGCAGCAGGCCCTTGGGTACGCGTGCAGGCATACCCAGCAACTGCACTGGCACGCTGGCACTGACCTGGTCTGATGGCACATCAATGGCCGCTATCACCTGCTCTTTGCGCCGCAGGGCTTGGATCACGGGCCGCAAGCTGCCTGACACCTCCAGCGGTGCGCGCCCTAAAGCTTTGCCGACGCTGCCGGTGCGCGCTCGTACATACCAGTGCAATACCGTGCGCCCTGCAAACGGCGTTCCCTCCATCGCAGCCACCAACGCATGGCCCTGCATGGCGCTGGCACTGGCGTGGCGCAATCCCCACATCCCAGCGCCCCAATGAAAGGTGCAAAAAATACCCGCTTCTTGTGGATTGGGCCATTGGCCCTGCACCGTCAGGTGTCGGCCCATCCAGCTGTTGGAGCGCGTGGCGGCCAGATAGTGGTCCGCGTGATCGACCAGCGTGACCAAGCGCCGGGTGGACTCCCACTGCACTGCATCGGTGACTTGGCCGCGCTGCTGTGCTTGTGCCAGCGCGTGGGCGCAGGCCGCACCGTACAGCCAGCGCACCCGTGCCAACCGTTTAAAAATCGCAAAACACCAAGGCCACGGTAACACCGCAGCCAAACCGGGCACCAGCACCAGTTCGATCAAGTCGCGGGCCTCGGTACGCCAGCGTTGGGGCAACCATTGCCACATCGGTTTAGCTCCAAACGTGGGGCAAGCGCACTAGCCCCGGCATAGACAAGGAGTAGACATGACGGAAACTCGTATGGTGAAGCCATTCTTCATACACCACCAAACCTTTGGCATCAAACAAATAGGCGCTCACCACATATTCTCCCGAATGCAGGGGCAAGTTGGTAAATCGCAATTGCGCTTGCCATACGTCATTACCCAAGTGTGTCGGTATAACGCCATCATTGTGCGTAGTTACAGACGTAATACCGACTCCGTGGGCTTGTTCTAACATCACGCCGATGCTGGGTTGCTCGCCACTCGGCATATGTACACGGACTGTGATGACTAAATCAGCCGCTTGTAACAACGGTGGTGTAGCGGTATCTAAGTTGTCAAGTGTCAAAGATTCAATACGTGCTGCGCGGCGATGTGGTGGTGGGGCTGACTGTGCAATCGCGGTATGGGGATCGACCTCGGTGCTGGTGGTCGATAGCACCTTATCGCCCAGCTCTTGGGCGCGCACATGAACTTCATAGGCCGCCAGCACCTCGGGCGTGGGGCCGTAGGCCTGCACTTGACCGCCTTTGAGCCACAAGGTGGTGTCGCACAACTGTTGAACGTGGTACAGACTGTGCGAACAAAACAAAATGGTGCAACCGTGGTTGCGAAACGATTCAATGCGCTCGACGCATTTTTTTTGAAAGTGCTGGTCGCCCACGGCCAGCGCCTCATCGATGATGAGCAATTGCGGCTCGACCGCCGTGACCAAGGCAAAGGCCAAGCGCACCGTCATGCCCGAAGAATAGGTCTTGACGGGGCGGTCAATGGCTTCGCCCAGCTCGGAAAACGCAATGATTTCTGGCTCCAGACGGGCCATGTCTGCCGCTGAAATACCAATCAGACTGCCGCCAAAATACAGATTCTGCCGCCCGGTAAAGTCGGGGTGAAAGCCCGCGCCTAGTTCCAAAATGGCCGTTACCCGGCCCGAGCGGGTGATGCTGCCGGTCGATGGCTGCAACGTGCCCGCTAACAGTTTGAGCAGCGAGCTTTTGCCCGCGCCGTTATCACCAATCACGCCCAAACACTGGCCGCGCTGCAAGGTAAACGAGACACCACGCAGCGCCCAGTGGCTGCGGTGGTAACTCCGACCCGTGACCAGTGCCTTGAGCCGCTGGCGTGGCGAGGCGTACAAGCGGTACTCCTTGCCCAGATTGGTGACATCCAGAGTCAAGGGCAGGCTATCTGGCGGCATAGCGGCATCTTTTTGCATCAAATTGGCCCCTGGCCCTTGTCTACCAAGTGCCAATAGCTATTATTTTTATAGTGTTGGTAGCGCCTCAAAGCCAGTCAATCAGCTGATCGCGGCTGCGGCGCAGTACCAAATCGAGCAACGCCGCACCCAGCAGCAGCCAAATAACCGCTGCCGCCCATACCGGCCAATCGGGCCAAGCGCCTTGCAGCAGTACCGATTGGTAGCCACTGACCCAAGCCGTCATCGGGTTGAGCCACAACACCCAGCGCCAATCGGCTGGGAACATCTGCATCGGAAACAGTACTGGTGACAAGAAAATGCCAATCGACAACGCAAAGCCGATGATCTGCACCGTATCGCGCAGTGCCGCAGCCAGTACCGCCAGCGCAGCACCCCAGAGCGTACACAGCAGCCATTGCAAAACCAGCAGCGCTGGCAAGGCCAGCAAGGCCGCAGAAAAATGGTGCTGCCCGGCATAAGTGACGACCAGCAGCAGCAACAACGGTGCATAAACCACACCACTGGCCAGCACGGCACGGGCTGGAAACAGCATAGGTGGCAGTGCATTTTTTTGCAGAACCCCACCTGCATCGACCAAACTCGACATGGCCCTCGTGACGGCATCGCAAAATGCCATCCACGGCAACATACCGACGATCAGGTAAGCACCAACGGCACGGGTCGGGGCTCCATCACCCAAGCGCATGGCAAACACCACATCAAACACCAAATAGTAGGCGGCGATGGTCAGCAACGGCTGCACATAGGCCCACGCTACGCCCAAAGCAGTGCCGGCGTAGCGCGCAGCAATTTCGCGGCGGGTTAAAACCCAGCACAAGGCCCGCGCACGCCACAGGGCGGCGGCTTCAGCAGTGAGTGCACTCATGAAAAAGGGTAGCAACGGCACCATGGTAGGAACCCATGGTGCTAAAAGCGAGGTTATTTAGCGACTGAACCAGCAGCAGTGGGCAACAGCTTTTTCTGCTCGTTGATAAAGGCTTGCAGTGCCGCATCATTCCCCTTGGCTTGGGAACGCAGGCGGCCAGTTTCTTCGGTAAAGGCCCGTTTTTGGGCTTTGCTGATGATTTCAGCGTGAAGGCCGTCGCGGACTTCTTCGAAGGGTTTGGTGCTGACCGGTTTGCGCTCTTCCAAGCGGATGATGTGGTAGCCAAAATTGCTTTGCACCACGCCGCTCAAGTCGCCGGGTTGTTGCAAAGCATCAACGGCTTCTTCAAACGGCTTGACCATCCGACCTTTGCCAAAAAAGCCTAAGTCGCCTCCCTTAGCAGCACTACCTGGGTCTGCTGAATGGGCTTTGGCTATGTCTTCAAATTTCGCCCCTGCTTTGAGTTCAGCGAGCAGCTTTTCGGCTTGGGTGCGGGATTCGGCCTCGGTGCCTTTAATCAGGATATGGCTGGCCCGGGTTTGGGCAGGCGCTTCAAAGCGTTGGGGTTCGGCTTTGTAGATGGTTTGGGCCAATTTGTCCACGGTCATAACATCAGGTGTGCCGGCATCGGTCACGCGCTGGGCTTGGGCCTCGGCCATGATGGCTTCACGTGCGGTCGAGAGGGTGCGTTGTATCCGCGGGTCTTTTGCTAAGCCCTTGCGCTCGGCTTGGGCGGCAAAGGCACGGCGCAAATACAAGTGGTCTATCAGCTTATCCAACTCTTCCGGTTGGCCCAGTGTCTGACCACGCGCTTCAGCGGGCATGCGCTCTAATTCAGCACGCAGATCTGCTGCGGTGATACTGACCACCGGCCCCTGCAACAGCGCGGCATCGGCAGCACTTACGACACCACTCAGCAGCGGCAAAGTTGCCAGCAGCAAGGAGGGAAGTGGCATACGGATGCGCAAGAAACGGGGCAGGGTCAAGCAGGGCATAGTCAACATCAGTAAAGAGTGGTGAAAAGAGAGATGTTTTAGGCAAACAATAGACGCAAAAAAGGCGGGGAAGGTTCCCCGCCTTTTGAGCTTTACAGCAATCCGGTGAGATTACTTAGTAACGCGGTGCTTCCAAGTACCGCTGAAGTTGCTTTGGCCAGCAGCCTTCAGAGTAGTGAAGCCCAGAATTGGCAAGCCTGCCTTAGATGGGCCGGGAGTGTCAATACGGAACCAGCCGTCAGTGAATGTAGTGTTGATATTGCTTGTAGCAATTTTGGCACCCAGTACCGACTTGCCAGTTGCATTGTTGAAAGTCAACACACTGGTTTCACCGCAGAAACGCAGCAACACGTCTGGAGAGATCACGAATGTAGTGCGTACACCTTCTTCACGGTCATAGGCTTTTGCCGATGTGGAATCCACACAGATCTGCAGACCTGTAGCAGTTGGAACAACGGATGTGTTGCCCGATGTGAAGAACTGTCTAGCGTAGGAGGCAACTGTACCATCCGCATTGTAGCTGGCTGGAACAGTACCTGCGCTCAACGCAGTGTTAAAAACAGCTGCCTTGGTGGTGTAATTCAGAGCTACAGCATAACGACGTGTGGGCATAGAAAACACCCAGTCAGTCGAGAAGGGTGCAGACGTTGCGTATTCGTTGGTCGTCGAAGTGGTGCGCAGGTTGTCTGTCAATTCAGCTGCTTGTTCTTCTGGAGTACGGTTACGGTGAACGCCTGCACCAGCACCATTCAACATGATGGTGTAAGGTGTGGACAAATCAGGGAAGTCGTACATGGCCGCACGGACAGCAGCAGTGCTCAACAAAGGATCAGCCGACAGCTTAGCAGCTTGTGCTGCATCAACTGGGGCTGTGGTTTGTGGAGCCCAAACCAAATTGGCCGTGCCATTTGTGTCAATCACATTGTCGTAAGTGGCACGCAGTGCAGAGGCTTCACCAGAGATAGAAGCATTGTCAGCTGTATTGACCAGAATCCAGTTAGCAGTCAGACCACCGGTAGGCCAAGAATAACCACGGGCAACTGGATCGTTAACTGGATCGTTTGCGAGCAATGCGAACTCTTGCTTATCCATTACAGCTTGGGTGCAAGGAGCTTTGCCTGCAACGTGCTTGATGGCTGTGAAGAGTTCAGTAACTTTGCCATCAGGGCCAAATTGAGGGACATCTGCCGTGTTGAGGATTTCAACATAGCCTTCACGAGTTTGGGCTGGCGAGCCACCCTCTACACGGTGAGTCTTGAATTTACCACCAGTGTCTTTGATGTCTTGAGCACTAGGCAATGTGCAGCTATTATCGTTAGTGCTCAGTGCAGAAATATCGCCATTGGCCGATACGTTAGCAGTCCAAACGTCGCCAGGTGACAGGTAAATTGTGATGTCGAACAAATCGTCCGAGTTGGCAGCACCCCGGAAGCGTAACTTGACTGCCTTACCATTCTTGACATCGGTATTCACCAAGCTCAACAGAGTGGCGTTGCTACCTTGTGTGCTGAAATAAGGCACGAACAAGATGTGACCGACACCGGTAGTAGTGGGAGTCAATTGGGTGGCTGCAAATGGCAGAGCAGCATTGTGAATAGCAGCATCAAAAGCTCCGCCTTTCAGCACGGGAGCCTTCAAGGAACCAGCTGGTTTGATGTTGCTAAACAGCAACTGATCTGAAATACCGACGGTATTAGTCCCGACAGCTTGTGCATTAGCTACGCCAGACAGGCCACCAACCATGGCAGCAATGCTCAGGGCGAGAAGATTTTTTCTCATGTATGAACTCCAGTTAAAAGTTGAAAGCGCAACTACCAAGATTGATTACGCTAAAGAATGTTAGCACAGCCTCTACAGGGTACAACGACCATGCTCCTCTGTGGTAAGCAGCTGTTTTGAAAAAACAACAACTTCCACCAGACGACGCTGCAATGTGCAGGAACGCTGCCTTTGAGGGGCGACGCTGGCGCGGGTCAGGAGGCAGTTTAGTGCAAGCGCTGGCAGTGGGCCATACCTGCCCGCTTTGTTTGTCGGGGGAATCGCGCAAACTGTGGTTTTTTTCATACTCTACGGTCCCGTGGTGGCTTTGGGGTAGGCTTTGGTAGCACGATTCGACGTTTTCCAATTTGAGTGATCAGTCCGGTACGACTTGCTGCTCGATATCTTGGCCGCCAAGATACAGACGGTGCGGTCTTCCATTGTGTTGATGATTCGGTGCTCTCCGACCCGGTATTTCCAAAAGCTTTCTGCTTTTTGGTGCTTGGTGTGTCTTGCCAGTACTGCCTAGGTCATCCAATGAGCCAATACGCCTGTGCAAAAAGAAGGATCCGCCGTGTCATGCGGGTCAAGATGATCGAAATCGCGCTCTGCCGCAGATGCCAATTCAACGATGTTCCAAGCCATAGCCTTTAGTCCATCTTCGATTGGAATAGCTTGAGGTTTTCTCGCAAGGTAGTCAGCTAGCCGTTGTTGGGCAATGTGCAGGTCTTCGAGATCACCCAGATGCTTATAGATGATCCGTGATCGTGTAGAAGGTTCTGCTTGCCCCGTGCGCTGCGCCAAAGCACTAACCGGCTTGAAGTATCGTCAGGCAGCCGCAAGGGAGCGGCCACGACAATGAGATACAGGTATCTCGCAGAAAATACAGACTGTAGGCTGTGTTGGGAAGCCTTGATCTCCCCCTTGGGCTTGGCGTGCCAAATTGCCTAGCTGGTGCAGCGACACAAATCACCCCATTGGAGTAATTTTATGGCTTCTGCTAGAAGAAATGTCGGATTAGATTATTTGAGAAGCTTAGCGATTTTGGTTGTTTTAGCTAATCATGCGCTGATTGGATTTTTTTATACCACATCGTGGATAAAAATGGAGGGATGGTTTGTTACTTTTACTGTGTCAGCTGTCATTGCTATTGAGTGGCTTTTTGTTCTTAGTGGGTTTTTGATTGGTGCCATGATGATTCGAAGTTTCGATAAAGATCGAGGCTGGCTCAGAAGTGCTAAAGACTTTTGGCTAAGGCGTTGGTTTAGAACTCTGCCAAATTATTATCTATTTTTCCTAATTAATCTTCTGTTAGCAGTCTATGGTGTGACGACTGATGGCTACGAATATAGCCATCTTTTGTTCTTGCAAAACCTAGCTTGGGAGGAGGGCAACAGAAGATTTTTTGGCGAATCTTGGTCGTTGGCGCTAGATGAATGGTTTTACGTGGCTATGCCAATCATTGTAGGGTTTTTGGCATTTTTTTTAATCAATAGAAAATTCATTTTCATCATAGCATCTTCTATATTAATAATATTACCCACTTTGGCCCGAATCCAATATGGTACGCCAACCGATTTTTTCCAGTGGGATGAGCAAATTCGTCGTATTACCATCTATCACCTAGATGCTACGGGTTGGGGTGTCTTGGCAGCGAGCATCAACCGTTGGTTCCCAGAGTGGTGGAGGAGTCATGTTCCACATAAGGCATGGTTGGGTGCCATTCTAATGATGGCAGGTTTATTTTTTGTCGTCGGCTTGGTGCATCCGCAATACATGAATTTTATGCTTTATAAAATAGGTAATGCATTTTCTATTACGTTAATGGCGGCGGGGGTTGTATTTATTTTGCCTTGGCTTACTGGTATAATAAATACATGGGATCCCGTGGCTTGGGTGGTTGGCGCGTTGAGTGGGTACTCATATTCTATTTATTTGATTCATTTTCCATTGATATTTTTGATTAAATATTTTATTGTAATAAATAACGAAACATCCGGTGTTGTTATGTTGATGGTTGTTATTTTGTGGTTCTTTTTGGTTATTATTTTGTCGGGATTGATATTTAATTTTTTTGAAAAGCCGGTGGCGGATATGCGTGAGCTTTTTACTAAGCGCGTAGATGCTTCGCCATTTTGATGGAGAATTAAATTTTATTTCCGTGTCGATCAGGATGTTTTGTGTATTAAAAAATACCATCTAACTGTTGGGTGTTGATAACTAAAAATCAAAAAACGCAGACATTTTGTTGTTTATTTTTTGTGCCCCAATAACCAGTTTTTTGCACGTCTTTGCCAGTGCGCTGGCACCGCACGGGCCAGTTGGCGCAGGCCCGGTGCGGCGCGCAAGCGCACCAGCACCCCAACCACGCCTTGGCGTAGCAATGGTGCCGCTGTGCCTATCGGACGTAGCGCCGCCAATTGTTCTGCTTTGGGTGGATTGCATGGGATTGCTCGAAAACCAGCGGTGTAGTCGTGTTGGTAGTTCCAGTGCTGAATCAATGCATCTTCAGTTTGGTGTGTCAGG
Organism: Burkholderiaceae bacterium; assembly: GCA_019751915.1. Classification (GTDB taxonomy): domain Bacteria; phylum Pseudomonadota; class Gammaproteobacteria; order Burkholderiales; family Burkholderiaceae_C; genus Simplicispira. The sequence continues at coordinate 23,460 of JAIEMS010000031.1, forward strand.
GCGTTTGGTGGTTTGGGTGGATGGGCGTTGGTAAAGTGTTCTTCGCGTAGGCGACTGAACCATTGCACCCAGTCGGTGGTGCTGCTGGCCCAAGGGCGTACCCAACTCCAAGGACGTCCCGCCAGTCGTTCGGCAAAGGCACCCACGTCAGGCGCCACCACCGGTAGACCTGCTTGCAGGCAGGCACTGAGGGTGTAGCTGTAGGTCTCGGGCCACTGCGCTGGAAACCACACTAAGTCAGGTTGTAGCCATTGCAGCAGTTCGGGCAGGTCTTTTTCTTCGTAGGCTCCGTGAACTGTCAGGCGTGCACGGGGTTGTGCCCGCAAATGGCGGTACCCATACCCTAATAGGTGAAATTCCAGCGGTGCGTTGCGACGGGCTGCCTCGGTTGCTACGTCTTCCAATACATCGGCACCCTTGATGGTGCTCATGGCACCAATCACCACAATTTTGAGCGGCGACCCGGGCGAGATGGGGTGGGGTGCAGGCACTGGTAAAGCGGCGCTGTCCGGTAAGTCGGTGTGCGGGGCCAATCTGATATCGGCGGTGGGTGCAAATCGGGCAAAGCGGCGGGCAGCGTCACGGCTGGGCACTAGCACATGGCGGGCTGCTTGTACAAAGGGTGCATGGCCGCTGCGCCAAGTTTCAATGCTGACACCACCGGGCGCGGGGGATCGGCGCAGGCATTGGTGGCATTGCTCTAGGCCTTGTTCACCGCAATACGCGTTGGCGTTATTGGTCAGTGAAATTTGGGGGCAAAAGCTGTAAAAATCGTGCGCTGTGAAGTCGTAGCTGACACCTAAAAGCGCAGGCAAACTTTTAACTGTCTGGCTGTGCCCTAGCAGGTGATGGTAATGAATGTGTTGTACCCCCAATTGACGCAGCAGTTGCAACAGATCTTGCTCTTGTGCTGGCAGAGTAAAGTGCAGTTGCAGGGCATCTTGTTCTTCGGGTAAGCCCAGTTGCACGCCTTCGGGAGTGGGGCGCAGCAGCATAAAGCTGGCTTGCGTTCGCAGGTGCTGGGCTAGCTCACGGGCATGGCGCACGGTGCCCCCAGCACGGTCGTGCAGTACCGCCAGTACCACCGGCAGTTGGGGTGCCAAGACCCGTGCCAAGTCCAATGCAAAGCGCCAAGATTGGGCAGGATCAGCTTGCACAAAGGAATGTACTGCCGGCTCGTAGCGTGGGTGCAGGCGTCGCAAAGTATCCATTGCGGCTTGCTCACGGGGGCTTTTACTCTCACCAAAACTAACACCGCCAGTGTGCAGCACAAAGGTATCAAGCAGGTGTAAGTTGCGCCAGCCAAGGTTGGCGGCACGTTGACAAAAATCGTTTTCTTCGCCGTAACCTTTGCCAAAGTTGTCGGTATCAAACAACCCGACTTGCGCCAAGCAATCGCGGCGGATGTACATACAAAAACCCACTCCAGTGGGTACGTCGACCACTGCCCCGGGATTGGTCTGCGCGCACAGTGCGTCGAGTTTGGCCGTGTCGTAGCCGGTGGGTAGTGCGTTGTCTTTGCAAAACTGCGGGTAGCTGCAAATGGTAGCGTTGTTCGAAAACGGTGTCACCGAGGCCACTTTGGTGTCGCTGTAGGCTGCGCGGCGAATGCGATCTAGCCAATCGTTGGCCACTTCGGTATCGCTGTTGAGCAGCAGAACGTCGTTGCTTTGGCTCAGAGCCATGCCCCGATTGACGGTTCCGACAAAACCGAGGTTGTCGGGGTTTTCTAGCAATGTGATGCGTGGCTCTTGCGCCGCGCGCTCGCGCAGCCAAGCGGTGACTTGGGGGTCGGGACTGGCATCGTTGATAACGATCAGTCGGTACGGTGCAGTGCAGGAGCTAGACAGCACCGAATTGACGCACAACTGGGTATCGTCCAGTCCACGGTAAACCGGCACAATGATGTCTACAGGGTGCTGCGGTGGTGTCATCGGCTGGGGGCCAAGCACTGCTTTTTTTGGGGGGGTCTTAGGGGGGCGACCCAAGAGGCGGTCGAGCCACATTTTGCTGTGGACAAGGGGGCGGGTAGCGCGAAACACGGTGGAGTTCTCGATACTTCTCAAATAGGCCGCGAGTTGATCCAAATTGGCTTGGAGGTGTGTGCCCTCGTGTTGAAGGCGCAGTTGCTCTGCTTTGAGTGCTTGCCGCTCTGATTTGAGGGTTTGTTGCTGTTCGCGCAGACGTTGATTTTGCAAAATAGCAGCATCAAGTGCGCTCTGCGCTTCGTCCAGTGTGCTGCATTTTTGCTGCACATCGTGGCGCCATTCGGTTTCCCGTTGGTTCCAGCGGGCCTGTTCTTGGGCTAGTGTGTGCTGGAGTTGTGCTGAAGCAGATTCAAGCTGGGCTATTTTGTCGTTTAGCGGCTGTACGACTGCCGATAGCGCCAAATAGTCAGCAGACATCGGCCAGCCCAGTTCCACTTCGAGGGTGGCACCTCCTGTGTGCAAGCAATCCAACAACACCGTTGGGCCAATGGGGAGTTCAAACCAAGGGTCGTCGCCTGTCAACAATAGCAGCGCTGTGTTGGGTGCAGTCGGCAGCGGGGTATGCCAAAGAATTTGGTGGTGTGCCGTAGATTCGAGCAGCGCAGGGTCTTTGCTGGTGGCCGTCCAGTGCCAGCAGATGTTGCCATCGCTCTGGCGCAAAGTGATGGCATGCAGGTGTAAAAAACCGGGACGGTCAGCAGGGTCAAAACGCAGTTGTGGCTGTGTGCTATCCCAATGTGGCAGGGAAAATTGCAGTGTTTGGTGTGCTGTACCAATGGCACCTGTACAGGTCAGTTTGTGGGTTTCATCGTAATTTTCTGCCTGACCTAGATAAAGTTGGGCCGTAAATAGGGCTTGGGCCGGTGCAGCAAGTGCAGTGCTGGTAGGTTGCGATGGGAGAGGCTCGCTGGTGAGTTGGGTTGTGCTGGTTGGGCATAAACTGCCAATGAATTGGTAGGTTAGTGCGTCTGGCCCAGCGAGCAGGTGGCGTGCCACAGCCGGAGGAAGGCTGTCGAAGGCTGTAGTGAATTCGGACTCTGGTAGTTCGCGCCGGATGGTATCGAGGGTGTCTAGCTTCCAGTGCTGTTCTTTTAGAAACCGCTGCAGCGAACTGCGGGTAAAAAAGCGCAGGTGGGTTTGGTCGAGAAGCCCCTCTTCGCGGTAGCGAAATTCTCCCTGTAGCAGTTCGGCTACCAAACCGCAGTAAGCAGCGTTGGGCACAGAAATCAGCAGCCGCCCGTTGGGTGTGAGTAATTCACGGCAGGCATGGAGGATACGCTCGGGCTGGCGCAGGTGTTCTAGCACATCGGCACAAACAATGCGGTCATAACGTTGGCCGGCAAACAGTGTGGGCAAATCAGCGTGCTCTAAATCAGCCACTTCGATGCGCCTGTAATAGGGGTTGGCATGGGCCGCTTCGGCTTGGCTCCAAGTCACACCGTCGCTGGTACAAGAGCGGTTTTGTGCCAAATAGTCTCCCAAAGCACCGCTACCACAGCCCAAATCCAGCACGGTGGAACCCTCGGGTACGAGCTGGGCCAGCACGGACAGAGATGTGCGCTCATCTTGTTTGATGTTGCGCCAGTAAACGTGCAAATCCTCGGTTGAATGCGTCATCCGAGGATTATCGCGGGCCGCAGGCAGTCTGTTGGGCGTATGGGGCTGGGACAATACGCACTTAATGAGCAACTCTTTTGAAATTTCACCCCCCCGTGGCCCTTTAGTGGTCTCTGTGGTTAGCCACGGTCATGGGGTGCTGGTGCAGGCCTTGTTATTGGACTTGGCGCGACTGAGTGCAGCCACTGTACGCCGTGTGGTGCTGACCCAAAACATCCATGAGCCGGATCCGATACCCCCAGCGCACGGGTGGCCGTTCACCCTGCAAGTACTGAAAAATCAGTCCCCAGCCGGTTTTGGCAGCAACCACAACCGGGCTTTGGCTGGTGCTACGGAGCCATTTGTTTGTGTACTCAATCCGGATGTCGAGCTGGCCTATGGTGATCCCTTTGCCGCGCTCGTGCAGGGAGCTGCACTAGCGGGTACTGGATGCGCGTATCCGATACAGCGCGATGCCAGTGGCTGCGTACAAGATAGTGAGCGCGAGTTACCTACCCCTGCGGCTTTGTGGCAAAGACGTGCTCTTGGACGGTCAGAGGTGAGGGTCGATTGGGTCAATGCCGCTTGTTGGGTGTTACCACAGTCGGTATGGCAGACGCTCGGGGGTTTTGATGAGGCGTACTTTATGTATTGTGAAGATGTCGATTTGTGCTTGCGTTTGCGCTGGGCGGGTTGGTCATTGGTGCGTGTGCCGGTGCAGGTAGTGCATGCCGGGCAACGCGCCAGCAGTAGGCGCTGGAGCCATCTGCGTTGGCATGTGCGCAGCTTGCTGCGATTGTGGCGGTCGCCGGCCTACCGATGGGCGCGCCAGCACTTGCCACAGGCTATGGATTTGGGCGCATCGACAGGAGGAGGCAAATGATTTGGCTGGCTTTGGTGGCTTTTGTTGCGGCAGCCCTCGTGGGTGGGTTTATTGTGCGCTGGGTGCGTGGCCATGCGGCACTGTATGGGCATGGGATGCCACAGCGCTTCCATTTGGGGCATGTGCCCCGGTTGGGCGGGGTCGCAATTTTGGCGGGTACCAGTTTCGCGTGGCTATTGGGCTTAGGGCAAATGGCTTGGGGCGATACTGCATCGCTGCGTTTTGGTGGCTGGGTGCTGCTGTGGCTGCTGGCGCTGTTGCCCGCCGCCATAGGGGGCATTGCCGAAGATATGACCCAGCGCCTGCCGGTGCGCTACCGGCTGGCATTCACCGGGATGTCGGGTGCATTGGCTGTGGTGTTGCTCGGTATGGCGGTACCGCGCTTAGGGCTATCGTGGCTCGATGGCCTGCTGTTTGCAGGGCCTTGGCTGGGCTACGCCATTGCTTTGCTAGCGGTGACGGGGTTGCCACATGCCTTCAATATCATTGATGGCTACAACGGCTTGGCCGGTATGGTGGCGTTAATTGTCTGCTTGGCGCTGGCCCATGTTGCGCTGCAAGTGGGTGACCGTGCATTGGCTGCGCTGCTGGTATCAACAGCAGCGGCTACGGGCGGTTTTTTGGTTTGGAACTACCCGCGCGGCATGCTGTTTGCCGGTGATGGTGGTGCCTATATTTGGGGCGTTGTGATTGCGTTGGCCAGCATAGGGTTGGTGCAGCGCAATGGTGATGTGTCGCCGTGGTTTCCGATGCTGCTGCTGATTTACCCGGTGTGGGAGACGGTATTTTCGATTTACCGCAAACTGGCCCGCGGTGTGTCACCCGGGGTCGCTGATGCGTTGCATTTTCACCAACTGATTTATCGGCGCATTGTCCGCAGCGTGTTCCATGACGATGAGTCACGCCGGGTGCTGATGCGCAACAACCGCACGTCACCCTATCTGTGGGGCTTTACCTTGTTGACGGTAGTGCCTGCTTTGCTGTTTTGGAACAACACGCCAGTGCTGATGGCATTTTGCTTGTTGTTCATCGTCAGTTATGTGGCTGCTTATTTGGCTATTGTGCGTTTTAAGGTGCCAGATTGGTTGCGCCATTGACGCTCTTTAACGCGCTAAAGCGACCCAAACTTGGGTTCAGCGCTTGACGAGATCGTTGAATAAACGCTGACGTTTCAGGCGGGCGCGCAAACGCCGTGTTCGCCCCTAAAATCCGCCCTCTTTGATTTTTGCCATTCGCCCGATAACCACGGGCCTGCATACCGATGATTCGCCTGTCCGAACTCAAGCTGGCGCTGTCTGCGCTGCCTACCCAAACCTTGCGTGCTGCCGACGACAGTACCGAAACCGAAAGCAACCGGGTTGCTCCGCCGCACCCCATTGCTGCGTTGCGCCATTTGGTGGCCCAGAGGCTCGGACTGGCCGATGACAGCGGCATTGCCAGCTTGCATGTTTTTAAGCGCAGTTTTGATGCGCGCAAAGCAGCATTGCTGGCGGTGTATATCGTGGATGTGGCACTCACCGATCCGGGGCAAGAGGGCCTTTTGCTCGCACAACATGCCGGTGACCCGCACATTGTTCCTACCCCTGACATGGTTTACCGTCCGGTAGGTGTGGCTCCAGCCGACGTGCCTGTGCGTCCGGTGGTCGTGGGCTTTGGCCCTTGTGGAATTTTTGCAGCACTGGTGCTGGCACAAATGGGCTTTAAACCCATTGTGTTGGAGCGCGGCAAAGCAGTGCGCGAGCGCACCAAAGACACTTGGGGCTTGTGGCGCAAGCGTGAGCTGAACCCCGAAAGCAATGTGCAGTTTGGCGAAGGAGGTGCGGGCACGTTCTCCGATGGCAAGCTCTACAGCCAAATCAAAGACCCGCGCCATTTGGGGCGCAAGGTGATGCAAGAGTTTGTGCAGGCAGGTGCGCCGCCTGAGATTTTGTATGCCGCCCATCCGCACATTGGGACGTTTAAGTTGGTGAAGGTGGTCGAGAGCCTGCGGGCACAAATCATTGCCTTGGGGGGTGAGGTGCGTTTTCAGCAGCGCGTGACCGATTTGCTGATTGAAGAAAATGCAACGGGCCGCCATGTGCGCGGCCTGCAAGTGCTGGACCAAGCCAGCGGTCAAAGTTCTGAGCTGCGCACTGACCATGTGGTGATGGCGCTGGGCCACAGCGCCCGCGATACCTTTGCCATGCTCTACCAGCGCGGTGTGGCGATGCAGGCCAAACCGTTCTCGGTGGGTTTTCGGATTGAGCACCCGCAGGGTGTGATCGACCGTGCCCGCTGGGGCCGCCATGCCGGTCATGCGTTGCTGGGCGCTGCCGACTACAAACTGGTTCACCACGCCAGCAATGGCCGTACTGCCTACAGCTTTTGCATGTGTCCGGGCGGCACTGTGGTGGCGGCGACCAGCGAGGTTGGCCGTGTTGTGACCAACGGCATGAGCCAGTATTCACGCAATGAGCGCAACGCTAATGCGGGCATGGTGGTGGGGATTGATCCGCAGGACTATCCCCGTGATCCTCGCGCTTTTGACGTTGCGTTGGGCGCTAGCTACGGCGCTGAGGCGCTGACTGCCGATCAACAGCACCCGCTGGCGGGCATGGTGTTGCAACGCCAGCTCGAATCGAACGCTTATGTGTTGGGCGGCAGCGATTACAGTGCGCCGGGTCAATTGGTGGGTGACTTTATTGCCGGACGAGCCTCCAAAACGCTGGGCAGCGTGGAGCCGTCTTACCAACCCGGGGTCGCTTTGGGCGACTTGCATACTGCGTTGCCCAGCTATGCCATTCAAGCCTTGCGCGAGGCGCTGCCGGTATTTGGCCGCAAAATTAAGGGGTTTGATATGCCCGACGCAGTGCTCACCGGGGTGGAGACACGCACCTCAGCGCCACTCCAAACGCCGCGCGGTGCCGATGGGCAAAGCCTCAATACCGCTGGTTTGTACCCGGCTGGCGAGGGCGCGGGCTACGCTGGCGGCATTTTGTCGGCGGGGGTCGATGGCATCAAAATGGCCGAAGCGGTGGCGCGCAACTTTTTAGGCTGCGCCGAAACAAAAATTTCAACTAGTTAAACGAGGAAACCTCCATGTCGATCTCCGCAATTGATTTTCTTTGGAGCATCACCAAGGGCACAGCAGCCGCTACAGCGGTGATTGCTGCTTTGCCGATCCTTGGTGGTGTTGGCGCTGTCAGCGTGGCTGGGGCGGTGGTTGCAGTGGGTGTGGGCACCGTGGCCGCAACCATTGATGCCATCAAGAAGGATTAGCTGCCAGCTTGCGCGTTTTGCAGCGCAGCAATGCGCTCTTCAATCGGTGGGTGGGTTGAAAACAGCTGACCAATTCCACCGGCAATACCCATCGCCGCCAGCCCTTTGGGCAACTCTGCTGGATGCACCCCGCCCAGACGGGCCAGTGCGTTGATCATGGGTTGCTTGCGGCCCATCAATTTTGCGGCTCCTGCATCAGCACGAAACTCGCGCTGGCGCGAGAACCACGCCACGACGATGGCACCGGCAAAACCCAACACGATGTCGAGCACGAGGGTGGTGATGGTGTAACCAATGCCGGGGCCAGAGTTTTCGGAGTCGCCCTTGCGCAAGAAGCTGTCGACGGCGTAACCAATGACGCGCGATAAGAACACCACAAAGGTGTTCATCACCCCCTGAATGAGGGTCATGGTGACCATATCGCCGTTGGCAATGTGCGCTACCTCGTGGCCGATGACGGCTTCAATTTCGTCGTGCGTCATGCTTTGCAGCAGTCCCGTCGATACCGCCACCAGTGCCGAGTTTTTGAAGGCTCCGGTGGCAAAGGCGTTGGGATCGCCTTCAAAAATACCCACTTCAGGCATGCCGATGCCGGCTTTGTCAGCGAACTTGCGCACTGTTTCGACAATCCATGCTTCGTCTTGGTTGCGCGGCTGCTCAATGATCTGTACGCCAGAACTCCATTTGGCCATCGGTTTGCTGATCAGCAGCGAGATGATGGCTCCGCCAAAGCCCATCACCAGCGCGTAGCCCAAGAGTGCGCCCAAGTTTAGGCCGTTGCGCGTCAGGTAGTGGTTCACGCCCAGCAAGCTGGCAACAATGCCCAGCACGGCCACCACAGCGACGTTGGTCAGAATCAATAACAAAATGCGTTTCATCGGGTTTTTCTCCACAAAAACAGGGCCAAGCCCTTAGGCTGGCAGATGGGGCAGACAAGAGAGATTTTCAATTGCGAAAGACGGCAGAGTCATCGTAGAACGATAAGTTCTCGTTCGCGGCCCACCACCCCGGAACACCCAGTATCGGTAAAGGGGTAAAGGGTTTGCCTGCCAAGTGTTCTGGCTGCAAATCTTGCGCTAACCCCTCGTCAAAATTTGCTCCTAATTGAAGAGCTACTCGTGCTTGGTACACGTGGGCTGTAATCGGTTTTCGTGGTGAAACCAGTTTTTCGAGCAGCGCGTGGCCGACCGGCACCAGCCGCGCTTGTTGCCACAGCGGGCGCAGGTCAATGCACAGCCGCCGCCAGTCGCGCGCTGCCAGCGCTTGCCACAAAGGGGCAGGCGCATCGAGCACAGCGCCGTTCTCGTCGAGCAGGGTGATGGCATCGCGCAGCGGGCCTCGCACTGCGCCTACGCCTTGGGCAGCAATGGCCTGTGCCTGAAGGTGGTTCAAGCGGCGCTTGGTTTGCGGACAGTGCAGCCAGATCAGTCCATTAAAAAAATCGTGCAGGTTGTCGCGCGTCGGAACGCAGCCGGTATCGAAAATGAATTTCTCGTACGCCACGCCGGGGGGCAAGTCGTGCTGCGGGACAAACCGCACTGGGCACGCACCTGCGGCGTTGAGTGCGGCGGCCACCTTGACCCCGCTGGCAATGCGCTGCGCCAGCGGCAAGCCGACAGCGCGCAGCCCGGCAAGCCACGGGGCATCCCAGTCGATGGCGTGGGGGTCAAAGTCCAGCACAAAGGGCCGTTCTATCGCGTCGGTTACGGGGTCGGCGCCAACCGCCACGCCAGTGCTTCACCGGCGCGCAGGGGTTTGAGCTGGGCATCGCCAAAGTCAAAATGGTCGGGTGGTGTCCAGCTCTCGCGGCGCAAGGTGATGCGGCCTTGGTTGCGTGGCAGGTTGTAAAAATCAGCACCAAAAAAGCTGGCAAAGCCTTCGAGCTTGTCGAGCGCACCGGCGTTGTCGAAGGCCTCGGCGTACAGCTCCATGGCTGCATGGGCGGTGTAGCAACCGGCGCAGCCGCTGGCATGCTCCTTCAGGTGCGCTGGGTGTGGCGCGCTGTCGGTGCCCAAGAAGAAGCGGTCGCTCCCGCTGGTGGCCGCTTGCACCAGTGCCAGACGGTGGCTTTCGCGCTTGAGCACGGGCAGGCAGTAGTAGTGCGGACGGATGCCTCCGGTGAAGATGGCGTTGCGGTTATAGAGCAGGTGGTGCGCGGTGATGGTGGCTGCGGTGTAGGGGCCAGCCTCTGGCACATACTGCGCGGCATCCTTGGTGGTGATGTGCTCAAAGACGATTTTGAGTTCTGGAAAATCGCGGCGCAGCGGAATCAGTTGCGTGTCGATAAATACCGCCTCGCGGTCAAACAGGTCAATCTCTGGGCTGGTGACTTCGCCGTGTACCAGCAAGGGCATGCCAGCGCGCTGCATGGCTTCGAGGGTGGGGTAGATTTTGCGTAAATCCGTCACGCCCGCGTCGCTGTTGGTGGTCGCGCCCGCTGGGTAGAGCTTGCAAGCGACAACGCCTGCGTCTTTGGCCCGATCGATCTCGTCGGGCGGCAGGTTGTCGGTCAGGTAGAGCGTCATCAAAGGCTCAAATGCCACGCCAGCGGGCACGGCAGCCACAATGCGCTGCTTGTAGGCCAGCGCCTGTGCCGCCGTGGTCACGGGTGGGCGCAGGTTGGGCATGATGATGGCTCGCCCAAATTGGGCTGCGGTGTGTGGCACAACGGTGTGCAAAGGCTCGCCGTCGCGCACATGCAAGTGCCAGTCGTCGGGGCGGGTGAGGGTCAGGGTGTGAAGTGTTGTCATAAAAAATAATAGCTACTAATGCTTACTGAGCAAGGGCTAGAGGCCTATTTTGTTTGAAATGATGTCGATGGGGGCATTATTTGCCCTCTGGGGGCACTGAGCGCCCGCAGGCTATGCGGGTGTTTAGGCGCTGCAGCAAATCGCCAAAAGCGGGCGATGCAAGGTAGGCGTATTCCAGTGCCCGCTGTGCACCTATAGCATCGCCCACGACGGGCGCATGGGCCGGGTGGCACATGATGAGGGTGCCATCACTGGCGTTTGCCAGCCATTGGGCCATGTGCTGGCCGTAGGCCGTCGCAGTGCTGGCATCAAAGCCATAGACACCGGCAAAATTTGGGTTGTGGCGCAGGTCAGCGCGTCTCAGGGTGCGCTGCAAGCTCCATCCCCCCAGCAGCGCCAGCAGCGTGGCTTTATTGGCCCCTAACTGGGCGGGGACGGTCGAACGCACCCACGGCGCTGGTGCGCCGTAGCGCTGGCGCAGCACGTGCAACAGCGCTTGGCGCACACCGGGCAACTGGTGAACGTGCTGGTGGCCGTCGATGAAATCGGGTGGGCTGCCCCAATGCTGCTCAAAGGCGTCGAGCTGACGCGCCAGCGCATCGACCATCACCGCCGGGCGCAAGCGTCCGCTGTAGGCCTGCGCCAGCACCTGCACTAAGCTGGGGGCGTACTGGCTGTGGCCCTCGGTCAGGTTGAAGTGCAAGCCCACTTGCAGCACGCCGCGCAGCGGTGCCAGCAGCGCAGCCGCCTCGGGCCAGCGCGGGGCGGTGCTCATGCAACTGGTGGCGCTCAAACGTCCGGCTTGGGCCAGTGCCACCACGCCTGCATCGACCGCTGGGTGCAGGGCAAAATCATCGGCGCACAGAATGATTTGCTTCATGCCCGTCGGTGGGCAAAAGCCCAAAATTTGCTGCTGACAAAAGTACCCACCGCCACCACCAGCAGCACTACCAACAAACTGCCCAGATAGTGCCAATGCAGCCAGCGCAGCGCCGCGAGGTACAACACCTCATTGACCGCAAAGGCACAGCACGCCACGAAAAAAAATCGCGGCAGCGCCTGCCGGTGTGGCGCGCTGGTTTCGGCAAAAGTCAGCAGGGCGTGGCCACCGTAACTGACCCAGAAAGCGACCAAAAACGCCAGCACATTGGCCCACAGGGGCGGCCATTGCACACCCTGCACCAGCAGCCAAACGACCAGCAGATGGACGGCTGCCGCACTGCCACCCACCAGCACAAAACGCAGCGCTTGGGGCAAGCGTTGCCCCAGTGCCCCTAATCGGCCCAGTACCTTCATGGGCCAGATGGCTCCGTGGTGGCGTTGCCAGAATCGGCATGGGATAGCGCTCCAGCGCGCAGCCGGCTGCGGTCTTCGTCGTGGGACAACAGATAGATCGGGCGCTGCTTGACCTCATCGTAGATGCGGCCAATGTATTCACCCAAAATACCAATCGACAGCAATTGCACCCCTGAAAACAGCATCACACTGGCGGCCAGCGTCGGCCACCCACCGACCGGATTGCCAAACAGCAGCGTCTCTAGCGTAATCCACAGGCCATAGCAAATCGCCAACACCGAAATGCAGCCGCCGGTAATGCTCCAAATACGCAGCGGCAGCGTGGTAAACGAAGTCAGGCCGAGCAGCGCCAGCGCCCCTAACCGGCGCAGGCTAAAACTCGATTGACCGCTGAAGCGCTCGGCAGGCACAAACGGCAGCGCCACAGTTTGGAACCCGACCCAAGCGTACAAACCCTTCATAAAGCGATTGCGCTCGGGCATGGCCTTGAGCGCTTGCACTACCTTGCGGTCCATCAGTCGAAAATCACCGGCATTGCGCGGAATCCGAATGTTCGAACCAAAATTCATCAGTCGGTAGAATACATCGGTGCCCAGCCGCTTGGCGCTGCTCTCGGCACCCCGGTCGGTAATCACGCCATAGACCATGTCGTAGCCTGTGCGCCACAGCTCGACCATGCGCGGCAACAGCTCTAGTGGGTGCTGAAAATCGGAATCAATCAACAGCACGGCATTGCCGCGCGCGTGATCGACCCCCGCCGAGAGGGCGGCCTCTTTGCCAAAATTGCGCGAAAACTCTAAATAGCGCAGGCCCAGTGATTCCACATGGGCCAGCGCGATGGCGCGGGTGGCATCACGGCTGCCATCGTTGACCACCAAAATTTCAAAATCGGGGGTTAATGCACTGACGTGGGCATGCAGTGCCTGCAAAAATTCGGCCAAATGGCCAGCCTCGTTGTAAGCGGGCACCACGCAGCTCAGGCGCAGCGCAGGGCGGGGCAGGGTGGGCGTACAAGGGGCGGTAGGTGGTGTCATGGCAGGCGGGATGCAGGGAGCGGCAGAACATCAAAAACGGCATAAACAAACCAGCGTGGCTGCGGAAAACGCCAGCCGTGGCGCTGCACCTTGATGAGCCGAGGCTCAGTGGCTTGGCCTTGGGCTTGCAGCCAACTGCGCGCAGCGTCTTCGCACAGTGCTTCGGGCGCTGGCGCTGCGCCATCGGCACTTTGCATCCCCCGGGGACACAGCAAAATACCGGCCTCAGTGCTCCAGCGTGGGTACGGGTTAAACAACGCAGGGTAGGCATCGGGCAGACCGGGCAAGGTGCGCGCATTGGGCAGAGCATAAAAAGCCAGCAATGCGTTTTCTGCCCAAGCGCCGCCCACCCAGCCTACGGGCGTGTTGGGATGGCGCTTGGCCCAGTCTTGGGCAATGGCCTCGGCTGCTTCGGCGCTGGGGCGGTAGTAGTCGGGGTTGCCCGAACGTCCATTCGCCCACGCCAGCGTCAGCCCCACCAGCACCACTGCAGCCAGCGCCGGCCAAAAGGCCCGGTGCAGCGCCACCAGCGCGCGCACTGTGACAGCAGGCGCTGCCGTTTGCAGATTGCGCAGCCACAGCAGCGAAAAGGCAAAACCAATCGGAATGGCCCAAGGGGTCGATAGCTCCGCAATACCCGCAATGCCAAAAGCCAGTGTCAGTGCCCAAGGTGTGCAGGCCAGCCAGAACAGCGTATCGGCCCAACCCGTGGGCCGCCAACTTTGCAGGGCAAACCGTACCAACACCTGCCCCAAGCGCTCGCTTGCGTGCGTGCGCCAGTGCATCCAACTAAACACCGTCACGCAAGCCAACCAACCGGGCAACCAATAAAAGAGCGGCGCTAACGTAAAACGCAGCACATAGCCCCACTGGGTGGCCCCGCTGCCTTGGTCCATGGCGTAGCCCAGCGTTACCCAGTTGTGCCCGGCAATCCAAGCAATATGGGGTGCCAGGGCTGCGCCAAAGACTGCCAGAGCCAGATAGGGGCGCGGCGACAGCAGCCACTGCCGACCGGCTGCCGTCAGCAGGGTCGGCAGCAGAAACCCCGCCAAAAAGACCCCACTGTAGTATTTGCTCAACATACTGGCAGCGGCCAACAGCCCCAAGGCCATGCTATAGGCGCTACCGCGCAGGCCGCGCTCTTGCCAGCTTGCCAGCAGCATGGCGGCTGTCCACGGCCACAGCGACAGCAGCTGGCTATTGGCATTGAATTTGGCCGCTAAGTTGGCATACGGAAAACTCCACAGCAGCAGCAATACCGCTGTTGGGGCCAGCGCACGCAACCCTAACCGCCCCGCCAAGTGCAAAATGCCCCAGAGTCCCAGCGCCACATTGGTATAGGACAGCAGACGGTAGGCCAAATCAGTCTGTGGGAACACAGCAAACCACAGGCCCACGACCCAAGCAAACAAGGGCGGGTGCTTGTGGGTGCCCCAATCCCACGCTTGGGCCCAAGCGTAGTTCTCGAGCATGTCGTGGTAGCCATCCAGGTTGCCTTGGGCCAACCAGTACATCACGGCCCAGACCAAGCACGAGGCTGCAATCACCACCGCTGCACGCGCAGGGGCCAAACAGGCAAGGGCCGGTGTACCGGGCGCAGCAATGGGGGGCGTTTTCAAGGCGGGCAAGGGGTCAAAAGGGGTGGGCGAAACAAGGCAAAGAATTGTAGGCGGTGGTCTGTGCTCAGGGCGACACCCCCGCACCAGACCATCCAGCACAATGGAACGCATGACCAAAAACGCCAAACACCCTGTCCAATTTGAACCTGAGTTTGTCGAGGGCTTGCGGGACATCTTTGAGGAAAAAATTGTTTTCAACCAGATATTGGGATTGAAAATCGTGACCCTGCTGCCTGAGCAGGTGGTGGCACGCATCGACATGAAGCCCGAACTGGTCGGTCACTACGCCTACAACCGCCTGCATGGTGGCGTTATCAGCGCTGGACTCGATGCCACTGGGGCGCTGGCAGTCATGGCTACCAGCGGGGCACGGCACATGGACGAGGCACCGGCGCAGCGCCTGCACCGCTTTACCAAGTTGGGCACTATCGACTTGCGGGTCGATTACCTGCGCCCGGCCATTGGGAGCCACTTTGAGCTGCGCGCCGAGGTGCTGCGCTTGGGCTCGCGTGTGGCCTCGACACGGATGGAGCTTTTCGGCCCCGATGGGCAATTGCTGTCGGTCGGGGCTGCCGCCTACATCGTTTCTTGAATTAGCCTACCTCGTTTTGTGGTGGCAGTGGGCGCGGACGGCCCTCTGCGTCGATGGCAACATACGTCACCAGCGCCTCGGTGACTTTGATGTAGCGCCCTTGGGCGGTAAAACGCTCGGCATAGACCTCGACATCCACCGTCACCGACGTGCGGCCAATGCGCGTGACGCTGGAAAAGAACGACAAAATGTCGCCCACGCGCACCGGCTGTTTGAAAACAAATTCGTTCACAGCCACCGTTGCCATGCGTCCTTGGGCATAGCGTGCAGGCAAGATAGAACCGGCAATATCGACTTGGGCCATGACCCAGCCGCCAAAAATATCACCGTTGGCATTGCAGTCACCGGGCATGGGTACGACCTTGAGTACCAGCTCCTTGTTGGTGGGCAAATGGGTGGGCGTGGCAAGGCAAGGGGCGCTGGAAGTGGTCATATGGGCACAATCGCGGTAAGAAGAACTCACAGAATTGTCTCCCATGCGCCACCACGGCCATTCCTCACCACCTCCAGCACCTGACGATCCCCACCATAAACGCTCCGATTGGGCCACGCTGTCGCGCTTGTTGCCCTACCTGTGGCAATACAAGTGGCGGGTATTGGCTGCCATCGTTTTCATGCTCAGTGCCAAGGTTGCCAATGTGGGCGTGCCGGTGCTGCTGAAAAATCTGGTCGATGCCATGAACATCAAGCCCGGCGATCCTTCCACCGTGCTGGTGGTTCCTGCCGGTTTGTTGTTGGCCTATGGGTTGCTGCGTCTATCGACCTCGCTGTTTACCGAGCTGCGCGAACTGGTGTTTTCCAAAGCGACACAGGGTGCGGCACGCTCGATTGCACTTCAAACCTTTGAGCACCTGCATGCACTGTCCCTGCGTTTTCACCTAGAGCGCCAGACTGGGGGCATGACGCGCGACATTGAGCGCGGTGTGCGTGGCATCGAATCGTTGATTTCGTTCTCGCTGTTCAATATTGGTGCCACGCTGATCGAAGTGCTGCTGGTGCTGACGGTGCTGGCAGTCAAGTTTGATGCTTGGTTTGCTTGGATTACGCTGGCGGCGCTGGTGTGCTACATCACCTTCACGGTGCTTTTGACCGAGTGGCGCACACAGTTTCGTCGCCAGGCCAACGAGTTTGATTCGGCAGCGCACAGCAAGGCGGTCGATTCGCTGCTGAACTACGAAACCGTCAAATACTTCAATAACGAGGGCTTTGAAGCCCAGCGTTACGACGAGAGTTTGCAACGCTTGCGCACGGCCCGTCTGAAGGCACAAAGCACACTGTCGATGCTCAACACCGGCCAGCAACTGATTATTGGTATTGGACTGGTCGCGATGCTCTGGCGCGCGACCCAAGGCGTGGTCGATGGTCGCATGACGCTGGGTGATTTGGTCATGGTCAATGCCTTCATGATCCAGCTCTACATTCCGCTGAATTTTCTGGGCGTGATGTACCGAGAAATCAAACAAAGTTTGACCGATTTGGACAAGATGTTCACCTTGATGGACAGAGAGCGCGAAATCGCTGATGTCCCCGGCGCACAGCCGCTGGCGCTGGGCAGCGAGGGCGCTTCGGCGGCGTTGGCTCCTGCTGTGCATTTTGAGGATGTCCATTTCGCCTACGATCCCGCACGGCCCATTCTGCAAGGCATCAGTTTTGAGATTCCGGCAGGTAAAACCGTGGCCGCGGTCGGGCCATCGGGCTCGGGTAAATCGACGCTGGCCCGGTTGTTGTTTCGCTTTTACGATATTCAGCAGGGCCGCATCACGATTGCCGGGCAAGAGATTCGCCACGTCACGCAGGCCAGTGTGCGCCAAGCCATTGGCATCGTGCCGCAAGACACGGTGTTGTTCAACGATACGGTGCAATACAACATCGCTTATGGTCGCCCCAGTGCCAGCCGGGCCGAGGTTGAAGACGCTGCCCGTGCTGCACGCATCCATGACTTCATTGCCAGCACCCCCAAAGGTTACGAAACCACGGTGGGTGAGCGCGGCCTGAAACTCTCGGGCGGCGAAAAGCAGCGAGTGGCCATCGCCCGTACTTTGCTGAAGAACCCGCCCATCTTGATTTTTGACGAAGCCACTTCGGCGTTGGACTCGGCCAACGAGCGTGCCATTCAGTCGGAACTGCAAAGCGTGGCCCACAACAAAACGGCGCTGGTGATTGCCCACCGGCTGTCCACCGTGGTCGATGCCCATGAGATTTTGGTGATGGAGGCTGGACGCATCATTGAGCGCGGCACCCACAGCCAACTGTTGGCATTGGGCACACGCTACGCCGGCATGTGGGCGTTGCAGCAAAGCAACGAGGCAAGTTAGCGTTATTTTTCAAAACTGCAGCAATTGGTGCTCCAATGCTGACACCCTTGCACGCATTACCACCACGGAACATACCCATGAGCATGAAAGAACCCCCGGTTATTTACGGCACTGAAGATGTGCTGATCAGTTTGTGCAACTCTGTTACGCGGGTGTTGACCGTTGCCACCCAAAGCACCATTCATTATTCGGGCATGGTGCAGCGCATCAGCAAAACCTGCCTCAAGCCCGATATTGGCTGCTTTGTGCTGTTTGATGGCGGCTTTTCGGGTCTGGTCATCATTAACTTTTCTGGCGCAGCAGCGATGGAAATTTACGAGAGCTATATGCTCAGTATGGGAATGTCCAAGAGCGAGTTGGCGACCTCTTTTACCGCCGATGAAGTGGGCAACGTCATGGGCGAGTTGATGAACCAAGTGGTGGGCGATTTCACTGGCAAAGTGCGCCGCGAGTTGCAAACCCACATCACCCAAAACCAGCCCAAAATGCTGGTGCTCAACAAGCAAGTGATGATGAGTGTTGATGCCAACCTCGATAAACCCGAGGCGCGGCGCGTGACTTTTTATACCGGTTCTAACAATATTTTCTATCTGGAACTGGCCATTGACCACACCGAATTTATCAAGGTATACGACTTTGAACCGCAGGCAGCCCCCAACCCTGACGAGCTGATTGCCCAAGCACACCTTGCTGCAGCAAATCCACCAGCACCAGCGCCGGTCACCAGCAACTCAGATACTGACGATTTGCTGAAGTCTTTGGGCATGTAAAACTGAAAAGCCCCGCATTGCGGGGCTTTTGTCTACGGGGCCGGGTTGCTTAGTGCTTGCGTGCGGCGATAGATTTTTCTGCCAAATTCACCAAATCAGCACCAATTTGACCTTTCCACTTCTCGACTACTGGGCGGGTGGCTTTGACAAAAGCTTCGCGTTCGACGGGAGTGAGTTGGGTCACGGTCACACCATTGGCGGCAATCTCTGCAAGCAGCGGCTTGCCTGGTTCGACCACGCCTTTGCGGGCGATAGCAACCTGTTCTTTACCGGCATCAATGGCCGCTTGCTTGACGATGTCGCGGTCGGCAGGTGTCCAAGAGTTCCAGACTTCTTTGTTAACGACAAACAGCAGTGGATCGTTCATGTAGCCCCATAGCGTCAGGTGCTTTTGTGCCACGGTGTAGAGCTTGGCGGCCATGTAAACCGATAGTGGGTTTTCTTGCCCATCGACGGCGCTGCTGGCCATGGCAGGCTGTGCATCGGCCCAGCTCATTTGGGTTGGGTTGGCACCCAGTGCCGTAAAGGTATCGAGGAACAAGGGCGAGCCTACGACACGAATTTTCATGCCCTTTAAATCTTCGGGGCTGCGAATGGCCTTTTTGGAGTTGGAGATTTCGCGGTAACCGTTCTCGCCCCAAGCCAGCGGCACCACGCCAGCTTTTTCTAGTGTCTGGAACAAGCTCTTGCCGACCTCGCCTTGCGTCAGGGCATCGGTGGCAGCGTAATCGGGCATTAAAAAGGGCAGCGAGAACAAATTGAGTTGCTTCACCTGCGGTGACCAGTTGATGGTCGAGCCAATGGCCATATCAATGACCCCTTGGCGCAGCGCCGAGAACTCGCGCGTCTGATCACCCTGAATCAAAGAAACGCCGGGGTAGAGCTTGATATTGATGCGCCCTTGAGTGCGTTCGCGCACTTTGTTGGCCCACAATTCGCCGCCCTTGCCCCAAGGGTAGGCAGTGCCCAACACCAGTGACAGGCGGTATTCGCTTTTGTAGGCGCTTTGCTGCGCGAACGTCGGTGCAGTAAATGCCAGTGCAGCGGCAGCCGCCACTGCGGTGGTCAGAAAGGTACGCAGTTTCATCGCTTCAAACTCCTTTTTCAGATTGAACACAGGAAAAATTCACCAGACCGCTAGTTCAGTACCCTAGCTGGGCTGGTAGCCACAGTGCCAGCGGTGGAAACGCAATCACCAGCACCATCACCAAGAACATGGCAAATAGCATCCAGCCAACCCAGCGTACAGTCGATTCCATACGCACCCCGGCAATACGGCACGACACCATCAAATTAACTGCCAGTGGTGGTGTGAACTGACCCAGTGCGACTTTAAGGGTCAGGATGACACCAAACCAGACCGGATCCCATTGGTAGTGCTGCATGATCGGGAGCAACAAGGGTACGAAGATCAAGAAGATCGAAATGCCGTCGAGAAACATGCCCACTGTCACCAACAGCACAATCAGCAGTGACAGCACGCCATATTCACCCAAGCCAGAATTCACAATGGCTTTTGCTACTGGATCAATGACACCAAGCGTCGAGAGCGAAAAGGCAAAAATCCCGGCCAGCGATACCACCATCAGAATGACGGCTGACAGCTCACCCGACTCGCGCAGGATGGGGAACAAATCGCGCACAGTGATGGTGCGGTGGATGAAAATGCCGACGAACAAACCATAAAAAACGGCCACGACTGCTGCTTCGGTAGGTGTAAACCAACCAGCACGCATGCCGCCCAAAATCAGCACTGGCGCGGCCAGTCCCCACAGCGCTTCGCGCAGACTCTGCCAAAACGGTGGGCGCGGCATGGTCGATTCAAGCGCACCCATTTTGTGCTTGCGGGACATCCAAACCGCTGGAACAATCAATGCAATGCCAGCCAAAATGCCCGGAATCATCCCCGCAGCAAACAGTGCAGGCACCGAAGCGCCCGGCACCAGCACCGAGTAGATGATGAAGGCCACTGAAGGCGGAATCAAAATGTCGGTGGCGGCAGCGGCACCCACCACACTGGCAGAGAACGATGGCGGGTAACCAGCCCGCGACATAGCGGCGATCATGACACCGCCTACCGCGGCAGCATTGGCTGGCCCTGAGCCAGAAATCCCCCCCAGAAACATGGCCACAGCAATAGCCACCAAAGGGAGCATGCCGGGGCCACGCCCCACGATAGCGATAGCGAAGTTCACCAGCCGCAGCGCTACGCCAGAGCGGTCAAAAATCGAGCCAACCAGCACAAACATGGGAATGGCCAGCAGTGGGTATTTGCCCAAACCAGCATAAAAATTTTGCGGCACAGCCAACAGGCCCAGCCATTGGGCATCTGAATTGGCCATGGCAATGGCGACGGCACCGGCCAGCCCAAGGGCTGCCCCAATGGGTACGCCAACAAACATCATCGCCAAAAAAGCGACAAACAACAGGGTCGCAATCATGGCTGGTCTTCCTGGAAAAACTCCACATCAGGTGTCTTGTTACACCGAATCAACAAACCAATGGCCCGCCATGTAATCAGCGTTGAGAGCACTGGTAACCAAATCGAATACCACCACTGCGGCACGCCAATGCCGGGCGAGGTTTCTTCAAAGCGATAGTCGTCCCAGACCACACGCACACTGAGTACGGCAATCAGGCCAAACAGCAGCGCGACCATTGAGGCACCAAAGCGCGCTAACCCACGTCGCCGGGCACTGGAGCCGCCCTCGGCGTAGTACTCAATGCGAATGTGTTGATCGCGGGCCACAGCAGCCGAGCCTGCTACCAAAGCCAAAACGATCATCAAAAACACCGAAATTTCTTCTGTCCAAGCAAAAGAAGAACTGGTGAAGTAGCGCACCAGCACATTGGCAAAGGTGATGAGGGCCAGTGCCGCCATGACAAGAACGGTCAGCCAGTCTTCAATAGCGAGTGAACGTGGTTCTTTGCCCGAAGGTGCAGCGGCACCGGGGCAGTCAGCCGCGGGATCGGGAGGGGTAGATGGGGGCATGGGAGCAGAAGGTCAGAAGTCAAAAAACAGTGTGCAAACTCAGGGCGTGTGTGGGGTAACGCAGTCGCCCAGCCTCAGAGGGTTACGCTAGCCAGAGCAGTGCCGATTATGCGTTCTGCGCTGGTCTGTCGTTGCCGGGGATTTTGCTTGCGCCGGGGTCGATAATGGGCCAATGGAAACCAAGTGGCTTGAAGACTTTGTCAGTCTGGCGGAGACGCGCAGCTTTAGCCGCTCGGCGCAGTTGCGCCATGTCACACAACCGGCATTTTCGCGCCGCATCCAAGCACTGGAGGCGTGGGCGGGTACCGATTTGATTGACCGCAGTAGTTATCCGACACGCCTGACCACAGCCGGACGCACACTGTATGAGCAATCGCTTGAGATGTTGCAAGCGCTGCAAAATACCCGCGCCATGCTGCGCGCGCACAGCACACCAGCCCACGAGATGATCGATTTCGCGGTGCCGCACACATTGGCATTGACCTTTTTTCCGGTCTGGCTGTCGGGTTTGCGCCAGCGTTTTGGAGCATTCAAAAGCCGACTGATCGCCTTAAATGTCCATGATGCCGTGCTGCGCTTGGCCGAGGGCCGTTGCGATGTGCTCATTACGTACCACCACGCATCGCAGCCCCTGCCACTAGATGCCCAGCGCTACGAAATGCTCAGGCTAGGACAAGAAGTGCTGGCACCCTACGCCAAGCCGGGTGCAGATGGACAACCCATGTACCTTTTGCCGGGCCGTGCTCATCAGCCCCTGCCTTATCTTGGTTATGCGCCAGAGACTTACTTAGGCCGCATTGCCGATTTGATTCTCAAACAATCGAGCGTCTCTTTGCATTTGGATTGTGTCTATGAGACTGATATGGCCGAAGGACTCAAGGTGATGGCACTGGAAGGTCACGGGCTGGCTTT
Organism: Burkholderiaceae bacterium; assembly: GCA_019751915.1. Lineage (GTDB taxonomy): Bacteria > Pseudomonadota > Gammaproteobacteria > Burkholderiales > Burkholderiaceae_C > Simplicispira. Next base: position 45,465 of record JAIEMS010000031.1, read on the forward strand.
TTTGCCCTACAGCGCTGTGGAAAAAGACCTGCGTGCGCGCAAGCTGGTCAGCGCTGCACCAGCCTCTATGGTCGGCATAGAAGTCACGGTAGAGGTACTTGCATTCCGCGAAAAGCCCACTGGTAAAGAGGCAGCCAACGGCCCGGCGCAAGCGCTGTGGAGCTACTTGGAAGGCCAAAACGTTGCCCACCAGACGCAGCATGACTGATTTGGGCTAATTTCGCTGTCTAAATCAGGGTTTGCACGGTTCTTGCTGTCACCAAAATCGCTGCGCTTTGCTCTATCACGCGGCACAATCGGAGCCATCGGAAACAGTCACCGACACCCATACCCTTGGTGTTGGGGCTACTCCATTATTTTTTACCGAATCACCCACAAGGAGAGATCCCATGAAGAAACATTTGCTAGCCATCACACTCACAGCCTTGGCTGCGGGCAGTGTTTTTGCACAGACTGGCGACACATTGGCCAAAATCAAAAGTTCTGGCAGCGTTACTTTGGGGGTGCGTGAATCCTCGGGTTTGGCCTACACGCTGGGCAATGGCAAGTACGTGGGGTTTCACACCGAGATGGGTGAACGGGTTTTAGCGGACCTGCAAAAGCAATTGGGATTGGGTAAGCTGGACATCAAGTACCAGCCCGTGACCTCGCAAAACCGTGTCCCGCTGGTCACCAACGGTACCGTTGATTTGGAGTGTGGCTCGACCACCAACAATGCTGCGCGCCAAAAAGATGTGGCCTTTGCTGTGACGACTTACGTGGAAGAAGTCCGCATCGCCGTCAAAGCCAATTCTGGTATTCAATCGATCAAAGAGTTGAATGGCAAAAACGTGGCGACCACCACCGGCACCACTTCTGTGCAGTTGCTGCGCAAAAACGAGCGTGCCAGCGGTATCGACTTCAAGGAAGTCATGGGCAAAGACCATGCCGACAGCTTTTTGTTGTTAGAAACGGGTCGTGCCGATGCGTTTGTGATGGATGCTTCGATTCTGGCAGGCATCATCTCCAAATCTAAAAACCCGGCTGACTTCAAAATTGTCGGCGAGGTGCTCTCCGTCGAACCTATCGCTTGCATGATGCGCAAGGACGATCCCGCCTTTAAGAAGGCCGTGGACGACAGCATTAAGCGCCAGATGGCCGATGGCTCATTGGCCAAGTTGTACGACAAGTGGTTCATGCAGCCCACACCACCCACTGGCACCAAGGTAGGTTTGCCCTTGTCTGAAGCCACCAAGGCCGCTTGGGCACACCCCAACGACAAGCCCGTAGAAGACTACGCCAAAAAGTAATCTGTCCCTATGGACATGCCCCCCTCAAGCGCTGAGTTTGAGGGGGCTTTTTCGTTCGTGTGAGAAAGGGGGCTGTTATGGCCTGGGATTGGCAAGTGTTCTGCGAGGACACGATGGAGCATGCAGCCGTACAGGGCTGCTTTGGCAAGGGCGGTGATATCACTTACCTTGATTGGATGCTGTCGGCTTGGGGCTGGACGGTATCGGTATCCCTATTAGGGCTGGCACTGGCGTTGGTGCTGGGGTCGTTGATCGGTACGTTGCGTACCCTGCCAGACAGGCCGACGATTGTGCGTTTGGGTAACGCTTGGGTGGAGCTGTTTCGCAATATTCCATTGCTGGTGCAGCTTTTTTTTTGGTACCACGTCATCCCGACAATTTTTCCGGCGATGAAAGCGGTGCCGGGCTTTGTGTTGGTGGTGTTGGCGCTGGGTTTTTTTACCTCAGCACGCATTGCAGAGCAAGTGCGTTCGGGTATTGAAACGTTGCCACGCGGCCAGCGCTATGCGGCCATGGCGATGGGTTTTACCACCTTCCAGAGTTACCGCTATGTGCTCTTGCCCGCAGCGTTTCGGATGATTATTCCGCCGCTGACCAGTGAGACCATGGGGATTTTCAAAAACTCATCGGTGGCCTTTGCCGTTTCGGTGACTGAGCTGACCATGTTTGCCATGCAAGCGCAGGAAGAAACCGCCCGTGGCATTGAGATTTATCTGGCGGTTACAGCGCTGTATGTGGTGTCGGCTTTCACCATCAATCGCATCATGACCTTTATCGAAAAGCGTGTGCGTGTACCAGGCTTGACGGCGGTGGACGCAGGGGGGCACTGAGATGAATCTCGATTTTTCCTTTTACAACTGGGATTTGATCAGCAACTTTGTCCTCAAAGGGCTGTATTTCAGCGTCATGTTGACGGTGGTGGCAACCATCGGCGGGGTGCTGTTGGGCACGGTGCTGGCATTGATGCGACTTTCAGGCAAGAAGTGGCTCGATAAAACTGCCACTATCTACGTCAATGGTATGCGCAGTATCCCACTGGTGATGGTGATTTTGTGGGTCTTTTTGTTGGCACCTGTGCTGATTGGCCGACCCATTGGGGCCGAGGTGTCGGCGGTGATTACCTTTATTGCATTTGAGGCCGCTTATTTCAGCGAAATCATGCGTGCAGGGATTCAGTCGATACCGCGCGGTCAGGTTTTTGCCGGCCAAGCATTGGGCATGACCTACAGCCAAAACATGAAGCTGGTGGTATTGCCGCAAGCATTTCGCAACATGCTGCCAGTGCTATTGACGCAAACCATCATCTTGTTTCAAGACACCTCTTTGGTTTATGCCATTGGTGCCTACGACATGCTCAAGGGTTTTGAGGTTGCAGGCAAAAATTTTGGTCGTCCCATCGAGGCCTATTTGGCTGCAGCGGTGTTTTATTTTGTCATGTGCTATGCGTTGTCGTGGGCCGTTAAGCGCCTGCACAAAAAAATTGCCATCATCCGTTGAGCGGAAAGTGCAAGGAGTTAAAAAATGATCGAACTCAAAAACGTTTCCAAGTGGTATGGCAACTACCAAGTGCTGACCGATTGCTCGGCCCGTATTGGCAAGGGCGAAGTAGTTGTGGTGTGTGGGCCTTCAGGCTCGGGCAAATCGACTCTCATCAAAACCATCAATGCCCTTGAACCGATTCAGCAGGGCGAAATCTGGGTAGACCGTGTGCCGCTGCACGACCCGAGTACCAATTTGCCCAAACTGCGCGCCCACGTGGGTATGGTGTTTCAGCACTTTGAGCTGTTTCCGCATCTGTCAGTGACAGAAAATTTGACGATTGCCCAAATCAAGGTGCTGGGCCGCAATGCGGATGAAGCCAAAAAACGCGGTTTGAAGATGCTGGACCGGGTGGGGTTGATAGCGCACAAGGACAAGTTTCCGGGCCAGCTCTCGGGCGGTCAGCAGCAGCGTGTAGCCATTGCCCGGGCACTGAGCATGGATCCGATTGTGATGTTGTTTGATGAGCCGACTTCGGCACTGGATCCCGAAATGGTCGGTGAAGTGCTGGACGTGATGGTCGGCTTGGCCAACGAGGGTATGACCATGATGTGCGTTACCCATGAGATGGGCTTTGCACGCAAGGTCAGCAGTCGGGTGATCTTTATGGATGTGGGTGGAAAAATTCTGGAAGATTGCTCACGTGAGGAATTTTTTAACAACCCTGATGCTCGCCAACCACGTACCAAAGACTTTTTGAACAAAATCTTGCAACATTGAAGGTTGCCCCGTCGCAGCTAAATCGGGCCCCAAGCGGCCCGAACTTCTACAATCGTTGCAGGCCACATCTGGCGTGGATATGCTGGCGTTGCCACGCCCCGCATGGACAGCGCTTTTCAGATGTCCGACGAAGGAGAACAAATGGCAGCTTTGATAGATGACACAATCCGCGGCGGTGCAGGCAACGATACGCTGCATGGCTACGCGGGTGACGACACCATTTACGGTGATGCGGGCGACGATTCGCTGTACGGTGACGATGGTAACGATTACGTCAGTGGCGATGCCGGCAACGATATTCTGTTCGGTGGCAGTGGTAATGACTCGCTGTATGGTGGTCTCGGTAACGACATTTTTTATGGTGATGTGGGCCGCGATACCCTGTCTGGCGATGCGGGAGATGATCAGCTTTTTGGTGGTGCCGACGACGATATTTTGCTCGGCGGTGCTGGCAAAGATATCCTCCGAGGTGACGCTGGCAACGACACCCTGTTTGGTGAAGTCGGCGACGATACGCTGTATGGCGGTCTCGGCAACGACACGCTCTCGGGTGGCGCAGGCAACGACTCGGTGTATGGTGACGAAGGTGCTGACGTGGTCTCGGGCAACGAAGGCAATGATTTGATCTATGGCGGTTTGGGCAACGATCTGCTGTATGGCGACATTGGCAACGATACCCTGCTTGGAGGTGAGGGTAACGATACCGTAGATGGCAGTATCGGGGACGATGTGCTCTACGGTGATGCGGGTAACGATACGCTTTTGGGCGATGTTGGCAACGACACTTTGCTCGGAGGCGATGGCAACGACACCTTGGTAGGTGGGGAAGGCGAGAACGTCCTGTACGGCAACGACGGCAACGATGTGCTTTCGGGTGGCACCAGCAACGACAAGTTTTTTGGTGGCCAAGGACTCGATACCGTTTTGCTTCCCGGTGGCCGCTCGTCCTACACTTGGACCAAAACGACCTACGGCTGGACGCTGTCGTCCAAGACCGATGGGTTTGATTTACTGCAAGATGTCGAGATACTCCAATTTTCTGGCGGTGATTACGAGTTGCTCGATACCAGTGTTAGTTTAGGTGGTGCCAGCAACGACGTGTTGTATGGCAGATCGGGGGATACTCGATTTTTTGGTGGGGCCGGGGTCGATACAGTGGTGCTAAAGGGTTCGTACGCCAGTTACACCCTGACCAAAACGACCTACGGTTGGACAATCTCTTCCGCCATCGAGGGCAACGATACCCTGCAAGACATTGAGCGGTTGCAGTTTGCCGACAAGAAAATAGCGCTCGATATTGAGGGCAATGGCGGCCAAGCCTATCGGCTCTACCAAGCCGCTTTTGGCCGCGCCCCTGATAAACCCGGCTTGAGCCATTGGATGGCTTATTTGGATGCAGGCCACACTATTACCGAAGTCGCCACTGAATTTACCAAGTCGGCTGAATTTATCGGGCTTTATCCCTCTAAGCCGACCAACACCCAGTTGGTCACCCAGTTCTACGCCAACGTGCTGCATCGGGATCCAGATGCAGCAGGTTTGGCCTACCATGTAGGTGGATTAGACACTGGCAGAACTACCGTATCGCAGGTTTTGGTTGACTTTAGCGAGAGCACAGAAAATCAAGCCAATTTGATTGGTGTGATTGGCAACGGCTTTGATTACACATCCTGATTTGTCCAGACCTGTGCTGACAAGGCATTGGACTGGAATTACCCGCAGCACTGTCTGCACTGTCTGAAAGAAGAGTTGAGAAATGAAAAAGCCTGTCGCTATTACCGCCGAACTCACGTCCGAAAATGCCCAGGCACTCGCACAGTTTGTCAAAAATGTCAGCCACGACGCGCTGCGCCAATGTTTGAGCGACGATGCCGAGACCTTCTTGGTTCGTGATGCGCTCGATTCGCTGCGTGAAGCGCTGGATTTGGCAGGGTTTGATCCTAAGTAACGCACGCCCCAGAAAGAGGCCAAGAGGCCATTTTTTAGATACTTTGTGCCTGTAGCCCTTGTCGAGTAAGTAGATCGCGCTACTTTTTTGATAGCAAATATATTGCTCCATAAGGGCTTGAACAAAGTATTTTGGGCAATCAAGTCGTATGGCGATAGACGCACCAGCATGCGCGAGTGCGTCCTCAGGCTGCAAAGTGAGGCCGCAAGGCGCACCCTGTGCACTCAGGCGGGCAAAAAGCCTTCGACGGAAAGATAGCGCTCACCGGTGTCGTAGTTAAAACCCAGCACCTTGGCACCTGCTGGCAATTCGGGCAGCTTTTGGGCGATAGCCGCCAGCGTTGCACCCGAAGATATGCCTACCAGCATCCCTTCTTCGCGGGCGCAGCGGCGAGCGTATTCGCGCGCTGGTTCGGCTTCGACTTGAATGACACCATCGAGCAAACGGGTGTCGAGATTTTTTGGAATAAAACCTGCGCCAATGCCTTGGATTGGGTGCGGGGCAGGGGAGCCGCCACTGATGACCGGCGAAGCGGTCGGCTCTACGGCAAAAACCTTCAGGTTCGGGAATTGTGCCTTGAGCACCTGCGCTACCCCCGTCAGGTGGCCGCCTGTGCCCACGCCCGTGATGAGTGCGTCGAGTCCATCAGGAAAATCGGCCAAAATTTCTTGCGCTGTGGTGCGTACATGAACAGCGACGTTGGCCGGATTTTCAAACTGCTGGGGTACCCACGCACCGGGCGTTTGTGCCTTGAGTTCTTCGGCGCGGGCAATAGCGCCCTTCATGCCTTTTTCGCGTGGTGTCAGGTCAAACTGTGCGCCATAGGCCAGCATCAGGCGGCGGCGTTCAATGCTCATGCTGTCGGGCATGACCAAAATCAGCTTGTAGCCTTTCACTGCGGCTACCAGTGCCAACCCAATACCGGTATTGCCCGAGGTGGGTTCGATGATGGTGCCACCGGGCAGCAGTGCCCCCGATTTTTCGGCATCTTCGACCATGGCCAGCGCAATGCGGTCTTTGATGGAACCGCCCGGATTGCTGCGTTCAGATTTGATCCATACATGCGCCTGTGGGCCAAACAGTCGCTGGATGCGAATGTGTGGGGTATTGCCAATGGTTTGCAGAATGTTGTCGGCTTTCATGGGGGGAGTCTCCTGAAGAATGGGGGCAGACACATTTTGGCGCAGTCTATGCAGCGCGGCGCTTATATGGATATGCGATGGTGTTGAATGCCGCCAGAGCGTCAGATGCCGCTTCTCTGGCAAAAACTTTGTCAGTTAGAGTCAACTGAAAAAAGTTGTGCGGTGTGAGGGAGCCTTTAACTTCTGGTGCATTTTTTCTGTTAAGGCCCATGTCTTCGTATGTTCTTTGCTAGCGCCGATGAGACTGCCCGTGCCCCATCGCACGGTTGCGTCATAATCGGCTGGTGAAGCGTGCCAGACCGCCGCTGGTGCAATCTGGGAAACCAGGCACTGGAGGAACGTCCGGACTGCACAGGACAGCGTAGCAGCTAACGGCTGCCCACCGTGAGGTGAGGATTAGAGCAACAGAGACGAGCCGCTTGAGTGCGGGTGAAACGGGCAATCTCTACGCGCAGCAATACCAAGTAGGCCAACGTTGATGTGGTTCCGCAGAGTTGGCGGGTAGGTAGCATCGAGCCGTGGTGGCAACACCCGGCCCAGAGTAATGGCGGTCACGTTGCGGGCGACCGCAATGCACAGAATCCGGCTTATCGGTGCGCTTCACACTTTCGCTTTGCAACAGAAAAAGGGGTGCAAATGGGCGAGATAATTGCCATACGTTCTCGCAAACAACCCCATGCTGCAGGCCCCGCGGTGAGCGTGGGTTAGAACTTTTCCCACGGTTGGAGGTAGCGCCACTGGCCTTCTGGCACCTTGGCCAGTGGTACCCGGCCAATGCGGATGCGCTTGATCGCCATGACCCGCAGGCCTACGGCTTCGCACATGGCCGGGATTTGTCCGGGGCGAATCCCCTTGAGGGCAAAGCGCAGGCGGGTTTCGTTTTGCCAACTGACCTTGATGGGGGGCAGCGCTCGGCCATTGAAGCTCAAACCATGGCAGAGCTTTTGCAGGCCCCCTTCGGTGATTTGGCCCGCAACTTCGACGATGCACTCTTGCTCGAGTGTCTCAATGTCTTCGGCCAGCTTGCGGGCAATGCGCTTGTCTTGGGTAAAGACGACCAATCCGCTGGCCGGTGTTGGCAGGGGCGTGAAGCATTCGAGTTGCTTGAAGTGGCGCAGCAGCACCCGAATTTCGGCAGCATCTTCGGCCATGTGCGAGGCCACCGTCAGCAGCGACAGCGCCGGGCGTGCGCCTTGGCTGCGGCTGGTGTGGGCGGCGTGGCCCGCTTCCATGCCCAGCCCAGCCTCAAAGCCTGGCGGTTTGTGCAGCAGCAGCGTGACGGGTGTCAGTTCAAACAGGCTGGCCTGTTCAGCTACGGTGACGGTTTGCTGCGGTGCAACGCGGGCACCGGGCACTTCGATGGTTTTGCCATCGACGCTGACCCAGCCGCCCTCAATGTATTGCTCGGCGGTGCTGCGTGAGCATTGCAGTTGTTCGGCCAGACGTTTGGCCAAGCGGACGTGGCCGCGGTCGTTGTGAGATTCAGTCATTTCTGGGTTCCATTGCGCGGATGCGCTCGACGTGGGCGATCAGTGAGCGTTGGGCCACCGGCCAGAGTCGGGGATGAACATCGGCATAGGCATGCGCCACCCAGTCTTGCACAGTGCCTTCGGGCAGTGCCTGCATGGCGGCGATGACTTTGGCTTCGCGCGCCAGCCGATGCGCTTGCAGTTGGGCGATGGCGCTGCGGGCTTGGCCGAGCACGTAGCCGTGTGCGGGCAAGATGAACTCGACACCGTGCTGGGCGCACAAGCCATCTAAAAGTGCCAACGAATCGAGGTAATCGGCCATGTGGCCGTCGGGTGGGTCGATGACGGTGGTGCTGCCGTTCAAGATGTGGTCGCCCGAAAACAACAGCGCATCTTCCAGCAGCAGCAAACACAGGTGGTTGGCGGCGTGGCCGGGAGTGCAAATGACCTGCAAAGTGTGTGTGATGGGATTGTTTGGGTCGTTTTGACCTTCTAGCGCTTGTCCAGTCAGCGTGAGTAGCTCATTATTTTGTAGCACTCTATCGGGGGCAAAGGCACTGGCGGCACGCGCTGTGGGGGCCGATGGCAAGCCCAAAATCGGTGGTGCCGCGCGGCCCGCCTGTACGCACAGCGCTTGCAGTGGCGCAGCGCCGGGCGAGTGGTCGGGGTGCGAGTGGGTGCAAACGATCATCCGAATATCGCCGCCGGCGGCGCGCCAGAGTGTGTCCAGGTGCTGGGTATCGGCGGGGCCGGGATCAATGGCGATGTAGCCGGTGGCGGGTTCGCCGACCAAGTAGCTGTTGGTGCCGGGGCCAGTCATGACACCGGGGTTGGGGGCCGTCAGGCGCTGGACGTTTTTGCGCAGGGGGACGGCGCGCTCGCTTTGCCAATCGAGTGGATGGACGATTTGCCCATCGGGGCAGACCAGTGCCAACTCGCCAAAAGGGGCTTCGTCTTCCATGTAACGCGCCTCCTTGCCCGCTAGCAGGCCTGCGCGTGGGCAGCTTGTCCAGAGGGGTGCCTCGCCAGCACAAGCCGTCAGAACGGCCTCGGCGCTGGCAAATTTTGCCAGCCGCTCCAAGGTGCGAATGGTCGGAAAAATCATAAAAAAGCCGCCTGCTGCGTGGCGCTCGAGCGCCTCTTGCGGGCAGACCCACACCGGCTCGAACTGTTCTTTTTCATCGGCCACGGGGGTTTGGCCTTGGGGCATGTGCGCTACCAAGAACGGTACATCGAAGCGCCGGGGCAGGTCGCGATCGGCTGTCCAGTGGGCCAGCACATAAACGCTGTCGGCGGCCAGTTGCAAGCCGCGCGCTTGGCACTGGGCGGCAAAGGGGGCGTGGCGGTCGATGGCGGCAATGTCGCTGGCATCGGCCATGCGGCCATCGGGGTGGCGGGCCAGCAAAATGCCCAATTCTTCAAAACTCTCGCGGATGGCGGCAATGGCCTGCGTCAAGTGCGTATCGCTTTGCGTCGGGCGGCGCGTGGCTGCTGTGTGCGAGGCCGCATCCAGCGCATCAATGCCACCGCCGGGAAACACATACGCTCCGGGGGCAAAACTGGCTTTGTCCGAGCGCCGCGTCATCAGCACTTGCAGGTGCGAGGCCCCATCGGGGCCGGGCGCATCGCGCAGCAGCAATACGGTGGCAGCAGAAAGAGGAGTCGCGGGTGCGCGCTGGGGATGCAGTTGTTGGCTAGGGCGGGTCATGCAGGCATTATCGGTAGTGGCACTGCAGCAACCGTCTGGCAGTTGGATAATCAGCCTCCATGCTGATTCGCTTTACCAAAATGCAGGGTGCGGGCAACGATTTTGTCGTGCTCGATGAAACCCAAGGTCGCTTGGGCTTGATGCCCGCGCACTACCGCTTTCTGGCCGACCGCCATTTTGGTGTCGGTGCCGACCAAATCCTGACCGTGCGCCCCGCGCCTGCGCCGGGCATTGACTTTGAATACGTCATCCACAACGCCGATGGCGGCGAAGTCCAGCAGTGCGGCAATGGTGCCCGCTGCTTTGCCCGCTATGTGCGCGACAAGGGTTTGACGGACAAAGACCGCATCCGGGTGCAAACGCTCTCGGGCGTGGTCGAGCCTTGCCTGACCCCCGATGGCCGCGTCACCGTCAACATGGGCGCGCCCGTGTTTGCGCCCGAGCGGGTGCCCTTTGATAGCACCGGTTTAGAGCCTCTGGCCCAAGGTTTGGGGCAAAAATGGCCTCTAGCCCTTGCTGCATCGAACAATAAAGCTACTGTTTTGATAGCGGTTGTTTCGATGGGCAACCCGCACGCAGTGCAGTTGGTGGACGATGTGGATACGGCCCCAGTGCTCCAAAATGGCCCTTTGATTGAGCACCACGCCCGCTTTCCCGAGCGCGTCAATGCCGGGTTTTTGCAAATTGTCAGCCGCAGCCAAGTGCGCCTGCGCGTCTATGAGCGCGGTGCCGGCGAGACGCTGGCCTGCGGCACTGGCGCTTGTGCGGCGGTGGCGGCGGGCATTCGCTTGGGCTTGCTCGACGTGCAAGTCGATGTAGAAACCCACGGCGGGCGTTTGAGCATTGCTTGGGCTGGCGGCGAGGCCGACCCGGTATTCTTGACCGGCCCTGCTACCCCCGTTTTTGAAGGCCAGATCGACATTCCGGACGCACCATGACCCGCTCTCACCACCCCACGCCCACCCCGATCACAGAAGAAGACATTGCCGACTTTTTGATCGAAACGCCCAGTTTTTTCGAGCGCCACGCTGAGGTGCTGGGCCGTGTGCAACTGACCAGCCCGCACGGACAGCGTGCCATCAGTCTGCAAGAGCGCCAAGCCGAAATTTTGCGCGACAAAATCAGGGCACTGGAGCACCGCGCGGTCGAGATGGTGCACTGCGGCCTCGAAAACGAAAGCATCAGTAAAAAAGTTCACCTCTGGAGCTGCGACTTGCAGCGCACCAAGAACCCGCTGGAGTTGCCCTTGGCGGTGGTGCGGGGCATTCGCGTCCACTTTGATGTGCCGCAGACGGCCATTCGCGTCTGGAGCGTGGCCCCGGAGTTTTCCAAAGCACCTTTTTCCCAAGACGCTAGCGAAGACGTGAGAGCCTTTGCCTCTTCGCTGACCATGCCGTTTTGTGGCCCCAATTTGGGTTTTGAACCCGTGGCATGGTTGCGCGGTAGCGGCCCATTGGGCAGCGAAGAGGGGGGCGAGGTGCAATCGCTGGCTTTGCTGCCGCTGCGCGATGGCCCGATGAACCGCCCGACACAGGCCTTTGGCATGCTGGTGCTGGCATCGCACGACCCACACCGTTTTGAGGCCACGATGGGCACCGAATTTTTATCGCGCATTGCCGAAATGGCCAGCGCTGCGCTGGCACGGTTGCGTTGAGCGGCCCGCGCAGCGGTTCTTTTTTTGCTTTTTTCTGTTTTTCCGTTGTGGGTTTTTTATGTCTCTTATTCCTGTCACCATCCTCACTGGCTTTTTGGGTTCGGGCAAAACCACACTGCTCAAGCGCGTACTGAGCGAAGCCCACGGCCAGAAAATCGCCGTGATTGAGAACGAGTTTGGCGAAGAAAACATCGACAGCGATATTTTGGTCACCGAATCCAAAGAGCACATTCTGCAAATGAGCAACGGCTGCATTTGCTGCACCATCCGCGAAGACCTGCGCGAAACGCTGCAACTGCTGGCGGCCAAGCGGCGCAAAGGATTGCTCGACTTTGAGCGCATCGTCATTGAAACCACCGGCTTGGCCGATCCCGGCCCGGTGGCGCAGACCTTCTTTATGGACGAAGAAATCGCCGAGACGTATTTGATTGACTCCATCATCACGCTGGTCGATGCCAAGCACGCTGCCCAGCAGCTCAATGAGCGCCAAGAAGCGCGCCGCCAAGTTGGGTTTGCCGACCAAATTTTTCTCTCGAAAACCGATTTGGTCAGTGCAGAAGAAACCGATGCGCTGATGCACCGCCTCAAGCACATGAACCCGCGCGCGCCGATCCAATCGGTGCATTTTGGCGAAGTGGCGCTGTCGCAAGTGCTCGATTTGCGCGGCTTTAACCTCAATACCAAGCTCGACATCGACCCCGAATTCCTGAAAGAGGACGAGGCCCACGACCACAGCCACTGCAACCACGGTCATGGGCAGTGCGACCATGGGCACGCCCACGAGCATACGCACGGCGCGCACTGCAATCACCCATCGCACCAACACAGCCACGGCCACCATCACCACTACGATGATGATGTCAAGAGCTTTGTCTACCGTGCCCAGCGCCCCTTTGACCCCGCCAAGCTCGAAGACTTCTTGGGGGCCATCGTCAATATTTATGGCCCGCGCATGTTGCGCTACAAAGGCGTTTTGAACATGGTGGGCACCGAGCGCAAAGTGATCTTTCAGGGCGTGCACCAACTCATGGGCAGCGATCTGGGGCCGCAGTGGGCTGCGGGTGAAGAGCGCACCAGCAAAATGGTGTTCATTGGCATCGAATTGCCCCAAGATATCTTGACCCAAGGGTTAGATCAATGTCTGGTCTGAAAGCACCCTACTGTGTGTATTGCGCCACGCGCCGCGCATGCGGTCAGTCGGTGTCGATACAATCGCGCCCCGTGTAAACCACGGGATTGCCACCCCCGCCCACCCGTCAGCGCGCTATCGGTGCGGCTGCGGGCCTGCCCGTATTGCGAGGAGACAAGAATTGACAGTTGATACCAGCAAATCGAAGACGCTTACCAAGGCCTCGACAGCCGCAGCCAAAACTGCTGCAGTCAAGGTGCCTGCCGCATCTACTACACCTGTCGCATCTGCCGATACCGCCTCTGCTTCGCAGCAAGTGCCGGCACGCAGCACCCGACCTTCCTCGCGTTTGGCCCAATTGACCGTGCCCTCGATGTCCCAAAACGTGGCATCTGGTGCGGCCAAAGCAAGCTATACCAACACCATGCCCTCTACTTTGCAAGTGTCGCCCCCAGCCGGCTCCCATAAAAAAGATGCGGCCTTGGCCCAGAACTGGAAAACCAAGCCCGTCTCTGAACTGACCGACGCTGAAGTGCTGGCCATGCCCGACAGCGAATACATGAACGACACGCAAATGGCGTTCTTTCGCCATAAGCTGGTCACGCTCAAGCAAGATATGCACGCAAACGCCGGTGAAACCACCGAGCATCTGCGTGAAGATACGGTGGTCGTACCCGACCCCGCCGACCGTGCCACGATTGAGGAAGAGCACGCTTTGGAGTTGCGTACCCGTGACCGTGAGCGCAAACTGCTGAAAAAGATTGAGCAATCGATTGGCCGCATTGATGCGGGCGACTATGGCTATTGCGACGAAACCGGCGAACCCATCGGCGTGGGTCGTCTGTTGGCCCGTCCGACCGCTACGCTGTCGCTCGAAGCACAGCAGCGACGCGAGCTTAAACAAAAAATGTTTGGTGATTAAAGCCTGCGCTTGCGCGCAGTTCGAACCGGTCGCGTCCCCCTCCTCCAGCGTGGTGCCATGAGCAAAGAAGAATCTTCGAGCGGTGGATTGTTCTCTAAGGTGGTGCGGTTTGTACGCAACCCCACCGCCCCTTGGACGGATCCGGCACCGGCGGAGTCCGAGCATGACCGCGAGAGCCAGTACAGCAAACTGATGCTCAAAGAAATGATCGAGCGCAAGCGCCGCAACGATTTTGTGCGCCGGCGTGAATTCGATCAATTGCGAAAGCTGCGCCAGCGCGATGCGCTGGCCGGACAGCGGGTGGAAGACCCTGCCGGTCGGCCTTCGTTTTTTCAGAGCAGCCTGACATCGCCCGATGAGCGCGCTGGCACCATCAAGAAAATCGACGAGATCGAGGCCCAAATGTCGATGCAGTGGTGGAAGGGCAAGCAAGGCGAGGCCCCACCGCCGCCGCGCACGGCATCGGTGGGCTTGTTGTCGCACCAGAGCCGTCCACAAGCGTTGGCACCTACCACTTGTTTTGCGCCCACGGCCCCGTTGTCGTTGCCCGCAGTGTTGGAGCCTCAAGCCGCAGCGCAGCCGCTTTTTGCCGATGACAGTATGGTGATTCAAGGTTTTGGCGGAGTTTCGGCGCAAATGTCCTCTACTGGAGTTGGTGCGCCGACCTTTGCGGCACCGATGGCCCGGCCTGTGGCAGTTTTGGAGGAGTTCGTACACGACCCCGACCTCGAAGAAGCGGCCATCTTTTTTGCCAATGCCGATTACGACGGCGCAGCCGCTTGCCTGCTCGGTGTGCTGGCACAACACGCCCAAGATGCCGACAGCGCGCAGTCGTTTGAAATTTGGATGACCCTGTTTGACTTGTACCGCGCTACGGGTCAGCAAGACGAATTTGACAAATTGGCGATTGATTTTGCCGCCTGCTTTGGTCGTTCGGCCCCGCTGTGGTTTTCCATTCCTGAGCAATTGGGCTTGGTGCCCAGCACCAGCGCCACAGCGCAGCCAGCGCAGGCGGTGCGCCGCGACTTTAGTTGGCATGCCCCTTCGACCCTGACGGTGCAATCGGTGGCAGCGCTACAGGCTTCGCTGGCCCGTTCGGTGTCGCCGTGGACGCTGATTTGGGATCGCTTGACCATCATCGAAGAAGCGGCGCTGCCCACTTTGGTGCAGGAGTTCAACCGCTGGGCCGATGCCAAGGTGCAGCTGGTGTCGATTGGGTCTGACCGCTTGCAGGCGTTGCTCCAAGCCCATACCCAGTCGGGCGACCGGGGCGGCAACCCCGAGTGGTGGCGGTTGCGCATGGCTGCATTGCGTTTTATGGGCCGCCCAGACGATTTTGAGATGGCAGCGCTCGATTACTGCGTGACCTACGAGGTCTCGCCCCCTTCGTGGCAAGAGCCGCTGTGCACTTACCAAGATATATCGCAGGGCCAAGGCGCGGGTTTGGATTTATTGGCCCCCGATTTGTTGGACTCGGCCCCTGCGCCCGTGCCCACGGAGCCATTGCCTGTGGCCCTGCCAGTGCCCACGGGCCTCTCGGGTCACATCGAGGGCGATGCCAGTGTCGTGCTCGAAGGCTGCGAAGCCGGCGCACGCGCTGGGCAAGCGCTGGTTATCGCCTGCGACCGGTTGATTCGCATCGACTTTTCAGCGGCAGGCTCGGTGCTCAATTGGGCAGCGGCCCAACAAGCGCAAAAGCGCGAAGTCCAGTTCGTCCATTTACACCGGCTGGTGGCGGTGTTTTTCAATGTGGTTGGTATCAACGAGCATGCTTGGATTATTCCGCGCAAGAATTGATTCGACCGCGCCCTTTTCCTTTTTTCTGCCGTTATGCAATCGAACCAAGAATCCCCGGTTTTCCACGGAACGACCATCATCAGTGTGCGCCGCCAAACGGCACAGGGCGTGCAGGTCGCTATCGGTGGCGATGGTCAGGTCACGTTAGGCCATATCGTCGTCAAAGGTACAGCGCGCAAGGTGCGCAAGCTCTACCACGGCAAAGTGTTGGCCGGTTTTGCCGGTGCCACGGCCGATGCCTTTACCTTGTTTGAGCGCTTTGAGGCCAAACTTGAAAAGCACCAAGGCCACCTGACGCGCGCAGCCATCGAACTGACCAAAGATTGGCGCACTGACCGCGTGCTACGCCGCCTCGAAGCGATGCTGGCCGTGGCCGACCACAGCGCTAGCCTCATCATCACGGGCAATGGCGACGTGCTCGAACCTGAGCAAGGCATTGTGGCCATTGGTTCGGGGGGTGCCTATGCGCACTCGGCCGCCAAGGCGCTGCTGAACAATACCGAATTGTCGGCTCCGGAGATTGTCAAAAAATCGCTTGAGATCGCCGGCGAGCTGTGCATCTACACCAACATGCACCACACCATCGAGACGCTGTAACGCGCCTGTGTGCATGGCCTAGGGCGCAGCCACAGTGCCGAGGCTATTGATTTGCTATTAAATATATAGCTACTAGCGCAAGCTGAACAAGCGCTAGCAGCAGTTTTGACCATCAAAAAGGTTTTTTTATGTCCTCGATGACCCCCCAAGAGATCGTCTGTGAACTGGACAAACACATCGTCGGCCAAGCCAGCGCCAAGCGTGCCGTTGCCATTGCGCTGCGCAACCGCTGGCGGCGCCAGCAGGTGGCTGAGCCGCTGCGCCACGAAATCACCCCCAAGAACATCTTGATGATTGGCCCCACCGGGGTTGGCAAGACCGAAATCGCCCGGCGACTGGCACGGCTGGCCGATGCCCCCTTCATCAAAGTCGAGGCCACCAAATTCACCGAAGTGGGCTATGTGGGCAAAGATGTCGATGCCATCATCCGTGATTTGGCGGAAATCGCCGTCAAGCAAGAGCGCCAAGCGCAGATGCGCCACGTTCGCGCCCGCGCCGAAGATGTGGCCGAAGAGCGCATTTTGGACGTACTGATTCCACAGGCCCGCACACCGGGCAGCGAGCCGCCCGCCGACAGCACGGCGCGCCAAGTGTTTCGGAAAAAACTGCGCGAAGGCCAGCTCGACGAGAAAGAAATCGAGATCGATTTGGCCGACAGCCGCCCGCAAGTGGAAATCATGGGGCCATCGGGCATGGAAGAAATGGCCGAGCAACTGCGCGGCGTTTTCAGCCAAATGGGCCAAGACAAGCGGCGCACCCGCAAACTACCGATTGCTGAAGCGCGCAAACTCTTGATTGATGAAGAAGCGGGCAAACTGGTCAACGAAGACGAAATCAAAATCCGTGCCTTGCAAAATGCCGAGCAAAACGGCATCGTTTTTATCGACGAGATCGACAAAGTGGCCGCCCGCCAAGAATCCAGCGGGGCTGATGTTTCGCGCCAAGGCGTGCAGCGCGATTTGCTGCCGCTGGTCGAGGGCACCACCGTCTCGACCAAATACGGCATGGTCAAAACCGACCACATTTTGTTCATTGCTTCCGGGGCATTTCACCTGAGCAAACCCAGCGATTTGATTCCTGAATTGCAAGGGCGCTTTCCGATTCGGGTCGAGCTGGAATCGCTGTCGGTGCAAGATTTTGAAGGCATCTTGACCCAAACCCACGCCTCGCTGGTCAAGCAGTACCAAGCGTTGCTGGCCACCGAGGGCGTGGCGCTGGAGTTCAAGCCCGAGGGCATCACCCGGTTGGCACGCATCGCCTTTGAGGTCAATGAGCGCACCGAAAATATTGGCGCTCGGCGGCTTTCGACGGTGATGGAGCGTTTGTTAGACGACGTGAGCTTTGATGCCGCCCAGCGCACGGGCCAAACGGTGGTGGTGGATGTCGCCCACGTGGACGAGCGCCTCAAGGCTTTGAGCCAAGACGACGATCTGTCGCGTTACATTCTTTAACAAAGGCTGTATCAACGAACGTAAGGCCCTGTTGGTTGTCCTAGATGTTGCAGCGTTGCAACGATTTTTGTGTTTGACGGCCATTGTGGGTGAATTCCTTTGCGAAACCGTGCTGCGTCTGGTGCAATAGACCCAACTTCCCCACCAGGAGGTTGGCCCGGGGAACCGGCGGGACTGTGCAGGCGCAACGACACCTGAGCCCCCCCGTACCGGCGCCCTCTGTTTAACCTTGGAGTAACTCGCAATGAAAAAATCCCTGATTGCCCTGGCCGTGCTGGCTGCTTCCGGCGTCGCCATGGCTCAATCTTCTGTCACCCTGTTTGGTGTTGTTGACGCTGGCGTTGGCCACGTGTCCGCCACCAACTCCGTCAGCGGCGTGACCCAAAGCGGCAATTCTTCTAGCCGTCTGGGCTTCCGCGGTGTGGAAGAACTCGGTGGTGGCCTGAAGGCTGGCTTCTGGCTCGAAGGTGCTCTGTCGCCTGACGTCGGCACTGGCGCTGGCGGCGGCGCTACAGGCCCTGGCCTGGAATTCAAGCGTCGTTCGACTGTCGGCTTGGAAGGCAACTTCGGCGAAGTCCGTTTGGGCCGCGAACTGACAGTTGGCTACGACAAGCCCAGCTCGTATGATCCCTTCGGCCAAGTTGGCTTGGCTTCGTTCCAAGGCTTCGGCATTGTGGGCCAACCTAACCGTATCGGTAACGGCCTGAGCTACCGCACTCCCGCTCTGGGCGGCTTCTTCGCTAGTGTGCACTACGCTTTCGGCGAAGTCGCTGGCAGCACACGCACTGGCAGCTACGTCGGCTTGGCTGGCGGCTACGAAAACGGCCCTCTGAGCGCCACTTTGGCGGCTGACCAACAACGCGCTGCTCTGAGCGCCAACGATGTCAAGACTTGGTCTTTGGGCGCTTCGTATGATCTGGGCGTGGTCAAGCCAGCCTTCATCTACCACTCGGAAAAGAACGCCGCTGTGAAGTACAACACTTACATGTTGGCCCTGACCGCTCCTGTCGGTCCTGGCAACGTGATCGGTTCGTACCAACGCCTCGACCTGAAAAACAGCAAGAACGACACTGACGTGTTGGCTGTTGGTTACGTCTACAACCTGTCCAAGCGCACTGCTGTGTACGGCACTTACGCACACGCCAACAACAAGGGTACTGCTACCCGTGCTCTGGGCTACGGCGGCAACCTCAACAACAGTCTGGGTGCTGTGACTGTTGCTCCTGGCGAAAACGTCAACGGCTACCAAGTCGGCGTGCGTCACGCATTCTGATGACGCGCTGGCCTTGGGCCAGCCTTCAGCAGTCTGAACAAAGCCACCCGCTGCAAAGCGGGTGGCTTTTTGCATTGTGCGCTGTGCACCAGATATGTCAGAAAATAGAACGGTCGTGCTATTGGGGGAAACCTGTGTAAGCAATTCGCCACAAAGGAGTTTTGCTTCGGGCTGTGTCACTACACTGGGTTGACAACTCATCAACCCCAGAAAGAGAGACAAACGTTATGAAATCCATCGCCTTCAAACCCCTGTTTGCCGTCGGAAGCATGGCCTTAGCATCGGGCTTGGCTTGTGCCCAAACCGCTTCAACGAGCAGTGTTCAGATTTACGGTATCGTCGATGCGGCCTACCGCCATGCCACCAACGAAGGCACGGTTGCCAATCCACACCAATCACTGAACCAAATGGTCGGTGGTGGTATGTCGCAGAGTCGTTGGGGTATCAACGTCAATGAAGATTTGGGTGGTGGCATGAAGGCGTTGGTCAATTTAGAAAACCGCTTCACCACCGATACCGGTGCTGGTGCGACGGCTAATTATTTTCAGCAGTCTTGGGTTGGTGTGCAGGGCGACTTTGGCCGCATCACATTAGGCCGCCAATACAACGTCTTGTTCGATCTGGTGACGACCACCTACGCCTCTTACCCCTATTCGCCCTACATGGAGGTTTACAAACCTGAATTGGGTTTTGCTTTGGGGGGTCGCCAAAGCAACATGATCAAGTATATGGCCGAGGTTGGCGCAGTGCGTGGCGCGTTGCAGTATTCGTTTGACGAGCGCAGCCCCTTGGGTGGCAAAACCTTGGGTGGCTACTTGCGTTACTCGACCAACGGTCTGAGCGCCGGTGCGGGCTACCAAGATTACCAATTTGCCTCGGGTAAAAAGATCAAGGCCTTTACGCTGGGCGGCTCCTACAACACCGGCCCTTGGACGGTCAGCATGGGTTATGGTGAGAACAAAGTCGATCAACTGACCAGCCCGGTGGACTTTGCTGTGCTGGCCGATGCTTGGCAAGACCGCGTCAGTGGTGGCTTTGGTGGCCCGGCTTTCTTGGCAGCTACCAAGCGCACCCTTTACCAAGTGGGTGCTGGTTACGAGGTCTCGCCGCAAATTCGTGTCAATGCACACTACTACCACGCCAAGCAATCGGGCAATACGCCTTCTGCCAGTGCGAACGCTAACTTCTTTACCGTCGGAGCCGATTACGCCTTCTCTAAGCGCACCGATGCTTACATTGAAGTCGATAGAACCCATCTCAACGGTAGCAGCGTTAGTTTGAGCAGTGCCGCTGCGGTGGCTGCGAACAACACCAGCGGTGCCAATGGCAGCAAGTCGCGCACCGGCTTTACGGTGGGCTTGCGCCACCGGTTCTAATGGAGTGAAGGGCGTGTGAATGTGGAAAATCAAAGGCCGGGCGTTTGTGCGATCCGCGCAGTACCCGTCCGGACTTGACAGCCTTGCACCATAGTTTGCATGCCCACCCCAAATGGGGGTGAAAAAAATCCATGCTGGTGTTGAGCAAGCCATGCCATTGGCCACCCCCTGAGAGAAAAAGCCACAATGCTGGTTTTTCGATGGCTATTACGGAGATTCTGGCATGCAAAAAACAACTCGGGGGCGCTGGCGGGCGCTGGTGTGGGCGTTGGTGGGCGCAGGTGTGTTGGCAGGTTGCGCCAGCCCCCAGCCTCCTGCAGAAAGCTACACCCTGACCGTTCTGCATACCAACGACCACCATTCGACGCTCCAGAGTAGAAGCAAAACCTTGCAGCTCCATGCTGGCGGCGGTGCGCCGGTCGAAGTGGCAGTCGATGCGGGTGGTTTTGCCCGCGTGACCACCGCCATGGCCGAATTGGCGGCGGCCTCGCCCCATGTGCTCAAACTGCACGCGGGCGATGCACTGACCGGAACCCTGTTTTACAACCGCGCTGGTGCGGTGGGGGAGGCCGATGCCGCGCTGATGAACACCGTTTGCTTTGATGCCTTTACGCTGGGCAACCACGAGTTCGACAGTGGCGACAGCGGCTTGAAGGGTTTTTTAGATTTGCTGCACCAAGGCACTTGCAAGACACCTGTGCTCAGTGCCAATGTTCATTTTGGGCCGAACTCAGCGCTGAGTGCGGCCCATGCACCGGGACAAGTGCAGTCCAGCACAGTGCTCGAGCGCGGCGGCCAGCGCATTGGCATTGTCGGCCTGACAGTGGCGCAAAAAACCAAGGCATCCTCTAGCCCCGACCCGGACACCACTTTCGAGGACGAGACCGTTGCCGCCCAGCGCGAAATTGACCGCTTGCATGCCCAAGGGATCAACAAAATCATCGTCATGGCCCACACTGGTTATGAGCGCGATGTGCACATGGTGGCCCAACTGCGTGGTGTGGACGTGCTGGTCGGTGGGGACTCGCACACCTTGCTCGGCCCCGATGGTTTGCGCACGCACGGTGTCGGCACTCCTGCAGGCGCTTACCCGACCCGCGTGACCGACAAAGAGGGCAAAAATGTATGCATCGTGCAGGCGTGGGAATATGCCCAAGTGGTAGGCGAGCTGCAAGTGACGTTTGATGCCCAAGGCGATGTGCAGCGGTGCGTGGGCACGCCCCATGTGCTGGTGGGCGATAACTTCACCATCCAAGGCCAACCCGCCACACCCGCACAAGATGCGGCCTTGCGCGCCAGTGCAGCGGCCAGTGGTTTTTTACGGATCACAGCGCCGTCGGCACAGGCCAGCGCGGTGCTGGCACCGTACCAAGAGCGCGTAGCGGTGTTCAGCCGCACTTTGGTGGCGGTCGCTCCGGAGGAGTTGTGTGCCCGCCGTGTGCCCGGTGGCCCCGGTTCCAGCGACTACAGCCGCTCCAGCGTGGCGTGCAATGCACAAGGCAGCGTGGGCCTGCACGGTGGCGAAATCCAACAAATCGTGGCGCAGGCCTACCTTGATGTGGCCCAAGCACGTTACGGTGGTGCCGATATTTCGCTGCAAAGTGCCGGTGGCGTGCGCATTCCATTGCAGGGCCAGATCACCGCAGCCCAAGTGATTCAGGTGCTGCCGTTTGGCAATATGCTGTTTCGGCTCGACATCACGGCCGATGAGGTCAAGGGCATGCTCGAAGACGGCTTAGAGGCAGTGTATGGCCCCGGCGGTTCGGTCGGGCCATACCCCTACACCGGCGGCTTGCGCTTTGATGTGAACGCGGCAGCGGCCAAGGGCCAGCGCGTCAGTGCCATCGAGGTGCGCCACCCGAGCACCGGCGTTTGGGGGCCACTGGAGTCGGGCAAGCTCTACAAACTGGCCGTGCTGGCCTTTAATGCCCGGGGCGGCGATGGCTACAAAACCTTGGCCGCTGTGCCCGCAGCGCGGCGCATGGACATCGGGGTGCTCGATACCGATGTGTTCTTTAGCTACCTCGAACAACAACCCAAAGACAGCGCCACGGGTCTGCCGTTGCTGCGGCGTTTGCCCGAGGCGCTTTACAGCACCAAAAATTTCAAAGACTTGCCCTGAATTTGCTATGTAATTCATAGCTGCTAGTGCTTGCTAGATAAGCGCTATCGCTGTTTTTTGATCTCAACAGGGGCCGCTGTGGCGCTGTGGGCGGGTGGCGGGTTTTGCCTGTGCCGTGGCTGGCGCTGTCGCGCATACACTTGGGGGGATTGATTCTCCCTTTGTGCTTGGGCTTTAGCCCGCCTTGATTTGATTTGCTATTTTCATGAACCAGCTCGACGCACTCAAACAGTTGACCACCGTAGTGGCCGACACCGGCGATTTTCACCAATTGGCGCAGTTTCGCCCGCAAGATGCCACCACCAACCCTTCGTTGATCTTGAAGGCGGTGCAAAAACCTGAATATGCCCCGCTGCTGCAAAGCACGGTGGCCCAGTGGCGTGGCCGGGATTTGGGCGAAGTGATGGACCGCCTGTTGGTGTGTTTTGGTTGCGAGATTTTGTCGATCATCCCGGGCCGGGTTTCGACCGAAGTCGATGCACGTTTGTCGTTTGACACCAGCGCCACCATCACCCGCGCCGAGCGCATCATCGAGCTGTACCAAGCTGAGGGCATTCACATTGACCGGGTGCTGATCAAAATTGCCGCCACTTGGGAAGGCATCGAGGCGGCGCGCCAATTGGAGCAGCGCGGCATCCATACCAATTTGACACTGCTGTTCTCGTTCGCGCAGGCGGTGGCTTGCGGTCAGGCCAAGGTGCAGTTGATTTCGCCCTTTGTCGGTCGCATTTACGACTGGTACAAAAAACAGGCCGGTAGTGCGTGGGACGAAGCAGCGCAGGCCGGTGCCAACGACCCCGGCGTGCAATCGGTTCGCGCCATTTTTAACCACTACAAACGCTTTGGCATTGCCACCGAAGTCATGGGCGCGAGCTTTCGCAACGTCGGCCAAATTACCGCGCTGGCCGGTTGCGACCTGCTGACCATTGCCCCCGATTTGCTGGCCCAACTGGCCGCTACCGAGGCACCACTGCTGCCCGCGCTGGATGCGGCTGCGGCCCAATCGATGGATTTGCCGGTGGTCCACTACGACGAAGCCGGTTTTCGCTACGCGCTCAATGCCGATGCGATGGCAACGGAAAAGCTGGCCGAGGGTATCCGCGCGTTTGCCGCCGATGCCATCAAGCTCGAACACCTCATGCTTGCAGCCTGAATGCCAGCGCACGCGCAGGACATTTTTAGCGGCACCCGCACCCGTTGTGACCACACCCCCGCTTGGGCTGCGCTGCGCGCGCACTTTACCCAAGTGGGGCAGCACTTTGATGTGCGCGATGCCTTTGCCGCCGACCCCAACCGCTTTGCCGCCCTGAGCCAAGAAGCGCCCCATGTGTTTGCCGACCTGTCGCGCAACCGCATCGATGGCAGCACCGAAGCGCTGTTGATGGCGCTGGCGCGCCAGTGTGGTCTCGAAGCCCACCGCGATGCGATGTGGGCCGGTCAAACCATCAACACCACCGAACAACGGGCGGTATTGCACTATTTGTTAAGAAATCCGGCACCAGCCAGCGACCAGCAACCACAAGATGCTACTAATTTGGTAGCGGATGCCGGGCGCGACGTGCAGTCCACGCTGGCGGCAGTGTTGGCCTACGCCGAAAAGGTGCGCACCGACAAGCGCATCACCGACATTGTTAGCATTGGCATTGGTGGCTCGGGCTTGGGGCCGTCGATGGTGGTCACGGCGTTAGAAGACCAATGGCAGCCACGCCAGCGGGTGCATTTTGTCTCGAACGTCGATGGCATGGAATTGGGCAATTTGCTGCGGCGCTTGCGTCCGGCCAACACCTTGTTTTTGATTGCCTCCAAGACCTTCACCACGGTCGAGACGATGGTCAATGCCCACGCCGCCCGGGACTGGTTTTTGTCGCATGGTGGCAGTACCCATGCTTGGGCCGATGTGCCGCTGGAGCGCCATTTTGCGGCGCTGACCACCAACGTCGAGGCGGCCCGCACCTTTGGCATTACCACCACCTTTGGTTTTTGGGATTGGGTCGGTGGGCGCTTTTCGCTCTGGTCGGCCATTGGCCTGCCGATTGCCATTGCGGTCGGCGCGCGGGTCTTTACCCAATTGCTGGCCGGTGCCCACGCGATGGACGAGCACTTTCGCACCGCCCCACTGGAGCAAAACTTGCCAGTGCGCTTGGGCTTGTTGGACGTGTGGTACCGCAATTTTCATGGTTTTGCCAGCCGCTGCGTGGCCCCCTACAGCCACGGCCTGCGCAGGCTATCGGCCTATTTGCAGCAATTGGAGATGGAGAGCAACGGCAAGGGGGTTGATTGGCAAGGCCATGTTTTGCCTTACGCCACATCGCCGGTGGTCTGGGGTGAGCCCGGCACCAACAGCCAGCACGCTTTTTTCCAGATGATTCACCAAGGGCTGGATGTGATTCCGGTCGAATTTATCGTCTTGCGCCGGGGTGGGCACGATTTGCCCGAACAGCACCCGCGCTTGGTTGCCAATGCGCTGGCGCAGGCGCAGGCACTGATGCTGGGGCGCACCAGCGCGTGCGGGCATCGCCATTTCAGTGGCAACCGGCCTAGCACGGTGCTGTTGCTGGAGCGGCTGGATGCGGCCTCGCTGGGGGCGCTGATTGCACTGTACGAGCACCGGGTGTTTGTGGCCGGATCGGTGTGGGGCATTAACAGCTTTGACCAGTGGGGCGTAGAACTGGGCAAGCAATTGGCGGCCCATATTGAGCCGCGTTTAGCCAGCGGCGATACCAAAGGGCTGGATGGGGCTACGGCGGGGTTGTTGGAGCGGATGATGAGATAAGTTGTTGCTGTAAACAAATTTTATTTCTACGCTGCACAATATTATTTCTTATAAATAAATGATGAATTATTCTACATACAATAAAGATAATAATCTTAATTTAATAAGATTTGTGGCATCTATGTTTGTTCTTTATAATCATAGTTTTATTTTATCTGGATTTATTTTCGAAGAGCCATTGTGGAAAAAATATGCATCCATTGTTACGTTTGGAAACTTGGGAGTTGATATTTTCTTTATTACCAGTGGATTTTTGTTGTCACTCAGTCTTTTGGCAAAGAGAAATATCTTCATCTTCTTCATTAGTAGAGTGCTAAGAATATTTCCTGGGCTTATATTTTCTTTGGTTGTTACCGTGATTGTAGTAGGGTTATTTTTTACAGGAATTGATTTTTATCAATTTATAAATGATGGCCAGACAAAGCATTTCTTGCTATATAATTCATTTCTCATGAAAGGGGTTGTTTATTTGCTTCCGGGTGCTTTTCATGATAATCCGATTAAATCTATTAATGGATCGCTCTGGACGCTGCCGCATGAGTTAAAAGTTTATATTGCAATATTGTTTATTGCGTTGATATCTTTGGCTGTAAAAAAGCAATTTTCTATTATATTTAAATTGCTTATTTCGGTGCTGTGTATCTATTGTTATTTTAGATATTCACAAGGATATTTCGGTGATCGTGTAAACTCAGAAAAATATAGACTTTACTTTTTCTTTTTCTTTGGTGCATGTTTTGGTTCTTTTATTTCGAATGTAAAGCTTGATATGCGATGGGCTTTTGTCTGTCTTGCAGTTATTTTTCTTTGCTTGCCCCATAAAAATCTTTTGTTTTTTGCTTATACCTTGTTGCTTCCTTATGTTGTCCTCGCAATTGCCTACATTCCTTCCGGATCAATTAGAGAGTTCAATAAAATCGGAGACTACTCTTATGGAATTTATATATATGGATTTTTTGTCCAGCAGTGCATTGTTTCTTTGGCAGAATCTATAACGCCACATATGTTGTTTGCCTATTCATTTCTTGTTACTGTGGTGGTTTCAATTTTTTCGTGGCACTTAATAGAGTCTCCTGCACTTAGACTAAAAAATATCGTGCAAAAACAAAAGATGGCATCTTATTTTCGCTACGATGGAATACCAAAATAGCTGCAACTTTATGGATTCGATTGTTTTTGGTAGGTATTTTGCACAAACAATGCCAGTTTTTCATGCCCCGAAAACAACCAAGGCGCACTCGCTACCATTTTTTCTAAAATTTGGTGCAACGCTTCGGTATCTTCTTTATATTCGTGGTTCACTGCATGACGCAACTCTCGAATTTCCTTCCAGCGCTCGGTGCTTTCTAAAATACCAAGTTTTTCCATCAGTGCTAAAACCATACAAAATGGGCTGGTAGGGCTTTCTTCTTCGATGGCCACGCTTTTCATGGTTTTACCCATATGCTCTTGGTAGGTGGCAAAGCGAATGGTAAACGCTGAAAGTGTTTCTTGCTCATTGAATTCTAATTCCCGTGGTTTTGGCGATTTGATGAATGGGTTGGTCTCCGGTGCCTACAATCAAATCAACCTTCAAGTCGAAAAGTTCTACCAGCTGGCTTTGGCACCGAATTCTTTGAAGCGCATCTTTAGATGCATTCTCAATAAAAATATCTACATCTCCACCGCGTTGCTTGTCGTTTACGCGCGAGCCAAATAGCCATATTTTTACCCCGTCACCATAGTGGCTAGAGATAATATCTACTGAATTTTTTAATAATTCTTGAGAGATTCTCATAATGGATAAAATGGTTTTGTCTGTAGCCATGCAATGGCGCACAAAAAAGCCCGCTTACCGATGAGATAGCGGGCTTTGGGCATTTGGTGACACCTTTTGGAGTCATCAACTGGTCCCCTCGACAGGAATCGAACCTGTATTTAGCGCTTAGGAGGCACTCGTTCTATCCATTGAACTACGAGGAGGTGCTGCCATTGTAGGGCAGCAGGCACAGGCCTATTTTGACAGCAGCCGCATGGTTTGCTCCAACCCTTTGAGCGACAACGGGTACATCCGGTCGCCCATCAGTTGCTGCACGATGCTGATGCTTTGGCGGTATTGCCACACGCCTTCGGGTTCGGGGTTGATCCACGCAAACTGGGGAAAGTTGTGCGTCAGGCGCTGCAACCATTCGGCCCCGGCTTCTTCGTTGTTGTATTCAACGCTGCCACCAGGCTGCAAAATTTCGTAGGGACTCATGGTGGCATCGCCGACAAAGATCAGTTTGTAATCTTTGTTGTACTTGCGCAGGATGTCCCACGTCGGAAACTTTTCGGTAAAGCGGCGGCGGTTGTTCTTCCAGACAAAGTCGTACACGCAGTTGTGGAAGTAATAAAACTCCAAGTGCTTGAACTCGGTTTTGACGGCGCTGAACAGCTCCTCGACCCGCTGAATGTGCTCGTCCATCGTGCCGCCCACATCCATCAGCAGCAGCACTTTGACGTTGTTGTGGCGCTCGGGCACCATTTTGATGTCGAGCCAACCCGCGTTGGCGGCGGTGCTGCGGATGGTGTCGGGCAAATCCAGCTCCATCTCGTGGCCCTCGCGGGCAAACTTGCGCAGCCGCCGCAGTGCCACTTTGATGTTGCGTGTGCCAAGTTCTTGCGTGTCGTCGTAGTCGCGGTAGGCGCGCTGCTCCCAGACTTTGACGGCACTTTTGTTTTTGCTGGCCCCACCGATGCGAATGCCTTGCGGGTTGTAGCCGCCGTGCCCGAACGGGCTGGTGCCCCCGGTGCCAATCCAGCGGTTACCGCCTTCGTGGCGTTCTTTTTGTTCTTCGAGGCGCTTTTTCAGCGTCTCCATCAGCTCGTCCCAGCCCATGGTTTGGATGGCGGCTTTTTGCTCGGGCGTGAGTTCACGTTCCAAAATTTGGCGCAGCCAGTCGGCGGGCACTTGCTGGGTGAAGTCGGCCAGCAGTTCTACGCCTTTGAAGTAGGCGGCAAAAGCGCGGTCAAATTTGTCGTAGTGCTTTTCGTCTTTGACCAGCGTTAGGCGGGCCAAATAGTAAAAGTCGTCCAAGCTCCACGCCGCTTCTGATTTCGGGCCAACCACGCCTGCTTGCAGGGCTTCGAGCAGCGTGAGCAGTTCTTTGACCGATACCGGCAGTTTGGCCGCGCGCAGGGTGTAGAAGAAGTCAATTAGCATTTTTATGGCCTCCGACGCTTATCCAAGCTGCCTTAGATGCTATAAACATAGTAGCAAATATCAGCGATTGCGCTGATTCATGTGCACCAGCTTTTCAAACAAACTGACATCCTGTTCGTTTTTCAGCAATGCCCCCACCAGCGGTGGCACGGCAACTTTGTTGTCAGGGCTTTGCAATGCCGACAGCGGAATATCCTCGGCCACCAGCAGTTTGAGCCAGTCGATCAATTCGCTGGTCGAAGGCTTTTTCTTTAAGCCCGGCAGTCCGCGCACGTCGTAAAACGTCTTCATTGCCACCGCGAGCAGCTCGCTTTTCAGCGTCGGAAAATGCACGTTGACGATTTGGCACATCGTCTCGGCTTCGGGGAATTTAATATAGTGAAAAAAGCAGCGGCGCAAAAAGGCATCGGGCAATTCTTTTTCATTGTTCGAGGTAATAAATACCAAGGGCCGGTGCTTGGCGCGGATCAGCTCGCGGGTTTCGTAGCAGTAAAACTCCATGCGGTCAATTTCGCGCAGCAGGTCGTTCGGAAACTCAATATCGGCCTTGTCGATTTCGTCAATCAACAATGCCACCGGCTGCTCGGCAGTAAAGGCTTGCCACAGCACCCCTTGCACGATGTAGTTGCGAATATCTTTCACGCGCTGGCTGCTGTCCACATCGTTCAATTGCGAATCACGCAGGCGGCTGACCGCATCGTATTCATACAGCCCTTGCTGCGCTTTGGTGGTCGATTTAATGTGCCATTGCAGCAGCGGCATTTTTAACGCTTGTGCCACTTCTTCGGCCAGCATGGTTTTGCCCGTGCCGGGTTCACCCTTGACCAGCAAGGGGCGTTGCAAGGTGCTGGCGGCATTGACGGCCAGCATCAAATCTTGGGTAGCGACGTAGTTGGAGGAGCCTTGGAATTTCATGAAAAAACACCCAATCGTGGACAAAATTGGGGCACATTGTGCGCTCAAGGCTGGGCAGCGCGCGACTCGTTGCCCAGCAGCTCACCAATGGCCCGCAGCGGCACAATTTGATCGCAAACGGCCTTGACCACCATCATCACCGGAATGCCCAGCAACAAGCCCCACAAGCCCCACAGCCAGCCCCACGCCAACACGCTGACAAACACCACCACCGGGCTGAGGCTTCCGGCGCGGCTGGTCAGCCAAGGGGTAAGCAAGTTGCCGATCAGGGTGTGAATCACCAGCGAGGCACCGCCAATGCTCAGGGCCATGTCCAGCGTGCCAAATTGCAAAAAGGCCACCAGCGCCGAGCCACCCGTCACTACCAAAGAGCCAGCGTAAGGCACCAAATTGAGCACTGCTGCCGCCACCCCCCACACCACCGCTTGCTGTAGCCCCAAGGCCCAGTAAGCCAAGCTGGTGGCAACGCCCACCAAGGCGCTGGTGAACAGTTGCACCAACAAGTAGCGGCGCACTTGGCAGTTGATCTCGTCAATCATGTGCAAGGTGATGTGGCGACGCTCCAGACTCGGGCCTGCAATGCCCAGCAATTTGCGCCGCAGCAAGTTGCCCGAGGCCAGCGAAAAAAAGCTTAAAAAGAACACCGCCGCCATTTGCCCCAAACCCGAGGCCAAACCGAAGGTGCCGGGCAGCACATAGTCGCGCACATTGAAGGGCGCACGCTCGACCACCACCCGTTGCACGCCCCGGCGCAGGGCGGGGGTGGCGGCGCTGTTTTCGGTCGCGGCTTGCTCGATTTGGGTGGCGGCTTTTTGCACGGTTTCTAACGTGCTGGTGCCGCTGCTGGTGCGGCTGCGCTCGCGCAATTTGTCGCGCACTTTTTGCGCGGCCACCGGCAAAGAATCAACCAGTTGCGCTGCGCCATCGCTCAAAGACCAACTGGCCGCCGCCAGCCCCGCCACCAAAGCCAACAGCAAAACGCCAGCCCCCAATCCGGCGGGCACATGCCAGCGCTCTAGCCGATCTACCGCTGGTTGCAGAGCGCACGTCAGCAGCAAGCTGACGACAATCGGAATAAACACCGCGCTGGCCCAATGCAGCATAGCAACGCTGGCAAACAAGGCCAACAGCGCCAGCGACATACCGCCCACATTCAAAGACGGTGGCAGTTGCGCTGGCGTTGGTGCCGGGGCTGGGGGGCAGCACAGGCCTGCACAGGCCTGTGGCGCGGGTGCCAGCGGCGGCGTTGCTGGAGCGGGCGCACTGCTGGAGGGGGGGGCCGTCTCTGGGCCAGACTGGGGAGGCTCAGGCGGGGTGGGCAAATCGGTACCCGAAGGGCTGGGCTGCGCCTCGGGTGTCGGTAGCGGCGCTAGGGCCGCACGGGGTTGGATCGGGGTGGACTCGGACATATGCAGATTGTGCAATTGCCGCCGCCGCTGCGTGCCCGGTCAAAGAGCGCCCCAAACCGGGGCTTGATTGGACGATTGCAGTTTTCGGTGTGCCGCTAACATGGTCAACCTATGCAAGCTACGCCATCGGCCCATCGGCCCATTACCTACCGACTTTTCCTGCCGCTGTTGGCCGTTGCCGCGTTGGCGGGTGGCTGCTCTACGCTGGACATTCCGCGCGCGGACAACTACCCGGCCACCGGCCAGAAAAAGGCCCGCGCTGTTCACCACTGGGATGTGTTGGCCGACGATGTCGCCCAGCGCATCGCTGAAAAAATTGGCGATTGGCCGGCAGGCGAATACCCAATTTACATCCCCCCTGCGGGCGACTCGGGTTTCAACTTGGGCTTTCGCAAGTTGCTCATCACCCGGCTGGTAGACCGTGGCATTACCGTCTCGACCCACCCGACGGCGGTGGAGCTGGCTTTTGATGCCCAAATCGTGCAGCACTACGCACCCGTTTCTAACAGCTTGCAGATGCCTTTTACCCGCTTGGCTGCGGGCGTGGCCGTTGCCCGCGACTGGCACTTGTATGCCCAGAGCACCACCTCGGTGGTCACCAGTGCGCTGGCGGCGGGGGCATTGCTCGATGCCAGCCTGTTGGCTACCAACGGCGCTGCCGCTGGTGGGCCAACGCGCACCGAGGTGCTCATCACCACGTCGCTCGAAAGCGGCCAGCGCTACTTGGCACGCACCGCCGATGTCTATTACATCGAGGCCGACGATACCCCCCTGTACGCACTGCCACCGCCGCTGCCTGCCCCTACGCCACTGAAAACTTGGAGGGTTGTTGTCCCATGAAGCGACGCACTATGGCCCTGAGCCTGCTGGCCGCCACGTTGGCGCTGCCGGGCTGTGCCCAGTATTACTACGGCGAACACGCTGGAGACTCCCACACTGCATTGGTCGATACCAACCACGCTGCTATCGACAGGTTGTTGCAAGACGCGCCACTTGACCCCAGCCGTGCGGTGTTGGTAGCCACGGTGGTGAGTGTGGACAGGCTCGATGAATCCTCGCGGCTGGGCCGCACCCTGTCGGAGCAATTGGCCGGTGGACTGGTGCAGCGCGGTGTCCGGGTGGTCGAACCCCGGTTGCGTGACAACCTTGCCATTTCGGTGGTGCAGGGCGAATTGTTGCTCTCGCGCGAGTTGCGCGACCTCAGCCGTGCCCACAATGCACAAGCGGTACTGGTGGGCACGTATTCGGTCTCGGCACGGGCGGTGTACGTCAGCATCAAGTTGGTGCATCCTGTGGGCAATGTCGTGGTGGCCGCCGTCGATTACGTTTTGCCGATGGACGACAACGTGCGCGGTTTGCTCTGGGCGCGCTGATTTTGGCCCCCAAGGGCTAAAAATATCCAAAAATAGCTACTAGCCCTTGTCTAGCAAGTATAAGTAGCTATTATTTTTATAGCTAAACCTGAAGGCTATGCCGTGCCGCACAACACCCCTGAACACTCTCCGCTGGGCAAGGCTTCGGCTTATACCGATCAATACGACCCATCGTTGTTGTTTCCGATAGCACGTGCCGACAAGCGCGCCGAAATCGGCATTACGGCCGCCCCCCCTTTTTTTGGTGCCGATCTGTGGACGGCCTTTGAACTGTCGTGGCTGAACCTGCGTGGCAAGCCCCAAGTGGCACTGGCGCACATTACGGTGCCGTGCGAGACGCTCCATATCGTCGAAAGCAAATCCTTCAAGCTCTACCTCAACAGCTTCAACCAAACGCGCTTTGCCGATGCCAGCGAGGTGCAAGCGCGCATCCGCGCCGATGTCAGTGCAGCGGTATGGCGCGGCGCTGCCCATGCTGGCACGGTCGGTGTGCGGCTGCTGTTGCCAGAGATGTTTGATTGCCAGCCGGTGCATGAGCTTGATGGCTTGAATTTGGATCGCCTCGACATCGAGTGCGCCCACTACCTGCCCGCCCCGCAGCTACTGACCGCCCAGTTTGATGAACCTGCCGTCAGCGAAGTGCTGGTGAGCCGCTTGCTCAAGAGCAATTGCTTGGTCACGGGACAGCCCGATTGGGCCAGTGTGCAAATCAGCTACAGCGGCCCCCAAATCGACCAAGAGCGCTTGCTGCAATACATCGTGAGTTTTCGCAACCACAATGAATTTCATGAGCAGTGCGTTGAGCGCATTTTTATGGACATCTGGACGCACTGTCGCCCCATCAAACTAACCGTCTATGCCCGCTACACCCGCCGGGGTGGGCTGGACATCAACCCGTGGCGCACCAGCCACCCACAAAGCCTGCCGGCCAACATCCGCACGGCGCGGCAATAAAACCACCCCGCTCAGGGCATTTGAAACACGGCCAAGGTGCGCCCCAACACAGCCGCGTTGTCGCTCATCGCGGCGGCGGCTGAGGCCGACTCCTCGACCAAAGCCGCGTTTTGCTGCGTCACGCGGTCAAGGTCATTCACCGCATCATTGACTTGACCAATCCCCAGCGATTGTTCACGGGTGGCAACGCCGATCTCGCCCATCAAACTGTTCACGTGGGCCACCGACTGCACCACCTCCTCGATGGTTTGGCTTGCGGACTGCATTTGCTCGGCTCCGCGCGCAATGTGGGCGCTGGACTCACCAATCAGCCCACGAATCTCGCCTGCGGCGCTAGCGCTGCGCTGGGCCAGCGCCCGCACTTCGCCCGCAACCACAGCAAAGCCCCGGCCTTGCTCGCCGGCACGCGCCGCTTCAACGGCAGCATTGAGCGCCAAAATATTGGTTTGAAAGGCAATGCCTTCGATGGTGGAGATGATGTGCCCCATCTTGCGCGACGACTCTTCAATGGCCTGCACCACTGCGCTGACTTGGGCCACGGCTGCACCACCGCGCTGGGCCAACTCGGTGCTGCGGGCGCTTTCTTGGAGTACCTGCTGCATGGTATCGACCGATTGGCGCACGGTGCTCGAGAGTTCTTCCATCGAGGCGGCGGTTTGTTGCAGGCTGCTGGCTTGGGACTCGGTACGCTCAGAGAGGTTTTGTGCGCCTTGTGCGATTTCGGCAGAGATGTCGCCAAAACTGCTGATTTCAGCCCGTGCATCGCCCACCACAGCGCGCAGATTGACCTGAATTTGCTGCAAGCGCTCCATCAACAGCGCCATCGGATGGCGCTCATGCACCAAGAGCTCATCGCCAGAAATACGGCACCCGGCAATGGCCACAGCCACATCGTTGGCATCTGCCAGAGCATGGGTAATGCGCTGGTGAAAGCGCCACAAAATCAGTCCTGACACACCCAGCACCGCTGCCGCTTGACCTGCCAGCTCTAACGGCGACATGGCCCAGCCCAGTGCTTGCGGGACGAGGGCAACAGCCCACAGCGGCACCATCATGGCGGCCAAACGCTGGGTAAAGGTGGCACGCTGCAAACGCCCCAGATAGTCGCGCCAGCCCGTAGGGCGCACCCGTCCGGCATGCAGGTAAAAGCTGTGTTGGCCCGACTGCTTTTCTGCGACGATGCGGGCATAAAGTGCCTCGGCAGCGCGCACTTCCTCGCGCGTGGGCTTGACGCGCACCGACATATGGCCTTTGGGTTTGCGCCCTTCCAAAATCGGGGTCACGTGGGCACGCACCCAGTAAAAATCGCCGTTTTTGCGCCGGTTTTTGACCACACCAATCCAGCTGCGCCCATTGCCGATGGTGTTCCACATATCTTTGAAAGCCTCGGCAGGCATATCAGGGTGGCGCACCATATTGTGCGGTTGCCCCATCAGGTCTTCAATGTCGTAGCCGCTGACCCGTGCAAAGGCGGCATTGCAGTGGGTAATGATGCCCTTGGCATCGGTGGTGGACATGAGCAATTCTTCGCCGGGGTAGTCGAACTCGTGGTTCGTGACGGGCAAATTGACGCGCATTCGGAAATCCTTTGGTGAAGGATTAAATATAGGAAAACCCACCCAGAACACTTTGTCCGTGGTTTGCTTTTGGCCTTTTTTACCATCAGTTGTGGCAAAAAAAATACGCTGCCCTCAGCACCCCGGTTCCATGGAACCGAGCCATGCGGCTCAGGGCATGCGAAAAACTTCCAATGAGCGTGAAAGCGTGGCCGATGTGCCCTTGAGCACGTCGGCGCACGAGGCGGTTTGTTCGGCCAACGCAGCGTTTTTCTGGGTCACTGATTCAAGCTGCGTCATGGCCGTGTTGGCTTGGTCGATCCCTACCGACTGTTGGTTGGTGGCTTGGCTGATTTCGCGCACCAATTCGCTGACCCGCGAAGCCGAGGCGACCACTTGGGCAATGGTTTGTCCGGCTTCGGCCATTTGCACCGATCCTTCGGTCACTTGGGCCACCGATGCACCAATGAGTGTCCGAATCTGCTTGGCCGCACCCGCACTTCGCTGGGCCAGCGCCCGCACTTCGCCCGCGACTACTGCAAAGCCTCGGCCTTGCTCACCCGCGCGGGCCGCCTCCACAGCGGCATTGAGTGCTAGCAAGTTGGTTTGAAAGGCAATGCCCTCAATCACGGAAATGATCTCGCTGACTTGGTGCGATGACTGCTCAATGGCTTTCATGGTTTGCCCGACCTGTTCGACCGCCTGACCGCCCTGTCGGGCAATTTCTGCACTTTGGGCGCTATCGCCAGAGACCTGCCCGGCAGTTTTGGCGGTGTGGTGGACGGTGCTAGACAGCTCTTCCATCGTTGCTGCGGTTTGCTCCAAACTGCTGGCTTGGGCTTCGGTGCGGGTGTACAGGTCGTATCCGCCTTGGGCAATGTCTTGCGCCGAGCGCATAAAGCCAGAGATTTCGGTGCGGACATCGCCCACCACAGCGCGCAAATTGACCTGAATTTGCTGCAAGTTGCGCGCCAACGAACGCAGCGATGGGGCAAATTGTCCGCCATCAATTTGCGTGCCCAAATTGCAACCAGCAATGTCGTTGGCAAAGCGTTGGGCCCGGCGAATTCCGCCCATGATGTGTTCGTTAAACCAAGTCAGTATACAAGCACCACCGGCCAGCAGCAAAACCAGTTCAGCCCCCCAACCCAGTGCACCTTGCCAGCCTAACCAGCGCGGCAGTGTGCTGGCACCCACCATGCCCAGCAACATCAGCGCCAAGGCTTGTGTGGCCGGTAGGCTCTGCAAGCGCTCGAGCACACCGCGCAGGCCGGGGTAAATCACCCGACCCCGGTGCAAGCGAAAGCTGGTGCGCTGCGTCGCCAAATCAGCGCGCAATTGGGCATACAGGCCTTCTGCCGCTTGGATGTCAGCCCGGGCCGGCTTGGTGCGCACGGAGATATAGCCGCGTGGCTTGTTGTTCTCCATGATGGGCATGACGTTGGCACGCACCCAATAAAAACCACCGTTTTTGCGGCGGTTTTTCACCAGCCCTGTCCAAGCGTGACCACGGCCTACCGTGACCCAGAGGTCTTTGTAGGCTTGGGGTGGCATTTCGGGGTGGCGGATGAGGTTGTGTGGTTGGCCGATCAGTTCGTCGTAGCTGTAGCCGCTGGCATCAATGAAAGCTGCGTTGCAGTGCGTGATGACGCCTTGGGTATCGGTGGTGGATACCAGCATGTTTTCGGCGGGGTAGTCGTACTCCTCGTCGGTGACTGGCAAATTAACACGCATGAACGGGCTTTCCTGATGTAAAAGTCCCCAAAGCGGGGGTGCTTGAAATTTTACGGTCTACCCTTGGTGCCAGTATGGAGCGTTTTTGCTGTGTTCTAGGTACAAGCCGTGGCCGTGGGCCACGTGGCCTCCAGTGTTTCTGGCGGCAAGGGGCGTGAAAAATAATAGCCCTGCAACTCGTGGCACCCCATGCTGCGCAGGCAATCGACCTGCGCGGAGGTCTCAACGCCCTCGGCGGTGACGCTCAACCGAAGATTCTCAGCCATGTGTACGATCATCCGGGCAATCGCTAAATCGTCTTGGCTTTGGGGTAGATTGGATACAAAAGAGCGGTCAATTTTCAAACGGGTCATGGGCAACTGCTGGAGCATGGCAAGGGAGGAGTAGCCGGTGCCAAAGTCATCAATCGCAATGCCAATGCCCAAATCTTTGAGCGCAGACAGGGTTTTAAAACCGCCGCTGGCACCTTTGATCATCACGCCCTCCGTCACCTCCAGCTCCAGTTGTTGGGCAGCCAAACCGGCATCGGCCAGCACCTCTTTGACCTTTTCCAAAAAGCCCGGGCGCGTCACTTGCACACCAGACACATTAACCGCCATCTTGACGTTTTGAAAATGGGCGTTGGCATTCCAAGTGGCAGCTTGCTGGCAAGCGGTTTTGAGGACCCAAGCGCCCAAAGGAATGATTAAATCGGTTTGCTCGACCAACGGAATAAAGCGATCTGGCGGGATCATGCCCTTGACCGGGTGTTGCCAGCGCACCAGCGCTTCAAACCCGGTCAGTCGCTGGGTGGTCGCATCGACCTTGGGTTGGTAGTGCAGCCTAAATTCACCGTTTTCCAGACCGTGGCGCAACTCCGAGATGACGGTAAAACGGTCATCGGCCCGGTCAGAAAATGCCGGTTGGTAGTACGCAAAGCTACCCCGGCCTTTTTCTTTAGCGCAATACATGGCGGTGTCCGCCGCGCGCAACAAGGCCTCAGCATCGCTGCCATCGTCAGGGAAAAGCGCAATGCCAATGCTGGCACTGATCGTCACAGAGAGTCCAAAAATTTCGGCTGGAGTCTGCAAAGCTTCCAACAGCGTTGCCAGCACTGCGTCGATCTCGCACCGGCTTTCAAAGCCTTCCATGCAGACCGCAAACTCGTCGCCTGACAAGCGGGCCAAGCTGTCGGACTCCCTGAGCAAGCCGCGCATGCGCTGCGCCATGGCGCGCAAGAGCCCATCCCCCACAGCGTGCCCCAGACTGTCGTTGACTGCTTTAAAGTAATCCAGATCAATAAACAA
Organism: Burkholderiaceae bacterium; assembly: GCA_019751915.1. Classification (GTDB taxonomy): domain Bacteria; phylum Pseudomonadota; class Gammaproteobacteria; order Burkholderiales; family Burkholderiaceae_C; genus Simplicispira. The sequence continues at coordinate 82,782 of JAIEMS010000031.1, forward strand.
AACCGCCAGCCCCGTGCTGTCGCGCCGTGCCCGTTGGGTGGCTTGTTCTAAGCGCTCAGCAAACAGGGTGCGATTGGGCAGTTCGGTCAGAGCGTCGTAGTGCGCCAAATAGCGCATGCGCTCTTGCGCCTGAATCCGTTCGGTCACATCCCGAACGATGGAAACGTAGTGCGAAACTTGGCCCGATGCGTTGCGCACCGCAGAGATGGTCTGCAGCGCGATAAAGGTTTCGCCGTTTTTGCGGCGGTTCCAGATTTCGCCCTTCCAGCGCCCCTCGCTGATGAGGGTTTTCCAGAGGGCTTCATAAAACTCCGGTGCTTGGTGGCCTGAGCGCAAGATATTGGGCTTTTGGCCTACGGCATCTTCAGCGCTAAAGCCGGTCATTTGGGTAAATGCGGGGTTGACCCGAACGATCATGCCTTGGGCGTCGGTCATGACCACGCCCTCTAAACCATCTTCAAAAACTCTGGAGGTCAGTTGTGCTTCGTTGAACATCGCTTGGCGCTCGCGTTCTAGGCGATGGGTGCGCACGCTGACCAAAAACAAGGCGCTGATGCTCAAGAGCCAGATGACGAAATGAATGCCCGCCACATTGCGGTTTTTTTCTAAGGCCCCACGCAGGTAAGGCTCCATAGGCACCGAGACGCTGATGGCCCCTCGGATGTCACCGACCTTAAAGCCGAGGTGACCATGGCACTTCATGCAACTGGCCTCCATGCGCATGGGCTTAATCAAGCGCAGATACGGTTTGCCGCCAATTTCCGATTGCGCCAAAATTTCGGTGCCGCCTTTTTCAAAAACACCGATGGCCGCTGATTCCCAAGCATCTGCCACGTTGTTGGGGTTGAGCGCTATGCGCCCAACGATGCGACCTTTAACCCCATACAAGTCGCCAAACTCTTCCATCATTTGGCGCAGCATGTAGGCGGGGTTCATCAGGGTCAGCTTTTGCCCTTCGGTGGTGACCACATCGCGGTCAGGCAGGTGTGCCATCCACGGGCTGGGAGGGGTGCGCTCGGTGGGCGGTACATAAACCCCGCCGTGTCTGCTGGCCCATGAGCGGTAAGCCAAATCTTTGTCGAAGTTGCTATGGGCCGAACTGGTAGCGAGTTGGAGCGCCTGCTTGTTTTCCAGAAACACCGTCCAAGCCAGTGAGCAAGCCAGCGCAACCGTCCAGAGCACGGCAATGATCCATGCACTGCGCAGAGGGTGGCGGACAAAACTGTTCATGGCATGGGCTGGTCAAGCAGGTGGGGGTGGCATGGCGGTACAGCAGTCTTGTTCAACCCAGCGTAAACGACAACAATCTACTCAGGCTTCTTGGAACGCACTCCTGCGCCGCGTACCTCCAAGCGTACTTCATCGAGCACGGTACCTCGGGCATCGGTCAGTTGCACCACATGGCGACCGGGCCACGGCAACCAAGCCAGCGCACTGCCCTGACCCAACGGCTTGCCATCCATGCGCCAGTGTAGACCCGCAGCACTGCCAAAGGCCCGAAACTGCAAGCGCTGGCGCGCTGGGGGGATGTCCGGATCGAGTGCGATGATGGTGCCCGGCACCGGTGCCGTAATGTGCGCAGAAGGGCCGCCTCCAGCAGCCAAAATATCTTTTTGAGAGCCTTTTTGGGCTGTAGCCCTTGATGGCAAAGATTCTGTAGCTCCTGAATCTATAGCAAAAAGAGCTTGCTGCGTACCGGGCAAAAACCACTCTTGGCGTGCTGCCTCCAGTGGCTGCTCGGGTGTTGCCGGTGCAGGGCCAAAACGCACCGCCGAGCGCACCAAGGTCGGCACGGGCGCAGGGGCACGGCTGGCCTCGCGGGCGTGCAAGTGGGCCATGACGCTGGCCCAAATCGGCGCAGCACCGCTGCTGCCGCTGACATCGTGCATGGCTGCGCCGCTGGCATTGCCTACCCACACGCCCACGGTGTAGCGGGCCGACCAGCCCACAGCCCAGTTGTCGCGCATATCTTTGCTGGTGCCGGTTTTAACGGCAGTCCAAAAGCGCGTTGCCAAGACGCTGTCGGTGCCAAAAGTGCGGGCACGGGCGTTGCCATCGGCGAGGATGTCGCCAACGATAAAAGCGGCCCTCTCATCCAAAGCACGCTCAAACACGGGTGCTACCGGGCGCAGCGGCAAACCCGCCGGGGCCACTGGGCTAAAGCGCCCGCCATTGGCCAGCGTGCGAAAGGCGTTGGTCAGGTGCAGCAGTGCTACCTCGCTGCTGCCCAACGCCAAGCTGTAGCCAAAATAACCGCCACTCTCGCGCAGCGGCAGGCCCACAGCTTGCAATTGGGCAAAAAACGCATCGGGCGAGACCATCACCAGCGCGCGCACCGCCGGTACGTTCAGCGACGAGGCCAGCGCGGTACGCACCGAAACCCAGCCCTTGAATTGGCGGTCGTAATTTTGCGGAATGTACAGCCCGCTGGCAGTGGGGATGTGTGCGGGCGAATCGTCCATCAGCGACGCTGCCGTCAGCCGCCGCTGGGCAATGGCTTGCGCGTACAAGAAAGGCTTGAGCGTCGAGCCGGGCTGGCGCTGGGCCAGTACGCCATCGACCTCAGCGGCCTGACTGAGCAGCCCCGACGAACCGACCCACGCCAGCACCTCGCCACTGGCGTTGTCGAGCACCACCAAAGCGCCATCTTCAACATTGCGCCCTTGCAACTCGCGCAGGTGCTGGGTCAGCGTTTGCACGGCAAAACGTTGCAACGGTGCGCGCAGGGTCGAGGTGATGGGAGCGTTGTTTGGCCCCGCTTGGGCCAACAGCCGCCGGGCAAAGTGCGGGGCAACGCCTTCGCTGGGGGGCCAACTGCGCCGTTGCAGTGCCCCGGTGACAAACAGATCAAGGCCTTCGCAGTCGGTAGGTGCTGACCGCTGCACCCCAGCGCCAGCCTGCATGGTGCGCAGCACACCACAAGCGCGTTGCGCCACCAGCGCAGGCCGGGCATTGGGCGCGCGCACCAAGGCGGCGGCAACGGCAGCTTCGCGCTCATCGAGTGCGTGGGCCGCTTTGCCAAACAGGGTGCGGCTGAGCGCATCGATGCCCACCACCTCGCCGCGAAATGGCAGCACATTGAGATAGGCTTCGAGCACTTGGTCTTTGCGCCAGCGCCGGTCAAGCACCTGCGCGGCCACGGTCTGGCCGATTTTTTGCACCACGCTGCGCCCGCCGGGGCCTTGCCGCCAGTCACCCTCGAGCAAGCCCGCCAACTGCATGGTGATGGTGCTGGCCCCGCGCGTGCGTTGGTGCCACACATTGCCCCAAGCCGCTGCCGATACCGCTGACCAATCAACACCGCTGTGCTCGTAAAAGTGCCGATCTTCACTCCACACCAGCGCTTGGCGCAGCGCGGGCGACACATCGGCAAGGGCAATCCATTCGCCCCGGCGCACGGTCGGGTCGGTGCGCAAGCGCTGCAAGACCTCGCCCTCGCGCGACAGCACCAGCGTCTCGGAGGAGCGAAACTCCCGGCGCACCTCGTCGAAGGTGGGCAAAGCCCATACCGCCGCAGGCGCAAAAGCTGCCGCCACCACCGCAGCAACCGCCGAAAAACGAAAAAGTAAAGACAGGATCACGCGGCGTTTGTAGCAGAAGCATCCTCCGCTACGGCGACCCACCCGCCACGCAATCGAGCGCCTCAAGCGTAGGTATCGACCTTATTGCCCAGCGTTTCCGTTGGCTTGGAGGCTGGAGGCGTGGCAGTGGCTGCGGGTTTTTTTTCTGTCTCGCGGGCTTTGCTGGCATCGTTGTCGCCATCGGTGTCAGTCGAGCGAACCTTGGGTTTTTCGGGCGTAGGGGCCGCTTGCACCGGTTCGGCTGGACGGTTGGATACTGCGCTGATAGCCATAAAAAGCTCCTTGGAAGTGGTGACCTATGGTACGCCGATCAGCCTCCTCCGTTGGGTGCTTTACTTTGCCTTTTCACACACCGTTTGCGCTGCAAGGTGGGCACCAAAGCCTGCACGTTCCATCAGCGAGCGCGGTTGCTCTTGCGGGTCGACTACCCGCAGCACGCCACCACACTGGCCGGTGGCTTTGAGGATTTGTTCCAGACCTTCCAGGCCAGTGGTGTCCAGCGCCAGCAGCTCGCGCATATCGAGCACCACCTCGACGCCCCAAGGGCCGGCTTCGATGGCTTGCACGATGGGGTCAATTTTGCTGGCTGCACCAAAAAACAAGACACCATGCAGTTGCCAAACCAAACGTGGTCGCATCGGCATGCCGTCGGGGGTGGTCGATGCGTCTGCGCTGGTGGCATCGGTACTGCCCAAGGTCAGCACGGGTTGGGCACGAAACAGCTCGCCCATGCGCCGCACAAACAGCACGCAGGCCAAGCCCAGCCCCACTTCGACCGCCACCGTCAGGTCAAAGACTACCGTCAGCAAAAAGGTGCTCACCATCAGCAAACGGTAGTGGTTGCTGAAATGCTTGAGGCGGACAAACTCGTGCCATTCACCCATGTTCCAAGCGACAAACAACAAAATGCCCGCCAAGACTGCCAGCGGAATGTGCAGCGCCAGCGGCGCAGCCACCAGCACAATGAGGGCCAGTACCACGGCATGCACCATGCCTGCTATCGGTGTGGAGGCCCCGGCGCGCAAGTTGGTTACGGTGCGGGCAATCGTGCCGGTGACGGGCATGCCGCCAAAAAAGGGCACGACAAAATTGGCGATACCTTGGGCCATCAGCTCTTGGTTGGGGTCGTGCTTGCGGTAGTCGGGGGCGGTGGCAAGCTGGTCGGCCACCCGTGCGCACAGCAGCGACTCAATGGCCCCCAGCAGTGCGATGGTCAGCGTAGGCGTGACCAGCAGGCGCACCGTGTCCCACGAAAACTCCGGCAGTGCAAAGGCGGGTGCTTCTTGCGGAATGCCGCCAAACTTGCTGCCAATGGTCTCGACCGGCATCTCCAGCCAGTGCGCTAGCGCCGTCAGGACAATCAGTGCAATCACAGGCGCGGGCACCCGAGCAAAGGTGCGCACGGTGTGGCCCTCGGCCACGCGCAGCACCAGTGAGCCTTGCGCCAACAAGCGGGGCCACAAAAACAACAACCCCAAACAAGCCACACCCAGCGCCAACGCATACGGGTTGATGCTGCCTATGTGGGTGCTCAGGGTGTAAATCTGCGAGAAAAAATTGGCCGGCATTTTGTCTACCGCCAAACCCAGCCAGTCTTTGACCTGCGACAGCGCAATCAGCACGGCAATGCCATTGGTAAAACCGATGACGATGCTGACGGGCACCAGCCGTACTAAATTGCCCAACCGCAGCAGGCCCATCCCAAACAGCAGCACCCCAGCGCAAGCGGTCGAAATCAACAAATTGGGCAAGCCGTAGCGCTCGACGATGCCATACACAATGACGATAAAGGCACCGGCTGGCCCGCCAATTTGCACGCTGGTGCCCCCCAGCAGCGCGACCAAAAAGCCCCCGATGATGGCCGTCCACAACCCGGCCTCGGGTTTGAGTCCGCTGGCAATGGCAAAGGCCATCGCCAATGGCAGGGCAACAATGCCCACTGTGACACCGGCTCCCACATCGGTCAGTGCCCGGCTACGGTTGTAGCCCTGCAAGGCATCGAAGATGCGGGGACGAAAAGCAGAAAACCGGGCCATAGGGGTGCTCCTTGAAGGATGTTTAGCCCACCCGCATGCCGGGGGTGGCACCGGGCCAAGGACTCAGCACATGGATGCCGGGGTGGGCTTTTTCGTCACCGTGGCTGGCTGCCAGCACCATGCCCTCGCTGATGCCAAACTTCATTTTGCGCGGTGCCAAATTAGCCACCATCACCGTCAGTTTGCCGATCAACTCAGCGGGCTGGTAGGCGCTGGCAATGCCACTGAAAACGTTGCGGTGGCGGCCCTCGCCCACATCAAGCGTCAGGCGCAGCAGTTTGGTCGAGCCTTCCACCGCTTCGCAGTGGACGATCTGGGCAATGCGCAAATCAATTTTGGCAAAGTCGTCAATGGTGATGGTGGGGGCTATTTCTTCGCCACCCGGTGCTATCACTTCAATAGCTTCTGCTGCTTGCTGTGCTTGGGCTGGAGGCTCAAACAATGCTTCTAATTGCTTGACATCGACCCGCTGCATCAAATGCTGGTAGTTGCCAATGGTGTGGCCTTGGCCGAGCATTTGCTGCACGCTGGCAAAGGTGAACGGATCGACGTTCAAGAAGGTTTCGACCTGCGCGGCCAGTGCGGGCAGCACCGGTTTGAGCAAGATGGTTAGCAGCCGGAAAGCCTCGATGCAGGTGGTACACACATCGTGCAGACGCGTCTCCATGCCCTCCTTTTTTGCCAACTCCCAAGGCTTGTTTTGATCGACGTACTCATTGACCCGGTCGGCCAGCAGCATGGTTTCGCGCAGGGCTTTGCCGTATTCGCGCTCTGCCAGCAGCTCAATGATCGAAGGCGCGAGGGTACGCAAGTGGTCGAGCAGCGCGTCGCCATCGGGCGAGACCTCGCCCAGCACCCCGCCAAAGCGCTTGGCAATAAAACCGGCTGCACGCGAGGCAATGTTGATGTATTTGCCGACCAAATCGCTGTTGACGCGGGCCAGAAAATCGTCGGCATTGAAGTCGATGTCTTCATTGCGGCTGCTGAGTTTGGCGGCCAAGTAGTAGCGCAGCCACTCGGGGTTCATGCCCAAATTCAGGTACTTGAGTGGGTCAAGACCCGTGCCCCGGCTTTTGCTCATCTTTTCGCCGTTGTTGACCGTCAAGAAGCCGTGGACAAAAATTTTGTCGGGCACCTTGCGGCCACTGAACTGGAGCGTCGCAGGCCAAAACAGCGTGTGGAAGGTCACGATGTCTTTGCCGATAAAGTGGTATTGCTCTAAATCGGGGTCAGCCATGTAGTCGTCGTAGCTTTGGCCGCGTTTGTCGAGCAGGTTCTTCAGCGAGGCCAAATAGCCGATGGGGGCATCGAGCCAGACGTAAAAATATTTACCCGGTGCATCGGGAATTTCAATCCCAAAGTAGGGCGCATCGCGGCTGATGTCCCAATCGCCCAAGCCCTCGCTGACGCTGCCATCGGGGTTGGTGCGCACGCTGAACCATTCACGCACTTTGTTGGCGACCTCGGGTTGCAGGCGGCCATCTTGCGTCCATTCTTCCAAAAAGGCCACGCAGCGCGGATCGGACAGCTTGAAGAAAAAGTGCTCCGAGCTTTTGAGCACCGGCTTGGCTCCCGACAGGGCCGAATACGGCTCAATCAAATCGGTCGGCGCATAGACGGCACCACACACTTCGCAGTTGTCGCCGTACTGCTCTTTGGCGCGGCATTTGGGGCAGGTGCCCTTAATGAAGCGGTCGGGCAAGAACATGTTCTTCTCGGGGTCGAAGAACTGCTCGATCACTTGGGTCGAAATCAAGCCGTTGGCCTTGAGGTCAAGGTAAATTTGCTGCGCTAGTTGGTGGTTCTCGGGGGCATCGGTGCTGTGCCAGTTGTCAAACTGGATATGAAAACCATCGAGGTACTGTTTGCGACCGGCAGCAATGTCGGCCACGAACTGCTGGGGCGTTTTACCGGCTTTTTCGGCGGCGATCATGATCGGCGCGCCGTGGGTGTCGTCAGCGCCGACAAAATTGACCTCGTTGCCCAGCATGCGCTGCAAGCGCACCCAAATATCGGCTTGGATGTATTCCATGATGTGGCCGATGTGAAAGTTGCCGTTGGCGTAAGGCAGGGCGGTAGTGACGAAAAGTTTGCGTGCGGACATGGTGTGTGCAGGGGCTTTCTGGGCGCGGCGCGCTGTGCAGCGCGAAAGGGGCGATTCTAGGGCGCACCGTTGTGTTGGGACTTGGCTAGACTAGCCAGCCCACAGGAGTTATTCAAAAAATGGCAGTCACCGCACCAAGCCTTCTGGCAGCGCTTTCGAGCGTAAAAGACCCGCACACGGGCCAAGACTTCGTTAGTACCCGCGCACTGCGCAACGTGCAAATCAATGGCGCAGATGTGGCCTTTGAACTGGAATTGGGCTACCCCGCCAAAAGCATCGAACCTGAACTGCGTCGCAGTTTGATCGCCGCCGCCCGAACTGTGCCCGGGGTGGGCGAGGTATCGGTGCACATCAGCACCCACATCGTGGCCCACGCCGTGCAGCGCGGTGTGCAATTGCTGGCCGGAGTGAAAAATATCATTGCCGTGGCCTCGGGCAAAGGCGGCGTCGGTAAAAGCACCACCACCGCCAATTTAGCGTTGGCATTGGCCGCCGAGGGCGCGCGCGTTGGCGTGCTCGATGCCGACATTTACGGCCCCAGCCAACCGATGATGATGGGCATTGACCGCCAGCCCGACAGCGCAGACGGCAAAACCATGGAGCCGCTAGAGAACTACGGCGTGCAGGTGATGTCGATCGGCTTTTTGATCGATCCCGACCAAGCCATGATTTGGCGCGGCCCGATGGCAACGCAGGCCCTCGACCAACTGCTGCGCCAAACCAACTGGAAAGAGCTCGACTATCTGCTGGTCGATATGCCCCCCGGCACCGGCGACATCCAACTGACCCTGAGCCAGCGCGTGCCCATGACCGGGGCCGTGATTGTGACCACGCCACAAGATATTGCTTTGTTGGATGCCAAAAAGGGCATCAAAATGTTTGAAAAAGTCGGGGTGCCGATTTTGGGCATCGTCGAGAACATGGCCGTGCATGTGTGCAGCCAGTGTGGTCATGCCGAGCATATTTTTGGTGTCGATGGTGGCAAAAACATGGCAGCTGAGTACGGCATGGATTATTTGGGCGCGTTGCCATTGGACATGCAGATTCGGCTGCAAGCCGACAGCGGTAAACCGACCGTGGTCGCCGACCCCGAGGGCGATGTGGCCCAGCGCTACAAAAAAATGGCCCGCACCGTCGCGGCCAAGGTTGCCAAGCAGTCCAAAGACTTCTCGGCCAAGTTTCCAACGATTTCGATCAGCAAAAACACCTGAACTTGCTGCGACTAGCGCACCATGAGCCTTCTGCCCGAAACCCCCGCCGTGGCCTTTGCCACCCCCGAGGCACTGCGGCGCGCCAGGCACACCAAGGGCCGCCAGCCCGAGCCGCAGGCGCTGGCACAGGTGCTGGAACTGTTGGGCCAGCACCTTCCAGAGGCGCTATGCGCTCTCGAGCGCGTTGGCGGCGGATTCTGGGCAGGCCGAAGAAATCCTCACTGCCACGGAAAACTCAGGAGTGCCCGGCTTGCAATGGCACCCCTGAGGGCGCAGTGTTGATGGCCTTTGCTTACGCCGAGGCCGCAGCCAATCTATTGACCAATCCGGCGCTCGATCCGTTTGGAAAAATCCCAGAATTCAAATACTGCGCGGTAGCAGGTATTGCCCACGGTGCAGGCATCATGCACGGTCAATTGCCTCCATCGTTGCGCGTTGGCGGGTACACCATCACCCGGTTGCGTCCTTGTTGCTTGGCATGGTAGAGGGCGGTGTCGGCCTGTTCAAACAGCGTTTGCGTGCAAGTAACGCTGTGGCGGTGGCTTCGCGGTGGGGGCAAATCAACGGCCCAGCGCTCGGCTGACTCGGTAAACGCTGGCACTGCACACACCAAGCCAATACTGACCGTCACATAAGGTTGGACGCTGCTTTGGGCGTGTTCCAGCGCTAAACCGGCCACAGCAGCCCGCACCCGTTCGGCTACCACCATGGCTTGGGCCGTATCGGCATGGGGCAACAGCACCGAGAACTCTTCGCCACCATAGCGTGCTGCCAATTCACCGGCCCGTGTGACCGATTCGGCAATAGCCTTTGCCACCTTTTGCAGGCACACATCACCGGCTACGTGGCCGTAGTGGTCGTTGTAGGCCTTGAAGTGATCGACATCAATCATCATCAGCGACAGCGTGGTTTTGCTTCGCATGGCGCGCTGCCATTCGAGTGCCATGTGTTCGTCCAGCGCACGGCGGTTGGGGATTTGCGTCATCGGGTCAAGGCGCACCTTTTCTTCGAGGACGGTGCGGTAATTGGCAAGTTCTTCTTCCGACTGCTTGCGTTCGGTGATGTCTTGGATGGTGCCAATCATTCGCACCGGCCCGCTCTTTTCGGCTGGAGCCTCGTATTCGCCCCAGACTTCAACCCAGCGCATTGCTTGGTCGCTCATGCGCTGGATGCGGTATTGGGCACGCAGGGCCGTACCCGATGACATGGCATGGCGGTGTACCTCTAGTACTTTTTGGCGCTCGTCTGGCAAAACCAAGGTAGCCCATTCTTTCAGTCCGATCTCAATGCCATCAGGTAAACCAAAAATTTCCCGGGCCATGGACGACATTGCGAACTTTGTTTCGATCAAATCAAATGCAAAGTAACCAATCGAAGCTGCCTTTTGTGCCCCTTCAAGCCAGCCCATGTGCCGTTGCAATTCGATTTTGAGTGCGCGTTCACGCAGCCAAGCACGCCGCTGGACATAGGCAAAAACCAGTCCCGCCAACAACAAGCACAAACTGACCGGCAAGCTCAGCGCTAGCACTTCGCGCATTTGGGTGTCTGCAAAAGCCTCTGCTACATCAATCTTAGATACCACCATCCACGGCGACTCTGGCACCGCACTGGTCATCGCCAAAACCTCTTGTTCCCGGTAGTCGCTGCCATAAAAGATGCCTCGCACTCCCAACATAGCTTGGCCGATAAAGTCTGCTTGTTGCAAACTTTCTACACCATCGGCTGGTATTTTGAAAACCGTGGTCGAATCCAGCGGATGGCGCAATGGGTTGAGGGCTTGTGCTTGGTTGCCACTGCGGCTAAACAGAATCGATTCGGCGGTGGTGCGCGGTGTTGGCCATGCCTGCAGTCGGGGGTAAAGGGTGGTGCGTACGTCGCTCACCAACCAAATGGCTCCCATTGGCTGGGCACCATCAAAAATGGGCGCGATCAGGCTAAAAAAGGGAAACGCAAAGAACGGGTCATGGCGTGGCTCCACCACGCTGACCAGCGCCTGCGAGAAGGCGTGTTGCAGCGCTTGCTGTTCTGGTGCGGGCAGCACCCCGGCAGCGGTGTCCGCAGGGCCAAGCTGTAAATGTCCCTGTGCATCAACCAAATAAACAGCCGTGTATTTTTGACGCTCTTGCAAAATGCGCAAGCGCTCTTGTACCAGCACTTGCTGTGCATCTAAGTGGTTTTGCAACCAGCTTGCGATGGTTTGTGCCAACAAGGTGTCGTCCAGCAGTGCTGCGGCATCGGTGAGCCTTTGTTCGCGCCAATCGACTACGCCTTGGGTTTGCAGGTAATTGATGGCATACAACTCTTGCTCGGCTTGGTGGCAGTAGCGATCTTGACGTTCTTGGTACACCACCGCAACACCCCACAAGATGGCGCTAAAAATCAGCATGCCAGTGACAAGCAGCGCTTTCCAGCCCCTTCCACGAAGGAGGCAGGAGAAAAAAGCGTGAGGTGAGCGCATGGGCACCAAAGAACAGGCAGGACGTAAAGATTGTTAGCGTCTGGACACTTTTTGAGATTAGATTCACCAGTGCAAGAGTCCAAGCCATAGGACTGAGCGTAGTGCATTGTCAGCCCTTGGCATCGTCTTTATCTGTGCAATAAAGGACCTTTACCGTGCCCATTTCACGCCGTACCGTGGCATCCCTGCTGGCCAGCAGTGCAACTGGAGTGTCACTTGGATGGGGGAGTCCCCTTCAGGCACATGCCGAACCCAGCCGCCGAAGTGTTGTCATTGGGATTTCGCTCGAACCCGATAGCCTTGACCCGACCACCTCACCATCGGCATCGATTGGCGAAGTCGTTCATTACAACGTCTTGGAGGGCCTGACCCGCATCGAAGAAAACGGCTCCACATCTGCCTTGCTCGCCCAATCATGGACGCGCAGTGCCGATGGCAAAACCTACACCTTTCAATTGCATAAGGGCGCACTGTTTCACGATGGTACGGCGTGTGATGCAGCGGCTGTGAAATTCTCATTCGACCGCGCCAAGGCCGCCGATTCAAAAAACAAAGCGAAAAAAACCCTGTTCGACAATATCGCTAGCATCACCACACCGACACCCCACACGGTGGTTTTGACGCTGAACCATGCCGACGGTAACTTGCTGTTCAGGCTGGGCGAAAACACTGCGGTGGTGCTGCACCCCGAAACTGCCGCCCAAGCCGCCACCCACCCAGTAGGCACGGGGCCTTACCGATTTGAGCACTGGAAAAAGGGTTGGGGAGTCACCTTGGTGAAGTTTCCGGGGCACCGCCAAGCCGCACTGGTGCAGGTGCCGCAGGTCACGTTCCGGTTCATCAACAATCCACCTGATCAGGCCAGTGCCGTGCTGTCGGGCGAAGTGGACATGTTGTTCAACATTGCCACGCAGAACGTCTCGCAGTTCCAAGACAACAACCGCTACCGGGTCATGATTGGAGCCTCCAACGGCAAGGGCATGTTGGCAATCAATAACCGGCGCAAGCCCCTGAACGATGTGCGGGTGCGCCGGGCCATCACCCACGCCATTGACCGCGAGGCCTTTATCCGAAAAATGCTGGACGGGCGTGGTCGGGCGATTGGCAGCCATTTTTCGCCGACCGAACCGGGCTATATCCACTTGGCCGGAATGTACCCCTACGACCCAGAACGGGCTAGGGCGTTGCTCAAGGAAGCGGGGGTTAAAACGCCGCTGCTGCTTTCATTGACGCTGCCGCCGACACCCTACGCGCGCTCAGACCGCGCTTTGCTGGTCGATGCGTTGGCCCAAATTGGTATTCATGCAACACCCATACACGTCAGTTGGTCACAGTGGCTCGAAGGAACATTCAAGGGCGACTTTGACTTGACCATGATTAACCACGTCGAGCCGCTGGACTACCCTATCTACACCGACCCAGAGTATTACTTTGGCTACGACAGCCCTGCTTTTCGCAACCTTGTGGCGCGCCATGCCGCCAGCGACAACGCCCGCGAGCGCCAAACGCTCTTGGCCGACATTCAACGGCATTTGGCCACCGATGCTGTCAATGCGTGGATTTTTGCCTCGCAGATTACGGCTGTCTCGCGCAAAGGGCTGACGGGCTGGTGGATGAACTACCCCATTTTCGTCCACGACGTTGCCGCTTTGCGCTGGGAGTGATGCCGGGCATTGCGCCCGGCACCGCTTTACGACGGGTTTTTTGCCATTGGTGCGTGCGCAGCATTAGCAGCGGCCAACGCCGTCATATTGACCACCCGGCGCACGGTTGATGAAGGTGTCAGTACATGGGCCGACGCTGCTGCACCGAGCAAAATCGGGCCAATAGTGGTGCCGTGGGCGCTGGTGGTTTTGAGCACGTTAAACAAGATATTGGCTGCATCCAAATTGGGGCAGATCAACACGTTGGCTGAACCTGTCAGGGTGGTTTCTGGCAACGCCGCGCGGCGTGTAGCATCCAGCAGTGCTGAATCACCGTGCAGTTCGCCATCGCATTCAATGTGCGGTGCTGCTTGCACAAACAAGTCACGGGCTTGGCGCATTTTGCGCGCTGAGGCTCTCCCCGACGAGCCATAGTTGGAATGCGACAAGAATGCCACTTTCGGGGGTAAGCCAAAGCGTTGCACTTCTTCGGCTGCCATCAGTGCAATATCGGCCAGTTGTTCGGCACTGGGGTCTTCGTTGATGTAGGTATCGGCAATGAACAGCGTGTGCTGCTCCAACATCAGCGCATTGACTGTGGCCAGCTCAGGGGTGCCAGCCTTGAGGCCAATCACATCCCGAATATGCTCAAGGTGGTTGTCAAACTTACCCACCAAGCCGCAAATCATGGCATCGGCATCACCCAAACGCACCATCAGCGAAGCAATCAAGGTGTTGGAGCGGCGCACGATGGCTTTGGCTGCATCGGGTGCTACGCCGCGTCGTCCCATCAGGCTGACGTAGGTTTCCCAGTAGCGGCGAAAGCGTGGGTCGTCCTCGGGATCGCAAATCTGAACGTCTTTGCCCAACTGAAGGCGCAGGCCCGCTTTGGCAATGCGGGCCGCAATCACTGCCGGGCGACCAATCAAAATAGGCAGTGCCAAACCGTCGTCCACAGCCACCTGCACGGCGCGCAGCACGCGTTCGTCCTCGCCCTCGGCATAGGCCACGCGGCGCTGTGCCAGTTTGGCTGCGTGAAATACCGGGCGCATAAACATTCCCGTTTGGTACACAAAACGGTGCAGGCTCTCGCGGTAAGCTTCCAAATCGGTGATCGGGCGTGTGGCAACCCCCGATTCGGCGGCGGCCTGCGCCACAGCTGGGGCAATGCGCAAAATCAGCCGGGCATCAAACGGTGTTGGGATCAAATAGTCCGGGCCAAAGGTCAGGTCTTTGCCTGCATAAGCCGCAGCCACTTCGTCGCTGGCCTCGGCCTTGGCCAAGTCGGCAATCTGGCGCACACAGGCCAGCTTCATGGCATCGGTAATCTTGGTGGCACCACAATCGAGCGCACCCCGGAAGATGTACGGAAAGCACAGTACGTTATTGACCTGATTCGGGTAATCAGAGCGACCCGTGGCAATGATGCAGTCTGGGCGGGCAGCCTTGGCCAATTCGGGGCGAATTTCTGGTTCAGGGTTGGCCAGTGCCAAGATGATGGGTTTGGCGGCCATCGTTTTGACCATCTCTACCGTCAGCACACCGGGGGCAGAGCAGCCCAAAAAGACATCGGCACCATGGACGACATCGGCCAAGGTGCGGGCATCGGTTTTTTGTGCGTAACGGGCTTTGGACTCATCGTAACCACCGGGGCGACCTTCGTAGATCACGCCTTTGGAGTCGACCATGAACACGTTTTCACGCGCAAGGCCCAAACCCACCATCACATTGACGCAGGCCAGAGCCGCTGCACCTGCACCCGACACCGCGACTTTCACCTCGCCAATGTGCTTGCCCACCAGCTCCAGTCCATTGAGCAGCGCTGCCGACGAAATGATGGCCGTGCCGTGCTGGTCGTCATGGAACACCGGGATGTTCATGCGCTTGCTCAGTTCGCGCTCAATATAAAAACACTCGGGGGCCTTGATGTCTTCAAGGTTGATGCCTCCCAGCGTCGGTTCAAGGGCGGCAATGATGTCAATCAACTTATCCGGGTCGTTCTCGGCCAACTCGATGTCAAACACATCAACGCCCGCAAATTTTTTGAACAAGCAACCCTTGCCCTCCATCACAGGTTTGCTTGCCAGTGGGCCGATATTGCCCAGTCCCAGTACCGCAGTACCGTTGGTAATGACACCAACGAGGTTGCCGCGCGATGTGTATTCGTGCGCCAGCGACGGATCAGCCTCAATGTCTAAACAAGGATAGGCAACGCCGGGGGAGTAGGCCAAAGACAAATCGCGTTGATTTGAGAGTGGCTTGGTTGGCGTGACAGCAATTTTGCCTTTGCTCGGGTTGCGGTGGTATTCGAGTGCGGCTTCGCGCAGGGCTTGTTCGGCAGCTGACAGGTGTTGGGACATACAAGAAATTCTCAGTGGAGTGTCGGGTGGTCAGTAAGCTTACCTCATGATGGCAATCAGTGCCACATTGTGAAAGCAGCCGCCGCAGAAAAATTGATTCCCTCTGGCTTAAATTTTGGCTGCCACAGTTTATGGTGGCACCAAAGAATCGGTTACAATAACGCCCATGCATTGATTTTTCAGTCTTTTTTGATAAAAGAAAATTTCTGAAAAAAGCCTAAATTAAGATCAAGTCAAAATTTAGTGCTATAATTCAAAGCTTCGCGGCTGTAGCTCAGTTGGATAGAGTACTTGGCTACGAACCAAGGGGTCGTGGGTTCAATTCCTGCCAGCCGCACCAATAGGTAAGCCCTGCAATCTTTCAAGGTTGCAGGGCTTTTTCCTTGGAAAATCCCTTTTTGGATGGTACATCCTCATGGGCCAGACGTTGCCACAGCAGCCAAACGGGACTGAAGATGACGAAATCGAGCATCCAGCAGTTCCCGCAGGGAGCAAAAATTACATCACACCTTGCGGCTATGCTCGCCTCAAGGCCGAGTTATTCGACCTCATGGACACCGAGCGGCCCAAAATCGTGGACATTGTTCACTGGGCGGCCAGCAACGGTGACAGGTCTGAAAACGGCGACTATCTTTACGGCAAAAAGCGCTTGCGCGAGATTGATCGGCGCATTCGCTTTTTAACCAAACGGCTAGAAATCGCCGAAATTGTCAATCCAGCCATCCATGCAGGCAACGACCAAGTTTTTTTTGGTGCTACCGTGACCTACGTTGATGATTTGGACTGCGAACGTACCATCACCATTTTGGGTATTGATGAGGCTGATAGCAGCCAAGCCCAAGTCAGTTGGATATCCCCGGTAGCCCGGGCTTTGCTCAAGGCGCGTGAAGGCGATCAGGTGCAGCTTGCCACCCCTTCCGGGGTGCGCCTTTTAGAGGTGTTGCAGGTGCGTTACCCATCAACTTTGGGGCACGATGCGTGATGCACGCAGCACTGCCGGGGCACGGCGCAGGCTCCGCAATGCTGCATCAAAATGCGCTTGATCGCGCACTGCCACTAAAAACCGCAGGTCAATAGTGTCCATCGCGATGGCATCGTCCATGTCCACGTGAATGATGTCGGCCTCAGCGCTGGCCAGTTCTGCGGCCACCCGCGCCAGCACCCCTTTGCCGTTGGTGACCGTCACAACCAAACCGGTTTCAAATAAGCGAACGGGATCATCGGCCCAATCGACGGCAATAAAGCGTTCGCTGTCTTTGTGCTGTAGCCGCTGCGCCACAGCGCACTGCGAAGCATGCACCACCAAGCCTTCGCCACGCCCCAAATAACCAATGATCCGATCACCCGGAATGGGCCGACAGCACTGCGCGTACTGTACCGAAGCATTTTCGCTGCCATCGAGCGTCAGGCCGCCTTGTGAGATGTTTTCGTGCGATGTGTAACGCTCACGGGTCATCAACAGCGCATCGGGTTTGTAGCCACGCTCGGTCATCAACACCATGAGCCGCTTGGCAACGATGCTGGCAATGCGTTTACCCAACCCGATGTCGGTCATCAACTCGCTGCGGCTGCGGTTGCCCGTAAAGCGCAACAATTTATCCCAGATGGGTTGGGTTTCCCCACCCAGCGCAGGCAAATCTTCTAGGCCCTCAGCACGCAGGGCTTGTGCCAGCAGTTTTTCCCCTAAGCCTTCGGATTCGGTATGGGCAAGGGTCTTGAGGTAATTGCGTATTTTGGAGCGTGCCCGACCCGTGCGAACAAATCCCAGCCAAGCAGGGTTGGGGGTGGACGTGGGGGTGGTGACGATTTCGACCACATCGCCATTTTTAAGCTCTGTGCGCAGGGGAACTTGCTCGTTGTTGATGCGCGCAGCGGCTGTGCGATTACCGATGTTGCTGTGGATGGCGTAGGCAAAATCGACCACCGTGGCACCGCGCGGCAAGGCCATGATTTGGCTCTTGGGTGTAAAAACATACACTGCATCGGGGAACAGATCGACTTTGACATGGTCCCAAAACTCGGCAGCATCGCGGGTTTCGTTTTGAATATCGAGCAGCGACTGTAGCCACTGGGTACCCAAGCGCTCTGCCGTTGTACCCTCGTTGTCTTGGGCTTTGTAGAGCCAATGCGCTGCCACACCGGCTTCGGCAATGATGTGCATCTCTTGAGTGCGCATCTGGAACTCAATGTTCACCCCCGAAGGCCCCACGAGGGTGGTGTGCAACGACTGGTAGCCGTTGAGTTTGGCAATGGCAATGTGGTCTTTGAACTTGCCAGGCACCGGTTTGTACATTTGGTGCAACAAGCCCAGCGCTGTGTAGCAGTCGGTGATGGTCGGGACGATGACGCGAAAACCGTAAATATCGGTCACTTGGGCAAAGCTCAGATGCTTGTGGTGCATCTTTTGGTAAATGGCGTAGAGGGTTTTTTCACGCCCGGCCAAACGCACCTTCATGCCCATGCGTGCAAACACCGTGTCCACATCGGCTTGCACTTTTTGCACCAAATCGCGGCGGCGGTTGCGCGATTTTTGGATCGCTTTGGTCAGCGTGGCATGGCGCCACGGGTGCAGATGCCGAAAAGCCAAGTCCTGTAGTTCGCGGTAGGTTTGGTTCAGCCCGAGTCGGTGGGCAATCGGCGCGTAGATGTCCAGCGTTTCGGACGAGATACGCCGCCACTTGCTGCGCGGCATGTCCGACAGGGTGCGCATGTTGTGGGTGCGGTCGGCCAGTTTGATGAGAATGACGCGCACGTCCCGGGCCATGGCCAGCAGCATTTTGCGAAACGACTCGGCTTGGTTTTCTTCGCGGGTATCAAACTGGAGTTTGTCCAGCTTGGTCAGTCCATCGACCAACTCCGCCACGGGAGCGCCAAAACGCTCAATGAGGTCTGATTTAGTGACACCACAGTCTTCCATTGCATCGTGCAACAGCGCTGCCATGAGCGCCTGTGCATCGAGCTTCCACGTGGCACACTGCGCAGCGACCGCAATGGGGTGGGTGATGTAGGGTTCGCCACTGTTGCGCAGTTGGCCCAAATGGGCTGCATCGGCGTAACGGTAGGCTTTGCGTACCAATTCGATACTGGGATGGTCCAGATAGTCCAAACTGTCCGTCAGCGCAGCAAAACTTGCGGCGGCGGCATTGGCAGCCGCAGCCGCGCCCGCACCAGATGAGGGTTTGCCCGCACTGGACGGTACGGGGGGAGAGGACTTGTTCGGCACCGCATTCATCCTTTAAATGTAGCGTGGACATAAGAAAAACGCATGACCCATAAAAAAAGCACCGGCCAGCGGTGCTTTTTTTATAGCAAAAAGCCCAGGTTAGCCGGGGACTTTTTTCAGCATTTCTAAGCCAACTTTGCCTGCGGCGATTTCACGCAGCGCAGTGACGGCAGGCTTGTTTTTGCTCTCAATACGGGGAGCATGGCCTTGGCTGAGCATGCGCGCACGGTAGGTGGCCGCCAGAACGAGCTGAAAGCGGTTAGGAATTTGCACGAGGCAATCTTCTACAGTAATGCGGGCCATGGGGGTTTCTCCGGGGGTATCAGGTGATATTGAGCGACTGGAAGGTAGTGGCTCTTGCGCGGCGTTGCGCGGTGTAACGCAGCCGCTGGGCGTGAACGATAGCTTTGAGATCGAAAACTGCCCGCTCAAACAACTCGTTGATTATAACGAAGTCGAATTTATGGGCCTGTGCCATCTCTTGGCTGGCGTTCTTGAGTCGCATTTCGATGATGTCGGCTGCATCTTCGCCCCGGCGTTCTAAGCGTGAACGCAATTCTTCCCAACTGGGCGGCAGGATAAAAATCAACACCGCGTTGGCAAACGCCTGCGTCACTTGCAATGCGCCTTGGTAGTCGATTTCAAGAATGACATCAGCACCTTGGGCAATGCGTTCTTCAATGGCTTTTTTGGAGGTGCCATAGCGCTGCCCATGCACATGGGCCCATTCGACAAAAGCGTCAGCTTGCACCATGGCATCAAACTCGGGCTGCGAAGTGAAGAAGTAATCGCGCCCGTGTTTTTCTTGGCCGCGCGGTGCGCGGGTGGTGTGAGAAACCGACAGTTGTAGCTGCGAGTCGATCTCCAGCAGGGCTTTGACCAAACTGGACTTTCCTGCGCCGCTGGGGGCGGCAACGACAAATAAATTTCCGGGGTAATCCATGGTGGGTGTACGCCAAGCGCTATGAAAATAAGAGTGTTATTCGATGTTTTGCACCTGCTCGCGCATCTGCTCGATCAGTACCTTCATGTCCACGCTGACGCGGGTCAGCTCCAGTGCTGCCGACTTTGAGCCTAGCGTGTTGGCCTCGCGGTGCAGCTCTTGAATCAGAAAATCCAAGCGCTTGCCGATTTCTCCGCCTTGGCGCAGCAAGCGTTCAATTTCGTCGATGTGCGATTGCAGGCGCGTGACCTCTTCGGCCACGTCGATGCGGATGGCAAATGCCGTGGCCTCCGACAGCGCCCGATCTTGCGCCGCCTCGGGGGTGGCACTGCCTTCGGCCAAGCCCATGGCTTCTTTCCAGCGGTCCATGAAGCGCTGGCGTTGTTGCTCGACCAAACGCGGCACCAGCGGAACGGCTTGCTGCGTGAGCGTGCACAACTGGCCCAGCCGGTCGTGCAGCATGGCCGCCAAGCGCTCGCCTTCTTGCTGGCGCGACTGGAGCATGGCGGCAATGGCCTGCTGGGTCAGGGCCGGAATGATTTCACTCCAGTCGTTTTGGGTCGGGCTGGCATTGGCGCACAGGCGCAGGGTATCGGCCACCGTCAAGGGCGCTGCTTTGGGCAGCCAAGCCTGCACCGTGTCTTGCAAAGAGCCTAGGCGCTGCAACAAACGCGGAGTTAGTTCAGGCAGGCCACCGGCATCGCCGTGGTCTAGTGAGGCACGCACCTCGACTTTGCCACGCTTGATTTTTTGCGTCACCAAGGCACGCAGCGTTGGCTCAAGGGAGCGCAGTTCGTCGGGCAGACGAAAGGACAGATCGAGAAAGCGGCTGTTGACGGAGCGGATTTCCAGTCCCAGCCGACGGCTTGGCTGGGGCGCTGACTCTGCCGACGTGCTCCCGCTGGGGGTGCCCGACTGGGCACTGGCGTAACCGGTCATGCTGTAAACTGGCATTGGACTTTTGATGGTAGCTTGCAATCTGCCAATTATCCGGGTTCTGGTGCGCCATCCAATTTTCCCCGAAAAATATGTCAAAAATCAAACCGGCGCCGTTGCCGCCCGATACCGTCATCGGCGGATACCGCGTCATTCGCCGGGTCTCGTCCGGTGGTTTTGGCGTTGTCTATCTGGCGGTCGATAACGAAGGCCAACAAGTGGCCGTCAAAGAGTATTTGCCCTCCTCGCTGGCCACGCGTGGTTTGGGCGAATTGCTGCCCAGAGTCGTTCCCGAAAAACTCTCGCTGTACCGGTTGGGCCTGAAGAGCTTTTTTGAAGAGGGCCGGGCGCTGGCGCAAATTTCCCATGCGTCGGTGGTCAGTGTGCTCAACTTCTTTCGCGAAAACGAAACCGTTTACATGGTGATGAATTACTTGGAAGGCGCGACCTTGCAAGACTTCATCCTCACCGCCCGCGAGCTGAAAACACAAAAGGTGTTTCGGGAATCGACCATTCGTTCGTTGTTTGACGAAGTGCTGCGCGGTCTGCGCATTGTTCATCAGCACAAAATGCTGCACTTGGACATCAAGCCGGCCAACATTTTTATCACCGACGACAACCGTGCTGTGCTGATCGATTTTGGTGCTGCGCGCGAGGTGTTGTCTAAAGAGGGCAACTTTATCCGCCCCATGTACACCCCCGGTTTTGCTGCACCCGAGATGTACCGGCGCGATTCGTCTATGGGGCCGTGGACGGACATTTACGCCATTGGTGCCTGTATTTATGCCTGCATGCAGGGCTTTCCCCCGACCGACGCGCCCCAGCGCCAAGAAAAAGACCGCCTGACGCTGTCGCTCTCGAAGCTGCGCGGCATCTATTCCGACAACCTGATTGAGGTGGTCGAGTGGTGCATGGCACTCGACCCGATGTCGCGGCCACAGTCGGTTTTTGCGCTGCAAAAGGAACTGAGCCGCGAGGGTGAGCGCCGTTACACCAAGCTGTCGGTGGCCGAGAAAATGCGTATGCAGTTGGACTCTTTGGTGGCCGATACCCGTAAAAACGTGCAAAAAGTCGGTGATGCCGCTGGAATTGGGGCCAAGCCTAAATGAAGTTTTCGGTATTTCAGAGCAGTCGGCGCGGGGGCCGCGAAAAGAACGAAGATCGCATGGGTTACTGCTACACCCGCGAGGCTGGGCTTTTTGTGTTGGCCGATGGCATGGGTGGTCACCCCGAGGGCGAAGTGGCGGCGCAACTGGCGCTGCAAACGGTGTCGGCCTTGTTTCAGCGCCAAGCCAAACCCAAGCTAAAGAATGTGCAGGAGTTTTTATCGTCGGCGCTGCTGGCCGCGCACCACCAAGTCATGTGCTACGCCGGTGACAAGGGCATGCTCGACTCTCCCCGTACCACTTTGGTGGCTTCGGTGGTGCAAGACGGGCGCGCCAGCTGGATTCACTGTGGCGATTCGCGCTTGTATCTGGTGCGGGGCGACCAGTTGCTCACGCGCACCCGTGACCATTCTTATTTGGAGGGTCGCCATGCACCACCGCCGGGTCGCTATCGCACCAACCGCAATGTGTTGTTTACCTGCCTTGGCTCGCCCACCAAACCGATTTATGACCTGACTGGCCCCGTGTCGCTAGAACAAGGCGACCGTCTGTTGTTGTGTTCAGATGGGCTGTGGGGCACTCTCGATGATGCCGAAATCACCCGCCAGCTTGCCAGCTTGCCGGTATCGCAGTCGGTGCCCGAGTTGGTGGAGAGCGCACTGCGCAAGGCTGGCGCTAGCAGCGACAACGTGACCGTGGTGGCGCTGGAGTGGGAAACGCCCGATGCGTTTGAATCGACCCAAGGCGTATCGACCGACAGCATTGGCGACGATATGTTTGCTTCGACCATTCAGGCCGATTCGTTTGAAAATCTGGTCGACGATCTCGACGAGGAAGCCATTGAGCGCTCGATTGCCGAAATCAACGAGGCTATTCGCCGCTCGGCTGCGCGAAGGCTCTGAAAAATAACTCCTAAAATGATAGCTGCTAGTGCTTGATGGTCAAGCGCTAGCGGCACTTTTGACCATGAAAATCGTACTCGCATCAAACAATCGCGGCAAATTGGCCGAGTTGCAAGCCATGTTTGCCCCCTTGGGTGTAGAACTGATCCGCCAAGCCGATTTGGGCGTGGGCGAGGCCCAAGAGCCGCACCGCACCTTTGTCGAAAATGCCTTAGAAAAAGCCCGGTTTGCTGCCGCCCACACCGGCCTGCCTGCGTTGGCCGACGATGCAGGCCTGTGCGTCGATGCCTTTGGTGGCCTGCCCGGGGTCGATACCGCCTATTACTGCACCCAGTTTGGCTACGAGAAGGGCGATGACAACAACGTCTCGGCGCTGCTGGAGCAAATGCAGGGCCAAGACCAGCGCCGCGCTGCCATGGTCAGCACACTGGTGGCCGTGCGCAGCCCGCAAGACCCGGAACCATTGATTGCCGTGGGCCGGGTGGTGGGCGAGATCACCCGTGAGCGCCGAGGCAGCAACGGCTTTGGCTTTGACCCGGTGATGTTTATTCCTGAATTTGGCAAAACCTTTGCCGAGTTGCCGGTAGAGGTCAAAAATGCCCACAGCCACCGGGGGCGCGCTGCCCAACAGATGCTGGCCTTGCTGCGTGAACGTTGGCTCTGATATGGCAGACATCCCTCTCGTTGCCGCCACCGATCTGAGCGCACAGGCCACGCCTGCGCCCCGGCGCGATCTGTTGCACACCTTGCGCCCGGGCCTGCTGCAACTGAGCAGCCTGCCGCCGCTGGCGCTGTATATCCACTTGCCTTGGTGCCTGAAAAAATGCCCTTACTGCGACTTCAACTCGCACCAGTGGCAAGGCCAAGCGGGTGCTACTGACATCCCTGAGCAGCGCTACCTGGGTGCGTTGGTGGCCGACCTCGAAGCGGCACTGCCGTTGATTTGGGGTCGGCAGGTGCAGAGCATATTTATCGGTGGTGGCACGCCAAGTTTGTTTTCGCCACAGGGCTTGGATCGGCTGCTGGGCGATATCCGTGCGCGTCTGCCCTTGGCCCCCGGCTGCGAGATCAACCTCGAAGCTAACCCCGGAACGTTTGAGAAAAACCGTTTTCGGGATTTTCACAGCGCGGGCATCACGCGCTTGTCGGTCGGGGTGCAGAGTTTTAACGACCGCCATTTGCAAGCGCTGGGCCGGGTTCACGACCGGGCACAGGCGTTGGCGGCGGTCGAAGAAGCGGCCAGTACCTTTGACACCTTCAACCTCGACCTGATGTACGCCCTGCCCGGCCAGACGATGGCCGAATTGGACGAAGACTTGCACACAGCGCTGGCGCTGGCACCGCCGCACCTGTCGATCTACCACCTGACCATCGAGCCAAATACCTACTTTGCCAAGCACCCGCCCGCCATTCCCGAGGACGACGATGCCTACGCCATGCTGGACCGCATCACCGAACTGACCGGGCACAGCGGCTTGCAGCGCTACGAGGTTTCGGCCTACGCCCGCCCCGGTCACGCCTGCCGGCACAACACCAATTATTGGCAGTTTGGCGATTATTTAGGCATTGGTGCAGGTGCCCACAGCAAACTCAGTTTTGCCCACCGGGTGGTGCGCCAGACGCGCTTTCGTGACCCGCGCCTGTACATGGAGCACGCACTGGCGGGCCACGCCGTGGCCCAAGACGACGACGTGCGCCGTGCCGATTTGCCGTTCGAGTACATGCTCAACGCGCTGCGCTTGCGCGAAGGATTTGCGCTGCAAGATTTTGTCGAGCGCACCGGCTTGGCCGTGACCGCCATTGCCCGAGGGCTGGAACAGGCCCAAAGCAAAGGTTTGATTGAACGCGACATGACCCATGTGCGTCCCACCGAGCGCGGTTTTGATTTTTTAAGCGACTTGCAGGCACTGTTTTTGGCCGATTAAACCCCAACCTGCCAAGGCTACCGGCGCAAAAACCGCAGCAAGCGCCAGCCGAGCAAAAGGCCCAGCACTGCGCTGTAAACCAGCACCTCGGCGAAATCGTTTTTGCCTGCGCGCATCCAAAAGAAATGCAGCAGCGCCAGCCCTGCCACGGCATACACCGAGCGGTGCAGCGCCCGCCAGCGCGCCCCGCCCAACCAGCGAATGGCCGCTTGAAAAGATGTCAGCGCCAACAGCTTGAGCAGCAGCAGCGCTAAAAATCCGACCAAAATAAAGGGCCGCTTGGCGATGTCGTGGGCCATGTCGCCCGCATCCCAGCCCATATCAAACCCGGCGTAGGCCAGCAAATGCAGTACGCCGTAAAAGAAAACAAACAGCCCGAGCATGCGGCGAAACCGCGCCAGCGCAGGTAAGCCCGCCAGCACCCGCAGCGGTGTCAGGGCCAGCGCCAAGCACAAAAAGCGCAGCGTCCAGTCGCCCAATGCCCGAATCAGTGCCTCGGCGGGATTGGCCCCCAATTGATCGGTGGCTGCGGCATAGAGCAGCCACGCCAACGGCCCCAGCGCCAGCGTAAACAGCACGGGCTTGGCGGCAGGGTGCAGTAGCAGTTTGGTGCTGCTCATGGGCGGTGCTGTGGGTGCATGGGTTCAGAAAAACTTTTTTAGATCCATGCCGGTGTAGAGCTGGCCGACCTGCGCTTCGTAGCCGTTAAACAGCAAGGTTTTGCGTTTTTTGGCAAACAGGCCACCTTCGCCAATGCGCCGCTCGGTGGCTTGGCTCCAGCGTGGGTGATCGACCTCTGGGTTGACGTTGGAATAAAACCCGTATTCGTTGCGGGCGGCTTTGTTCCAAGCGGTGCCGGGCTCTTGGTCGGTAAAACGGATTTTGACAATGCTCTTGGCGCTTTTGAAGCCGTACTTCCACGGCACTACCAAGCGCACGGGGGCACCATTTTGGTTCGGCAGCACCTCGCCGTACATGCCAAAGGCCAGCAGCGTCAGCGGGTGCATGGCCTCGTCCATGCGCAGGCCTTCGGTGTAGGGCCAATCGAGCACCCGCGAGCCAACAAATGGCATTGTGGCTTTGTCGGCCAAGGTGGTGAATTCGACATATTTGGCGCTGCCCAGCGGCTCAACGCGCCGGATGAGTTCGGCCAGCGAGTAGCCAACCCACGGAATCACCATCGACCAGCCCTCGACGCAGCGCAGGCGGTAGATGCGCTCCTCCATCGGGCTGAGTTTGAGCAGGTCTTCGAGTCCGTACTGGCCGGGTTTCTTCACTAAGCCCTCAATCGCCACCGTCCACGGGCGGGTTTTCAGGCTGTGTGCGTTGCGCGCGGGGTCAGCTTTGTCGGTGCCAAATTCGTAAAAATTGTTGTAGCTGCTGGCATCTTGGTAGCTGGTGGGTTTTTCCATCGAGATGGCCCCGGCCAGCGCCGAGGGGCGGCCCAGCAGCGGCGCTAGTTTGCCCGGTGCTGGCACCGTTTGCGCCAAGGCCTCGCGCCCGGCCCAGCTTGCCAGTGTCGCCCCAGCAGCCCCGGTTGCCAAATGGCGCAACATGCTGCGGCGACCCTCGTACACGCTGCGCGGCGTGATGGCGCTGGCTTGCCGGTGATTAAAACCATCACGGTCGGTGGGGATCAGCATGGCGAACTCCTGAAAATGGGGCCCAAACGGGGCTGTGGCCGATTTTTTAGATCAAAACGGCTGATAGCGCTTATCTATCAATGTTTTGTAGCTATCTTTTTAATAGCAAATTACAAAGTGCCGTAGCTGTGCAAGCCCGACAAAAACATGTTCACGCCCAGAAAGGCAAAGGTCGTGACCACCAGCCCGACCAGCGCCCACCACGCCGACATCGTGCCGCGCAAGCCCTTCATGAGGCGCATATGCAGCCAAGCGGCGTAGTTGAGCCAGACAATCAGTGCCCACGTTTCTTTCGGGTCCCAGCTCCAGTAGCCGCCCCAAGCCTCGGCTGCCCAGAGGGCACCCAGCACCGTGGCGATGGTGAAGAAGGCAAAACCCACGGCAATGGCTTTGTACATCATGTCGTCGAGCAACTCCAGCGGCGGCAGCTTGCTGGCAATGTGCCGCCGTCCAAACAAAATGCTGCCGACAATCAGTGCCGAGATGCCAAAGTAAACCATCCAGTAGCTGTTGCCGTTCTCGCCCGCTGTGGGCCGAAATACCACCGGCTCAAAGCACAGCACCACACCCAGCAACCACAGCGGTGCCAGTTTGTACCAGCGCGACTCGCTGGCCGACTGCTTAATCAGATAGGCAAACGCCACCATCGCTGACAAGGCAAAAGTGCCATAACCGATAAAGTTGGCCGGAACGTGCAGCTTCATCCACCAGCTTTTGAGCGCAGGCACTAGCGGCTGAATGGCATGGGCCTCACGCACCAAGGTGTACCAGAGCAAAAACCCGACCGCCGCACTGACCACCAGCATGACAAACGCGCCCAGCGCACGGGTGCGGTACTGGTCTTCGTAATAGAGGTAAAAAGTGGCCGTCATCCAGCAAAACATCACGAACACTTCGTACAAATTGCTCACGGGGATGTGGCCAATATCAGCCCCCACAAGGTAGCTCTCGTACCAACGCACCAGCGTGCCAATCAGCGCCATGCCCACCGCCGCCCACACCAGCCGCGAGCCAATCAGCGACATGGTGGCCCCTTCGCCACGGGCAAACATGCCAATCCAGTAAAACAGTGTGCTCATAAAGAACAACATGCTCATCCACAAGATGGCCGACTGGCTGGACAAAAAGTATTTCAGCCAAAACACCGTATCGGCCCGCGCTAGGCTGCCCACGCCGTCTTGTTGGTACAAATTAATTGCTAGCAGCGCCGCCCCAGCAGCAATGAGCATCAGTGCGCGCAGCGGTCGCCAAAACCAGCCCAGCGAGATCGTCGCCGGAATGGCCCCGAGCAAAATACCCTTTTCGTACACGTCCATAAAGGCGGCGTAGCGCTGGAAGGCAAACAAGCCACCACACAGCACCACAGCGGCAAAGACCCAGTCAAGGGCGTTGCGGCGCGAGGCAAAGCTGGCATTCAACGTCAGCGTGGCGTTGGTCGTGGTGTTGGTATTTGCAGCGGTGTTCATTCAGTCGCTCCGGCGGGGCGTACCCCGATGAGTTTGTCGGTAAGCTGGGCAAATTCGCGGTCGCCGTCCATCGTTTTGCGGTTGCTGGACAACGCCATCGTGGCATGGCTTTGGCCGCCCTCGCGCGGTGCTAGCCAGACCCAAACGCGGCGCTCGCGAATGTAGAGCATGGCAAACACACCCAAAATCAGCAAAGCACACCCCAGATAGACGATGCTCTTGCCCGGTGCCCGTGCCACTTGGAACACGCTGGCCTGCACCTGCGTAAAGTCTTTCAGGGTAAACGCCAGCGGTGCCGGGTAGATTTGCACATCGCTCAGGGCCAGTACCGCTTGGGTCATGAAGGCTTGTGTTTGTTCGTTTTGCTCCAGCGGCGCTAAACCGGCGCGCTGGCGGGTCTGCTGGGCCAGCTCAAACAGTGCGCCATTCAAAATACGAATCAGCACTTCGCCTGCGCGGGCGCGCTCGGCTTCGGGCACATTGGCCTCAATAAAGGCCGATACCGCAGGCAGTCCGCCTTCGGGCTTGCCCTCTTTGCTGATGCTACCGGCAAACAAGGCCAGCGTGCGTGCGGTCGATTGGGTCAATTGGGCCACCACTTCCGTGCGCGAGGGGTCAATGGCCTGCGCTACGTAGCGGCGCACGGCGCGGTCGCGCTCTGCTGGGTCGCCCAAAGCGGCGCGCAGGCGTACAAAGCCGTCGATGCTGCCTTGGGTATCGGCAGGAATGCGCAGGTAGCGAAACGGTGAGGCTGGGTTCTCGCGCACGCCCAGCAAAAACACCGCCGGGCCACCATCGCCCATGTCAATCGGCAGCATGTAGTTATGAAACTCGCGGGCCTGCCCAGCCGCATCGCGCAGCTTGTAGCCAATGCTCGGGCCGACGTTGCGCAGCACCTTGGTGGTGGTGGTTTTGTGCCCAGCGCCCAGGCGCGAATCAATGGACTCGCGCAGATCCACCTTGCGAACATCGGCACCCGAAGCAGCGGTGTCGTTGCCAAAATTTTCCACATTGAGCGTTCGCAGCGAGGTAAATTCCAGCGTCATGCTGTCGCTCCCGGTGGCTTTGACCAGTTGCGCACTGCCCCCAATCGTGCCCTTGACCTCGAACGGCTGTGCCCCAGCGACCATCGGCAAGCCGTGCAGCGTCACTGCGGAGCCACCATCGTCAAAGCTCGATTGGTAAATCTCGATGCCTTTGTAGCTGGCCGGATGGTTTACCTCTACCCGCGCTGGTGTTTGTTCGCCCGTGGCTTTGTCGTGGATGATGATTTCGCTGGCAAACAGTTTGGGCATGCCGGTCGAATAATGCTCGACGATGAATTTTTTCAGTTCAACCGCAAATGGCAGCTCTTGCACCAAGATGCCATCGGACTGGCTCAAGATAGCGGTGCTCGACTGTGTGCCCTCGGCCACCATCAGGTTGCCCCGAAAGGTCGGATTGCGCTCGCTCAGGCGGTGCTCGGGGCGGACATCGGCAATCAGCCCACCGCCAGCGTAAGGCACTTTGCCGTTAAACCACATTTGCGCCCGGACGATCAAATCGCCATCGAGCAGCCCACCCACACACACCAGCACGATGGCGCTGTGGGCGGCAATGTAGCCCAGTTTGTTGGCCGCACCCGCTTTGGCTGCCACCATCCAGCCGGTGCCGGGGCCAGCGGGGGTGTCGCGCTGCTGCAATTTGACCTTCCAGCCGCCGCCGACCAGCATTTGGCCAATGCGCTGCGCTTCAGTGGCGCTATCGCCAGCCAAATCCGCTTGCGCTTTGTGGTGAAAAGCGGCCAAGTTTTTTTCGCGGATATTTTCTTTGTAGGTCTTGAGGTCGATGATGATTTTGGGCGTGTTGCGCGCAATGCACAGCGAGGTACTGATGACCAAAAACGCCAAAATCAGCAAGAACCACCAAGCGCTGTAAATCGAATACAGATGCAGCTTGCCAAACAACTCGGCCCAAAACGGCCCAAACTGGTTGACGTAATTGGCGGCTGGCTCGTGCTGTTTGAGCACCGTGCCAATGACCGAAGCAATGCAAATCAGCGTCAGCAACGCGATGGCAAAGCGCATCGAAGACAGCAACTCCACGCTGGCGCGCAGAGCCTGTGAGCCCACGCGGGGGCGAACGCCTTGGTTTGAATCAGACATGGATGCTCAAGGATACGGGCCAAAAATAAAAAGGGCGGGCCATCTGAAAGATGGGCCCGCCTCTCTTGGGGTCTGTTGGTCGCGCTTGGTTCCGTCTTTCCGGTCAATCCGGAGAAAACGCAGGCCGCGCGACGCTCAAAAAATCAGCGCAGACCGGCAATGTAGTCGGCCACAGCCTTGATTTCGCGGTCGTTGAGTTTGGCGGCAACGCCGGTCATTTGTGCGCTGTTGTTGCGAACACCGTCGCGGAACATGGTCAGCTGGGCTGCGGTGTAGTCAGCATGCTGGCCCGACAAGCGCGGGTACTGCGATGGAATGCCAGCACCATTGGGGCTGTGGCAACCGGCGCAAGCGGCAATGTTGCGATCGGCAATACCACCGCGGTAAATGCGTTCGCCCAGCTCTACCAAAGCTTTGTCTTTGGCATCGCCAGGAGCGGCAGGCTTAGAAGCCACCCACCAAGCGACGTTACGCATGTCTTCGTCGCTCAACATCGAGGCAAAGCCCGACATGACGGCGCTGGCACGCTTGCCAGATTTGAACTCTTGCAACTGCTTGACCAGATACTCTGGATGCTGCTGCGCCAGTTTGGGATTGGCGGGGATGGTGGAGTTTCCATCGGCTGCGTGACAGGCAACGCAGACGGTAGAGAACGTCGCCGCACCCTTGACCAGATCAGGCTTGGCTGTGGCGGGGCCGGGGCCCGCAGAAAAAGCCGGGAAAGCAGGAGCTGCCAGCGCGGCAGCCATGAGCAAGGAGGCGAGCAACTTCATATCGAGGGACTTGTTAGTGGTGGCGCAAAACCACGCGATTCTACAATGAGGCTCCATAGCCCCTTGATTTGCCCATGTCCACCCCCCAATCTGCGCCCCATACCTTGTCCTTGCCCGATGGCCGCTCTGCTATGGGCTGGATGCACACTGCACGCTTTTTGACCACCGCCGCACAGCTGCACCAACTGCCCGTGGTCGATGTGCCTGAGATCGCCTTTGTGGGGCGCTCTAACGCGGGCAAGTCCTCGTGTATCAACACCCTGACCCAGCAAAAACAACTGGCTTTTGCCTCGAAAAAACCGGGCCGTACCCAGCACATCAATTTGTTTTCGCTGGGTCGCCAAGGCATCACCGATGCGGTGCTGGCCGATCTGCCCGGCTATGGCTACGCAGCCGTATCGCGCTCGGACAAAATGCGCTGGCAGCAGGTGATGGTGAACTATTTGGTCAGTCGCCCCAGCCTGACCGGCATCGTGCTGCTGTGCGATCCGCGCTTGGGCCTGACCGGGTTGGACGAGGCACTGCTCGAAGTGGTGCGCCCGCGCGTTGAGGATGGTCTGAAGTTTTTGGTACTCCTGACCAAAGCCGACAAATTGACGCGTGCTGAACAAGCTAAAGCGCTGTCGATTGCCCGGCTGCAAACTGGCGGCGGCGAGGTGCGAATGTTCTCGGCGCTGAAAAAGCAAGGTGTGGATGAGGCGGCGCTGCTGTTGTGGCACTGGGCGCACCCACCGGCCACCGACACAGACGCGGTGCTAGAAACTCCCGCCGAAAGCCCTGAGCAGCCCCACCCAGACGACGAGCCGCCTGCGCTGGACTGATCCAGCCACTTTGAGACACCATAGTTGAATAAAAAACGGCCATAGCCCAAAGCTGGTAAGCTTTTATTGCTACCAATTTAATAGTAAAAGGCCCCGTTAATAAACCGACGGTTGGCCTTCGGGCCGGGTTTTAAAGCGCTTGTGAACCCAGTAATACTGCCCCGGCATGGTGTCGATGTAGCTTTGCAAATGCTGGTTCATGCGGGCGGTGTCCTGCGCCACATCGTCACTGGGAAAATGCTCCCAAGCCGGGGTGATTTCAGCCACGTAGCCGGTCGGGGTCAGGCGCGTGACCATGCCTACCACCTTGGCACGGCCCAGCCGGGCAAACCGCGACAGCGAAGGCACCGTGGCAGTCGAAACGCCATAAAACGGCACAAAAATCGACTCGTTCGGGCCAAAGTCCATGTCGGGCAACAGGTACAGCAAGCCACCTTTGCGCAGGTTAGAAATAATCGGCTTGACCCCGTCGTCGCGGTTGAGCATGCGCACATCGCCAAAACGCTGGCGACCAGCCCGAAACCAGCCATCCACGGCGGGGTTAGGGTGGGTCGAAAAGATCGAGGTAAAGGCCCGCTCGGTACGCAAAGGCAGCGCCAAGCCGCCAGCGTCCATGCCGTAAAAATGCGGTGCAAAAATGATCGTGGGCGTATCGCCATCGAGTTCGTGCAGCGCTCCTTGCAGCGTGACGCGCTGCAACACCACCTCGCGCGGGGCCGACCACAACCAACTGCGGTCCAGCCAAGTCTGGCAAAACACCACAAAGGTTTCGCGCGCCCACGCCTGCCGCTGCTGCAGCGTGGCCTGCGGAAAGCACAGTTCTAAATTGCGCAGCGCCACCTTGCGCCGGGGCGCTGCCAGCACATACAGCACCCGGCCAATCAACCACCCCAGCGCCCGCAGCGCAGGCAGCGGTAGGTAGGCCAGCATCCCCATCAACCACACCCCGAACCGCCCGCTCATGCTGGTGCTCCGGTGCTGGCTTGCGCTTCAGGGCGTGGCTGCTTGTAGCGCCCATAACCCCACAAATACTGCTGCGGGCACTGGGCAATGGTGTGCTCCATCGCTTGGTTGATTTGCAACACGGCGGCCTCCAAACTGGTGTCCAGCGAGGCTGGCAAGGGTTCAAAAAAAACAACAAAACCACGCCCCCAAGCTCGGCGTTCACAGCGCACCAGCACCACGGCAGCGCCGGTTTGCTGGGCCAAACGCACGGCCAAGGTCATGGTGTAAGCATCGCGGCCAAAAAAAGGTGCCCAGTGGCCTTGCCCCTGCGGAGGCACTTGGTCGGGCAGCAAGCCCACGGCTTCGCCTCGGCGCAGGGCTTTGATCATCTGGCGCACACCGGCCAACGTGGTTGGCACCGCTTGCACACCGGGGCGGTTGCGCGCAGTCTCCATCACCCGCGCCAGCCAACGCTGGCGGGCAGGGCGGTACAGCACCGTGATGGGGCCGTGCTGCACGCTCCAGCGCTGTGCGGCGGCCTGCACCGACATCTCAAAGCAGCCCAAATGGGGGGTCAAAAAAACAATGCCGCGCCCAGCGCTGTAGGCCTGCTCGACACATTCTTGCCCGACCAACTGGCAAGGCGGTGTGCTACCCAACCACAAGCGGGGCAGCTCGGCCACCATGCGCCCAGCGTGGGCCACGCCGGCACGCACTTGGGCAAACGAATAGCCCGCTAGTGCAGCGTTTTCGAGAAAACGGCGGCGGTAAATGGGCGAAGCCCAAAACGCTACCCATCCCAAGGCCGCGCCCAGCGCATGCAAAAACCACAGTGGCAATACGGAAAAAAATCGGAAAACGACGGACATTAGAATGGTGGGGTCGCTGAGTTAAAAGAGCAACTTGCAGGGCGACGTTAAATAAAGCTGCTAAAGCGTTCGCCGAAAGCTCCTGTAGCTGAGGGCAACGCCCCACTTGCCAACACACAGGAGTTTATTCAAATGGCGAACGACTTTCTTTTTACCTCTGAATCGGTGTCAGAAGGCCACCCCGACAAGGTGGCTGACCAAATCTCTGACGCAATTCTCGATGCCATCTTCAAAGAAGATCCCCGCTCGCGTGTTGCCGCTGAAACCCTGACCAACACCGGCCTCGTCGTGCTGGCGGGCGAAATCACCACCAACGCCCACGTCGATTACATCCAAGTGGCGCGCGACACCATCAAGCGCATCGGTTACGACAACACCGACTACGGCATCGACTACAAAGGCTGCGCCGTGCTGGTGGCCTACGACAAGCAAAGCAACGACATCGCCCAAGGTGTCGATCACGCCAGCGACGACCACCTGAACACCGGCGCGGGCGACCAAGGCTTGATGTTTGGCTACGCCTGCGACGAAACGCCCGAGCTGATGCCCGCGCCCATCTACTACGCCCACCGCTTGGTCGAGCGCCAAGCCCAGTTGCGTAAAGATGGCCGCTTGCCCTTTTTGCGGCCCGATGCCAAGAGCCAAGTGACGATGCGCTACGTCGATGGCAAGCCCCACAGCATCGACACCGTGGTGCTCTCGACCCAGCACCACCCCGACCAAAGCGAAAACCAGCACAAGATGAAGGCCAGCTTCATTGAGGCGGTGATTGAAGAAATCATTAAGCCCGTGCTGCCCAAAGAGTGGCTGCAAGAGACCAAGTACCTCATCAACCCCACAGGCCGGTTTGTCATCGGTGGCCCCCAAGGCGACTGCGGTTTGACGGGGCGCAAAATCATTGTCGATACCTACGGCGGTGCTTGCCCCCACGGTGGCGGTGCCTTCAGCGGCAAAGACCCAACCAAAGTGGATCGCTCGGCAGCTTATGCGGCCCGCTACGTTGCCAAAAACATTGTGGCGGCGGGTTTGGCACGCCAGTGCCAAATTCAAGTGGCCTACGCCATTGGCGTGGCGCACCCGATGAACGTGACGGTCTATACCGAAGGCACGGGGGTCATTCCGGACGAGCAACTCTCCAAGCTGGTGCAAGAGCACTTTGACTTGCGGCCCAAGGGCATCATCCAGATGCTCGACTTGCTGCGCCCGATTTACGAGAAAACCGCTGCCTACGGCCACTTCGGTCGCGACGAGCCCGACTTCACTTGGGAGCGCACGGACAAAGCAGCACTGCTGCGTGCCGCAGCCGGGCTGTAAGCCCCAAGAATCTGCATTAGCAGATTCAGGCGGGTTTGCGCTGCAGGTGGCCTCAGCCTGTACCTTCAAAAGGATCGCACCCTGCACAGTAATCTACGGTGCCTCAGCGCTGTAGATTACTGGCGAGGCCCGCAGCCACTGTCGATGACGGTCAACGCCCGACTAATTTGCTGCCCGCTAAAGCACAAGCCGATACCCAATACCAGCCTCGGTGATCAAATGCCGGGGCATGGATGGATTTTTCTCTACTTTCTTGCGCAGGTTCGCCATGTGAACGCGCACGTAGTGCGTATCTTCTGCATGACCTGGCCCCCAGATGGCCTTGAGCAGTTGCTGGTGCGTAATAACCCGGTCGGGCTGCGAAATCAGGTGGGTTAGCAACTTGTACTCGATAGGGGTCAAGTGCAGACTTTCGCCATGGCGCTCCACACTGCGCCGAACCAGATCAACGCAGATGTCTCCAAAAACCATCTGTGGTGCACCACCTGCGGCTTGTTGAGCGCATCGGCGCAATTGGGCGCGTACCCGGGCCATCAGTTCACCAGCCCCAAAGGGCTTGACCAAATAGTCATCTGCACCTGCGTCCAGTGCAGCAATTTTGTCTGCTTCGGCGCTACGCGCCGACAGCACAATCACCGGCATAGCTGACCATTGACGCAAGTCATGGATCAATTCTTTACCGTCACCGTCTGGCAAGCCCAAATCCAGCACCACCAAATCCGGCCGGCGTGTCCCCGCCTCAATCAAGCCGCGTTGTAGCGTATCTGCCTCGTGCACAACGTAGCCTTGTGCACTAAGCGTCAGGCGCACAAAACGACGGATTTCGGCCTCGTCTTCAACGATCAAGACGTGTTGGCAAGAATCATGCATACGTTGGCTCCGCAATCAGTACGGGATGAACCTTTTTCACGGGCACACATGGAGATAAGGTCTTTGCGTTATGGGGTTCTGGATTACAGAGTTTTGGTCAGGGTGACCACTGCGCGGGCTTTGTTGGCATCGCCAAAATAGGCTTTCTTGTTGGCACCCACCACGGCCCCACCCAACGACAAGCCGCCACCGAAGTCGTAAGCACCACCGACGCTGTAGTCCATGTAGTTAGGCACGCCCAAGTTCTTGATGTCTCTGGCAAAACGCGTGAAGTTCACCGATGCCTTGAGCGTCACGCTGGGGGCCACTTCTTGGGAGAACGCAAACGACAGGTAGCCCGTGTTGCGACCGCGCTGACCGGGTTTGGTGCTGGCCCAGCCGAAGTAGTCTTTCGAGACAGTGTGCGAATACTTGGCAGTCACGGGGCCAAAAGTGGCAGCACCGTACAGTTCGGTGGTGTTGCCCACAGAGTTGCCTGGATAGGCGTAAGTCAGTGCGCCGAGATCCATGTCTACATCGCTGGCCTTGAATTTATAACCGCCGTAAAAGTCAGCCTCCAGCGAGTTGCCCGAGAGCCAATCAACGCTGGAATTCCAGTTGCCCACATACCATCCCGATTCGCCAAAGGCGTAGTCAAATCCACCTTGCAGTGCAGGCTTGATGGCTTTGGTGCGGCTGGTGTCCTGATCTTGACCACGGAACTTGTAGTTGGTGGTCAGGCTGACGTTGCCAGTGAGCTGGGCACTTGCCAGCAGTGGCAGGGCGCAGACCAGTGCAGCGCTCAGGGTCTTGATGGATGCGTGGATCATGGTGTTCTCTAGGTTGATGTTAATAAATTGAGGGTTAAGTCCTGTCTCTGGACTTGGCACGTTTGCAGAAACATCTATGGATTATTGAAGTCAGACTTCGATGTCGTGAGGCTCTGGCGAATCCCTGTCATGTGATGTTTCCCCATTTCACGAATTTTTTCTGTTTAGCTCGAAAGTATTTGTGAAGTGGGTGCAATTTCGGTGCCATCGTCTGTGGGGGGGGTGCCACGCACCAGAGTGATGACAAAACGAGCGCCTTCGACTGTGCCATTTTTTATCCGGTTATGACCACTGATGTGACCGCCGTGGGCCTGCAAGATGGCGCGGCAAATTGCCAGTCCTAATCCAACACCGGGTGTAGCACTCTCGCGGTTGCCCCGTTCAAATTTCTCAAACAGATGCTCTTCGCGTCCATGGGGAAGGCCGGGGCCATCATCGTCGACCGTGATCACCACCTTCTCACTGTGTGTTTGTGCCGTGATGGTGATGGCACTTTCTGGGTATGCGTACTTGGTTGCGTTTTCTAATAGATTGACCAATACACGTTCCATCAACACAGCATCTAAATACAGTAGCGGAAGGTCTTCGGCCAGCACGGTGTGGATATCGTGTCCAATGAGCGATGGAGCGCAAGCAGCCAGCGCACTCCCTACGACCTCCTCTAGTGGTTGCCAAGCACGATTGAGTTGCACCGCCCCCCCCTGCAGGCGTGCCATGTCCAGTAGATTGTTGACCAATGCGCTCATCCGAAGGGTCGAAACCTTAATGGCTTGAGCGACCTCACATTGCGCATCATTCAATGCGGGAGGGGTCAGGCTCAGTGTGTCTGTCAACCCGACCAGCGAGGCCAACGGCGTACGCAGGTCGTGTGAAATCGTAGAAAGCAGAGAATTGCGCAGACGTTCAGACTCAATCTGTACCGTGCTCACACGCGCTACATTGATGTAATGGATGCGTTCAAGAGAAATTGCCAACAGCGAAGCACAGGTATCTAACAAACGGCGCTGCTCCGGGCCAAGAGGGCGCGTATCGCTGGGGTGCAGCGCAATGACACCACGCAAGCGCATGGGTGCCTTCAGTGGCAACACAAGGCAAGAACTGGAAGGCAGAGTATCGGTACCCCGCCCTGCTGCTTCACCACGGTCAAAAGCCCACTGCGCTACGCCCATGTCCACCGCCACACTGCCGCCGGGAAGAGGCTCTAGGTGGTTATCGTCGTCAGCGGCCAGTAGAGTCGATTGGGCACCAAACTCAGCAGACAAAAAGCGAGCACCAATCTCGGCCACTTGCTCAGGCAACAGCGCTGCCGACAGATCACGGGCCATCTCATAAAGACTGCGTACCCGGTGCTCACGTTGGGTGGCCGCCTCTGCTTGTGCCTTCAATCCGGCAGTTAACTGCCCAATGACCAAGGCAACCAACAGCATGACTGTGAAAGTAACGAGGTACTGCACATCACTGACAGCGAAGGAAAAACGGGGAGAAACAAAAAAGAAGTCAAATAAACCCACGCCCAGAAAAGCTGCCAACACTGCTGGCCCGCGACCAAAACGCAGACCTACGCCCACCACCAAGAGCAAAAATAACATGACGATATTGCTCAATTCCAATACACCTACCAGTGGTGTTGCCAGCAATGCCAAGCTCGCACAGGCCAGTGTGGCGGCGGCATAGCCATGCCATGAGCAAAAGGGAGTAGATATGCGGCTTTGCCTCAATGAGTCCGGTGTGCGTGTGGTCGCAGGCAGTGCTACTTGCAACACATCAAGATCATCGGCGGTACGTGCCACGCGTTCGGCCAAAGGATGTCGCCAAAACCAGTTCGGGTTTTTACGGCGGCCTAGTACCAAACGCATCAAGTTGTGATCGCGGGCATAGCGCACCAGAGCTACTGCGGTATCGGGCGCAGACACCGTAGCGGTGGTTGCCCCTAACTCTTGTGCAAGATTGAGCACCCGCAAAGCTTGATCGTGTTGTGCTAAATGCTGGGTCGCTGGGGTCTCTACGTGTACCGCATGCCATTGAACGCCAAACTGTGCAGCCATGCGGGCGCAGGTGCGCACCACTTTCTCTGCATGTTCGCCCAAACCGACGCATGCCAGCATAGCCTCGCGGTTGGGCCACACGGGCATCACAGAGCTGGCCCTGCGGTATGCACGCATTTCACCATCAACCCGATCCGCCGTGCGGCGCAAGGCCAACTCACGCAAGGCCAGCAAATTACCCTTCCGGAAAAAATTGCCAGCGGCTTGCTCAGCCTGCTGGGGCAGGTAGACTTTTCCGGACTTGAGCCTTTGTAGCAATTCGTCCGGTGGTAAGTCAACTACGACTACCTCATCTGCTTCATCAAATAAGCGATCTGGCACAGTCTCCCAAACCCGAATGCCAGTGATACCGCTGACAATATCGTTCAGGCTCTCCAGATGCTGGACGTTCATGGTTGACCAAACATCAATGCCTGCATTGAGCAATTCTTCAGCATCCTGCCAACGTTTGGGGTGGCGTGATCCGGCAATGTTGCTGTGTGCCAGCTCATCAAGGAGCACCAGAGCCTCTGAGTGTTGCGCACCAAAGGCCAGTGCAGCATCAATGTCGAACTCGGTCAAAATCCGATTGCGGTACGAAACTTGGCGTAACAGTAAGCGAGGTAAGTCGCGCACCATGTCCTCAGTGTCAGAGCGTCCATGCGTTTCAACCACACCGATCACCAGTGGAGTGCCCTGCACCAATGCAGTGTGGGCTGCGGCCAGCATGGCGTAGGTTTTACCCACGCCAGCCGATGCACCAAAAAATATTTTTAGCTGCCCACGGCGCTCCTGTGCTTCCTCCTGCTGCACACGGGCAAGCAAGATATCTGGGTCTGGGCGCTGATCGTCCATGGTGGTGATGGTGTGTGGATTTCAGTTTGCAGAATGAGAGTCCAATGCCAAATTCAGGCGCAAAACGTTCACACGCGGCTCGCCCAGAAAACCCAGCCGTGTACCCTCGGTGTATTGCTGAACCAATGCTTGTACCTGTTCAGTCGGTAAGCCTCGGGCGCGCGCCACCCGCAGCACTTGATAGTCGGCTGCAGCCCTGCTGATGTGAGGGTCGAGTCCGCTGGCTGAGGCAGTCACTAGATCGACTGGCACGGGTGCTGTGTTTGTCGGATCGATAGTTTGCAGAGCCTTGATGCGAGTTTGCACCGCCTCGATGAGCGCCGGGTTGGATGGTCCAAAATTAGAGCCACCGGAAGCTGCTGCGTTATAAGCCATTGGAGCGGTGGCTGATGGACGGCCCCAGAAGTGTTTTGGGTCTGAGAAAGATTGTCCGATCAGTTCCGAGCCGACCACCTTACCCTCCAGAACAATCAGGCTACCGTTCGCCCCTTGTGGAAAGAAAACCTGTGCCACCCCGACCACTGTCAGCGGAAATAGCAGTCCAGTCACTATCGAAAGCACGGCAAAAAGCGTGAGTGCTGGACGCAGCATGCCCGGCGTGGACGCAGCACTTTCTGGGTTCATTGTGGATGTCAACATTGTCTTTTCCTCCATTTGAAAGAAACCTAGAACTCAGGCCAAGCCGATACCTGCAATCACCAGATCAATCAGCTTGATGCCAATAAATGGCACCACCATGCCCCCCAAGCCATACAAGGCCAAGTTGCGGCGCAGCAGCGCAGCAGCACCTACAGGGCGATAACGCACCCCCCTGAGGGCCAGCGGAATCAAAAAGATGATGATGAGTGCGTTGAACACCACGGCTGACAAAATTGCCGATGCGGGGCTGGCGAGGTGCATCACATTGAGGGCTGAAAGCTGTGGGTAGGTGCTAACGAAGGCTGCTGGAACGATGGCAAAGTACTTAGCTACATCGTTGGCAATACTGAAGGTAGTCAGTGAGCCTCGCGTCATCAACATCTGTTTTCCGGTTTCGACGATTTCAATCAATTTGGTTGGATTGCTGTCGAGATCGACCATGTTGCCCGCTTCTTTTGCCGCCTGAGTCCCCGTGTTCATGGCTACGGCGACATCTGCCTGAGCCAATGCCGGTGCATCGTTGGTGCCATCACCTGTCATTGCGACCATCCGACCTGCCGCCTGATGTTCGCGGATCAGCTTGAGCTTGGCTTCGGGTGTTGCCTCGGCCAGAAAGTCGTCTACCCCCGCCTCTGCGGCAATTGCCGCAGCCGTCAGCCGGTTGTCGCCTGTCACCATCACGGTTTTGATACCCATGCGGCGCAACTCAGCAAAGCGTTCTCTGATACCTCCTTTGACAATGTCCTTGAGTTCTACCAAGCCCAAGGCGCGGTTGCCATCGGCTACCACTAACGGCGTACTACCGCGGCGCGATACGTCATCAACCGCTGTTTGCAGTGCTGCCGGAAAATCGCCCCCTAAGGCTTGGACATGCTGGCGAATGGCATGTGCTGCGCCCTTGCGCAGAATTCTTCCTCCGTCCAGATCGACACCACTCATGCGAGTCTGGGCGGTGAAGTGAACAAACTGGGCACCCAGAGCACCCACATCGCGTTCGCGCAGATTAAATTGCTGCTTAGCCAAAACCACAATACT
Source organism: Burkholderiaceae bacterium (assembly GCA_019751915.1). GTDB lineage: Bacteria > Pseudomonadota > Gammaproteobacteria > Burkholderiales > Burkholderiaceae_C > Simplicispira. Next base: position 123,417 of record JAIEMS010000031.1, read on the forward strand.
GCGGCCCTCAGGCGTTTCGTCTGCCAGCGATGCCAGTTGTGCCGCATCTGCCAAATCCGTCTCGTTCACACCGGGCGAAGGAATAAATGCACTTGCTTGGCGGTTTCCTAGTGTGATGGTGCCCGTTTTGTCCAGCAGGAGTACATCTACGTCACCAGCGGCCTCGACCGCACGGCCCGAAGTGGCAATTACATTGGCCTGCATCATGCGGCTCATACCGGCCACGCCAATGGCACTGAGCAGCCCAGCGATAGTGGTTGGAATGAGGCACACCAGCAACGCAACCAACACCACCAAACTGACTGGCTCCCCGGTGCCGTTGGTAGCGACACTGAACGTCGAGAATGGCAAAAGCGTTACTACCACGCCAAGAAATACGATGGTGAGTGCCACCAACAGAATGGTCAGCGCGATCTCGTTGGGCGTTTTCTGGCGCTTGGCGTTCTCCACCATCGCAATCATGCGGTCAACAAAGGTTTCCCCCGGGTTCACCGAAATGCGCACCACAACCCAATCGGACAGTACCCGTGTACCTCCCGTTACGGCAGAAAAATCGCCACCCGACTCGCGGATCACTGGAGCTGATTCCCCGGTGATAGCACTTTCGTCCACCGATGCCACGCCCTCAATCACCTCCCCATCGGCTGGCACGGTATCGCCAGCCTCTATGAACACCAGATCACCTTTGCGCAAAGATTCGGCCTCCAGAGGGAGCCACTTCATTTGTTCGCGTGGTATGGCTTGGTTGTAATTGCCATCGAGTTTTTTTGCCCAAGTTTGCTTCTTGAGACTGCGCAATGAAGCTGCTTGTGCTTTGCTACGTCCTTCGGCCAAGGCTTCGGCGAAGTTCGCAAAAAGGACCGTGAACCACAGCCATACTGCCACTGCGGTAGTGAATGTGTTGGGCTGGGCCAGTGCCAAAGCAGATGTAAAAGCACTGCCTACATAGACGACAAACATCACGGGGTTGCGCCACTGTACGCGCGGGTGCAGCTTGGTAAAGGCTGCGATCAATGCCGACTGCAACAGTGCTGAATCAAACAAGGCTAAATTTTTGTGACTCATGGGAATATCCTCAACGGCTCCACAGCATCAAATGTTCGGCCACCGGGCCAAGGGCCAGCGCAGGCACGTAATTCAGCAGCCCCACCAGCAGCACAGTGCCAATCAACAACGTGACGAACAAAGGGCCGTGGGTGGGTAAAGTGCCCTCGCTGGCTGCTATGCGTTTTTTAGCGGCCAGCGAGCCTGCCATCGCCAGTACCGGCACGATGACACCAAAGCGCCCGAACCACATCGCCAATGCAAGCAATAGGTTGTAGAAAGGTGTGTTGGCTGAAAGGCCTGCAAAAGCACTACCGTTGTTGTTGGCGGCCGAAGAAAAGGCATAGAGCACTTCAGAAAACCCATGCGCACCGGGGTTCATGATCCCAGCACGGCCTGCATCGGTCATCACAGCAACGCCAGTACCAAGCAATACCAACAGGGGCGTGACGAGGATGGCGAGAGAGACCAGCTTCATCTCACGCACCTCAATTTTTTTGCCCAGATACTCTGGCGTGCGCCCGATCATCAGACCTGCAATGAACACGGCCATGATGGCAAATAACAGCATTCCGTACAGTCCTGTGCCGACACCGCCAAATACCACTTCACCCAACTGCATCAGTACCAGTGGCACCATACCGCCCAAAGGCGTAAAACTGTCGTGCATGCCATTGACCGCACCGCAACTGGCTGCAGTAGTAATCACAGCAAACAATGAGGTGGCGTTGATACCAAAACGAGCTTCCTTGCCTTCCATGTTGCCACCGGGCTGGGTCGCTGTCGCCGTTTGATCTACCCCTAGCGCAGTCAGGGCCGAATTGCCTTGTTGCTCAAACCATATGGCAGGAACAACGCAGGCAATAAACAGCACCACCATGGCTGCCAGTACTGCCCATCCTTGGCGCAAATCACCAACCATCCGCCCAAAAACAAAGCACAGTGCGGCTGGAATCAAAAAGATTGCCAGCATCTGTAGGAAATTAGTGAGCGCCGTTGGGTTCTCGAAAGGGTGGGCTGAATTGGCGTTGAAAAATCCACCCCCGTTAGTGCCCAGCATCTTGATCGCCAGTTGGGAGGCTACAGGCCCTATAGCAATGGTTTGGGTCGCGCTGCTCATCTCTTGCAGCACCGGTTGGCCAGATGTATCGAAAACGGGCTGCCCTTGCGGATCCAGTTTTGGGGCTTGCCAGTGCACTGTTTCTAGCGTCTGTGCTTCTACATAGGGCGAGAGGGTTTGCACTACCCCTTGGGCTGAGAAAATGATGGCAAACAGCAGCGACAGCGGTAACAACACCCATAGCGTGGTGCGGGTGAGATCAACCCAAACGTTACCGATACATTGGACTGAATGGCGAACAAAGCCCCGTATGAGCGCAATGACAACCACGATGCCTGTGGCTGCGGAGAGGAAATTTTGAACCGTCAGTGCCAACATTTGCGTCAAATAGCCCATGCTGGTTTCGCCACCATAACCCTGCCAATTGGTATTGGTGACAAAACTGACGGCTGTATTGAAAGCCGAGTCAGGCGTGACGGCACCAAATGCTTGCGGATTGAGCGGTAGTACAGCTTGGAAGCGTTGCAAGGCATACACAGCGATCAGCCCCAAGCCGTTAAAAACCAACAGCCCGAGTGCGTAGCGCTGCCAGCTTGTTTCTTCATTGGGACGCACATTTGCTATGCGCCACAGCACACCTTCCAGTCGACACCCCAATACGAAGCGCCCCGCCAACACGGCTTCAATCATCCTTGCCAGCGGCCATGCCAACACCAGCAACACACCCAAAAAGACGGTCAGTTGAATCCAAGCGGCTGACATCATGAGAAGTCCTCCGGGCGTAACAACACCGCCACAAGATAGACAAAGACACCCCCCGCCAGTACGGCAGCAAGAATATTCCAGCCGTTCATGGGTACCCCCGAAATTGTTGCAAATGGGCGCATCCCATCATCAAGCCATAGGCTGCAATCCAAATTAAACTGCCCAGCGCCAAATAAACGAAGTCCATATCGCTCCCCCCATTGATATGAACTTATGTTAAGAAAATAGGTATCAAGGTATGCGAAAGAATGGGCGTATTTGCATCAAGAAAACGTAAAGCCCAGCACAGGCGTTCAAGGAATCCATTGATACTGATCTACGACACTGCCATTTACATCGGGCGCTTTGAGCCAGTTCACAACGGCCATATCGCCCTGCTACAACATGCATTGGCCCACGCCAGCAACGTCATTGTGGTGATGGGTTCTGCGTGGCAAGCGCGTTCGCCCAAAAACCCTTTCACTTGGCAAGAGCGCGAGGCCATGCTGCGCAGCGCCCTGCCCGAGGCCGACCGTGCCCGGTTGCAAGTGTTGCCGGTGCGCGACCACTACAACGAGGCCAAGTGGATTGAAGCGGTGCGCCAAGGCGTTGCCCAGCGGGTGCCTGCCCGGGCGCATATCGGTTTGGTCGGGCATTTCAAAGATGCCACCAGCGGCTACCTGAATGGTTTTCCGGGTTGGACGCTGATGCCGCTGGAGCGCCAAGGCCGCATCGATGCCACCGCCATCCGCGACGCTTACTTTGGTGCCAGCGCAGAGACGGTGGCCGCTGCACTGCAGCCACTGGCAGACCAAATGCCCGCCAGTACCTTGGACTTTTTGCTCGGCTTTGCACAGCAGGCCACCACTGCCCCCCTGTATGGCGCATTGCAAGAGGAATGGCGCATGCTGCGCGGTTACCGCCAAGCGTGGGCCAACGCGCCCTACCCGCCAGTTTTCGTTACTGTCGATGCCGTGCTGCGCTGCCAAAACCACATCCTGCTGATTCGCCGTGCCCACGCCCCCGGCAAAGGGCAAAGGGCCGTACCCGGTGGTTTTATCGAGCAGCGCGAGACGCTCTGGCAATCGTGCCTGCGCGAGCTGGCCGAAGAAACCCACTGCCAGCTACCAGAAACTACCTTGCGCGCCGCATGGCAACAAACAGCGGTGTTTGACCACCCCGACCGCAGCCAGCGCGGGCGCACCATCACCCACGCGCATTACTTTGATTTGGGCGACGCACCGTTTCCGTCGGTGCAAGCCGATGACGATGCGGCCCAAGTGCAATGGGTCGCCATTGATCAATTGGCGGCCTTGGAAGCGGAGTTCTTTGAAGACCACTTTCATATGCTCGATCACTTTTTGGGGCTGACCCAGAATACCCCCACTGCCACAGCCCCCTCTTGAAACCGTGGCAAAAGCCCTTATCATTAGCACTCGTCAGGTGTGAGTGCTAACAAACGCGCACCCCACCAGCCACCTTTTTTGACCTTTCAGGAGATAACCCCATGAAACTTCGCCCCCTGCACGACCGTGTCATCGTCAAGCGCATCGAAAGCGAAACCAAAACAGCCTCGGGCATCTTTATCCCCGACAACGCTGCTGAAAAGCCCGATCAAGGTGAAGTGCTGGCCGTTGGCCCCGGCAAGAAGAACGACAAGGGCGAAATCGGCACGATGAACGTCAAGGTCGGTGACCGCGTTTTGTTTGGCAAATACAGCGGCCAGACCGTCAAGGTCGATGGCAATGAATTGTTGGTGATGAAAGAAGACGACCTCTTCGCCGTCGTCGAAGCCTAAGCGCCCACCCCCTCATTTTTGAATTCTGGAGAAATACACATGGCAGCAAAAGACGTAGTTTTCGGCGGCGAAGCCCGCGCTCGCATGGTTGAAGGCGTGAACATTTTGGCCAATGCGGTCAAAGTGACGCTCGGCCCTAAGGGTCGCAACGTGGTGCTGGAGCGCTCGTTCGGCGCTCCTACCGTGACCAAGGACGGTGTCTCGGTCGCTAAAGAAATCGAACTCAAAGACAAGCTGCAAAACATGGGCGCGCAGATGGTCAAGGAAGTCGCTTCCAAGACTTCTGACAACGCTGGCGACGGCACCACCACCGCTACCGTGCTGGCCCAAGCCATCGTGCGCGAAGGCATGAAGTACGTTGCCGCTGGCATGAATCCTATGGATTTGAAGCGCGGTATCGACAAGGCCGTCACTGCCCTGATCGAAGAACTGAAGAAGGCTTCTAAGGCCACCACCACTTCCAAAGAAATCGCCCAAGTCGGTTCGATTTCTGCCAACAGCGATTCTTCCATTGGTGAAATCATCGCCAATGCCATGGACAAAGTCGGCAAAGAAGGCGTGATTACCGTTGAAGACGGCAAGAGCCTGCAAAACGAACTCGACGTTGTCGAAGGTATGCAGTTTGACCGTGGCTACCTGTCGCCCTACTTCATCAACAACCCCGAAAAGCAAGCCGCGATTCTGGACAACCCCTTCGTGCTGCTGTTTGACAAGAAGATCAGCAACATCCGTGACCTGCTGCCCGTGCTGGAGCAAGTCGCTAAGGCGGGCCGTCCCCTGTTGATCATTGCTGAAGAAGTCGAAGGCGAAGCCTTGGCAACTTTGGTGGTCAACACCATTCGCGGCATCCTGAAGGTCGTGGCTGTCAAGGCTCCTGGCTTTGGCGACCGTCGCAAGGCCATGTTGGAAGACATCGCCATTCTGACCGGCGGCAAGGTCATTGCTGAAGAAGTCGGCCTGACCCTGGAAAAGGCTACTCTGGCCGATCTGGGCCAAGCCAAGCGCATCGAAGTGGGCAAAGAAAACACCATCATCATTGATGGCGAAGGCCAAGCCGCTGACATCGAAGCGCGCGTCAAGCAAGTGCGTATCCAAATCGAAGAAGCTTCTTCCGACTACGACCGCGAAAAGCTGCAAGAGCGCGTGGCCAAGTTGGCTGGCGGTGTTGCCGTGATCAAGGTTGGCGCTGCCACCGAAGTCGAAATGAAGGAAAAGAAGGCCCGCGTTGAAGATGCCCTGCACGCTACCCGCGCTGCGGTGGAAGAAGGCATCGTCGCCGGTGGCGGTGTGGCGCTGCTGCGTGCCCGCCAAGCTGCTGGCACCATCCAAGGCGACAACGCTGACCAAGACGCTGGTATCAAACTGGTGCTCAAGGCCATCGAAGCGCCTCTGCGCGAAATCGTTGCCAACGCCGGTGGCGAGCCATCGGTGGTGGTTGCAGCGATCTTGGCTGGTTCGGGCAACTACGGCTTCAACGCTGCCAACGACACCTACGGCGACATGATCGAAATGGGTATTTTGGATCCTACCAAGGTCACGCGCACTGCACTGCAAAACGCCGCTTCGGTCGCTTCGCTGATGCTGACCACAGAGTGCATGGTTGCCGAATCGCCTAAGGAAGAGTCCGCTGGCGGCCCCGATATGGGCGGCATGGGCGGCATGGGTGGTATGGGCGGCATGGGCATGTAATTGCCCCCCGGCCCGCGCACACCCGAGCGCAAGCCAACAAGCCCGCAGGCCGCAATGCCTGCGGGCTTTTTTGTTTTTTCTTTAGGCCGTGGGTGCTTCGCCGTGGGCATTGGCTTGCCCAGTGCCAGACTGAACCCACCAATACAGCAGCACGAAGTAGCCAATCCCTGTAAACATCAACAACTGCCACCAACCCGAGCGCCCCACATCGTGCAAGCGACGTGCGCCCACCGCCAAGGCTGGCAATGCGATGGCCAAAGCCGCAAGGCCAGAAAGCGTTTCATCCACCATCCCCGTCACCAGCATCAGCAGGAATTGAAACAGTGCAAACCACCAGTATTCACTGCGCGATGCGCGCCCTGAAAACGTGGCGTACTTGCCCATGCAGGTTTTGATGGATTGAACAAAGTCCATAGCGAAATCCCCCTTGTAAGTGTCTCAAGCCGTACCGAGGCAAATGCCCCGCCCCATGATAGGGGTAAATGACGACAGAACAAATACGGTTCAGGCTTCGTCAATTACTCCTAAATTCATAGCATTAAAGTGTTGACAGATAAGCGCTAGAAGTCAATTTGGCTCAAAAAAATCCCGGTGAGGGCTTTTTTGTCTTTTTAAGGTTGCCTTCATGCCCAGAGCGCACGATGGCGGCATACCGCCGCCGTCAGCCCGTTCAAGGCGACGGCGATAGAACCATAGAAAGACCCCTCTGCAATGCGAATTTTGCTGGCCGAAGACGACCCCTTATTAGGATCTGGCATCCGTGCCGGTTTGGCGCAGCACGGCTTTTTGGTCGATTGGGTGCGCGACGGTATGGCCGCTGAGTCCGAATTGGCCACTGGCACCTACTTGGCCTGTGTGTTGGATTTGGGCCTACCGCGCCAAGACGGCATGCAGGTCTTAAAACAAACCCGTGCCCGGCGCATCAACACCCCGGTGCTGGTGCTCACAGCGCGCGATGCACTGACAGAGCGCATCGCCGGACTTGATGCCGGTGCCGACGACTACCTCATCAAACCGATTGATCTGCATGAACTCGCCGCCCGACTGCGGGCATTGGTGCGCCGCGCCCACGGCCAAGCCGAAGCACGCTTGAGCAGCGCGGCCATCGAACTCGACCCTGCTGGGCATAAAGTGTGGCGCGAGGGTCAGTTGGTGGCGCTGTCGCAGCGCGAGTACGATTTGCTGCACGCGCTGTTGCTCAACGCCGGGCGTGTTTTGAGCCGCCAACAACTGGAGCAGCGCTTGTACCAGTGGGGCAATGAAATCCATAGCAATGCCGTTGAAGTCCACATTTATCACCTGCGGCGTAAACTCGGTGCCGCAGTGATTGAAACGGTGCGCGGTGTTGGTTATCGCGTTCCACGCACCCCGGCATGAACACCATTCCCCCTTTACAACCATCCCTACCGTACTCGTTACAAACACGCCTTCTATCGACGGTGCTGGCGTTGCTGGCGCTAGCGTGGGTGCTAGCGGCCACCTTGACTTGGCGCGATGCCCACCACGAAGTGAGCGAACTGCTCGATGCGCATCTGGCACAAACGGCTGCCTTGTTGCTCTTGCAACCCCTCGAAGAAATCAAAGACGAGGAGTTTAATTTAGCCCCTGATTTGCACAAATACCAGCAGCGTGTGGTGTTTCAAGTTTGGCACGATGGCCGCTTGTTGGCTCGATCGGCCAGCGCCCCGAGCGAGCCTCTGGCCCCCAGAAAACAAGCCGGATTTACCGACAGCGAGGCCGGTGGTCAATCGTGGCGCGTGTTTGGCACACCCGGACACAGCGGTATGTGGTTGCAGGTGGGTGAGTTGCAAACCTCGCGCCACGATGTGGTGATGGTGAGCCTCTACAGCATGATCTGGCCGATGGTGCTGGCGCTGCCGCTGCTGGCGCTGGGCATCTGGTGGGCAGTGCGCGGCGCAGTGCAACCGCTGCGCCACTTAGGGCAAACCGTTGCCGCACGCCAGCCGCAGTCACTGGCCCCCCTCGAAACCACAGGCGTAGTGCCCGAAGTGCTGCCACTGGTCACAGCAGTCAATCAACTGTTTGAGCGCATGGGCCACTTGTTGGCAGCAGAGCAGCAATTTACCGCCGATGCGTCCCATGAATTGCGCACCCCCATTGCGGCGATTCGAATGCAGGCCCAAGTGGCCCAAGGCGCTAGCCACAGCAGCGAACGCAACCAAGCACTGGCAGCAACCATACACGGCTGTGACCGGGCTACCCGGTTGATTGAGCAATTGCTGCAACTGGCCCGGCTGGATGCTGAGTCGGCCTACACCAACACCCCCAGCACCGATTTGGCCGATGTTTCTCATGCCGTGGCCCACGACCTGCTCGATGCAGCGCAAATGCGCTCCCAAGATGTGGTGCTGGACATTGCTGGGCCAACCCCGGTAACGTTGGCAGAACCACTGGCGCAGGTGTTGCTGCGCAATTTGCTCGACAACGCCCTGCGCTACAGCCCCGATGGGGCGCAGGTGCGGGTACAAATTGGCCCATCCCCCGAAGGCCGCGTGCAGCTGTGCGTGCAAGACAGCGGCCCGGGCCTTGAACCGGCTGCGATGGAGCGGCTGGGTGAGCGGTTTTTTCGGGTGCCGGGCACGGGCCAGACTGGCAGCGGCTTAGGCTGGTCGATTGTGCAGCGCATTGCCCGTTTGTACGGCCTGTGGGTCGAGCACGACCGCAGCCCGCTACTGGGCGGCTTGCGCGTGCGTATCACTTGGCCTTAAATTACCAGCCTGCTTTGTTGGGAGTTTTCTATGGTGGCTGGTTTTGCTTGGTTGCTGGTGTTTCAACTGGCCGGAGAAGTCATCGCCCGCAGCCTGCACCTGCCGGTACCGGGGCCGGTGATTGGCATGCTGCTGCTGCTGGTTGCGCTGGTGCTGCGTGGTGGCCCCAGTGAGGGCTTGCAATCGACCAGCCAAGGGCTGCTGCAAAACCTATCGCTGTTGTTTGTGCCCGCAGGCGCAGGCATCATGGTGCACCTGCACCGGGTGGCCGACGAATGGCTGCCATTGCTGGTCTCGCTGGTGGTCAGTACGGTAGCAACGCTGGTAGTGACAGCACTGGTTATGAAGTGGGCTTTGGCACGCAGCGGTGCAGCCTCCCCTACCGAGGCGGATCGGCCATGAACTTGCCACTGCCCATCCACGAAATCTGGGTTTATTTGGCAGCATCACCGCTGCTGGGCCTGACTTTGACGCTGGTGATGTACCTGCTCGCGCTGGCACTGCACCGGCGCTGCCGGCTGCACCCCTTGAGCAACCCGGTGCTGATTGCCGTCACGCTGCTGGTGGGCTTGCTCATGCTGACGGGCACCTCTTACGCTACCTATTTTCAGGGGGCGCAGTTTGTCCATTTTCTGCTCGGCCCGGCCACGGTGGCTTTGGCACTGCCACTGTACGCCCAGCTTCAGCGGGTGCGCGCCATGCTCTGGCCGGTGGTGTTGGGGCTGTTGGCGGGCTGTGTGACGGCGGCTTTGTCTGCGGTAGCGATTGCCCGGCTGCTCGGGGCGACTTTGCCCACACAGTTGTCGCTGGCCCCTAAGTCGGTGACAACGCCGATTGCCATGGGGGTGTCTGAGCGCATCGGTGGCATTTCGTCATTGACAGCCGTTTTGGTGATCGTGACCGGAATTTTTGGTGCAGTTGGGGCGCGCTATATTTTTGATGCCCTGAAGATTACCGACCCAGCCATCCGAGGCTTTGCCATTGGCGTGGCCTCGCACGGTATTGGCACCGCGCGGGCCTTTCAGGTCAGTGAACAAGCCGGGGCTTTTGCGGCGCTGGCGATGGGGCTGAATGGCGCTTTGACGGCGCTGTTATTGCCAGCTTTGTTGTCGGGACTGGGTTGATTGGATGGCGGTAGTGGCCTACCTATAATCCGCAAAGCAGTTGCAATTTCTTCGGTATTTTTTCTGAAAATCGCCTTTTGTCGTTGGTAAATGGGACTCCTGTCGAGGCCCTTTTGAGATCAAAAGAACCCCCTGCGCTTTCTGTTCGTCATTGTTAGCTATTAAAAAAGTAGCAGGCTAGCGATGGGCTTGGGGTTCGGATGAACGGCGGTGATAGGATGCCCCATCCATTTTCATCACCCCCCGGTTACATGGCCGCTGTTGACCCCACCCCCAAAGACTCCGCAACAGTTGCACTCCCCGGTCTGGGCAGGGCGCTCATTTCGGCGGGTAAGCTGACACAAAAAGAAGCCGAAGACATCTACCGCAAGTCTCAGGCCAGCCGACAAAGTTTTATTGCCGAGCTGACTGGCTCGGGTGCTGTGTCTGCAGCCGATTTGGCCCACACCGTCTCGACGGTGTTTGGTGCGCCGCTGCTCGACCTCAACGCCGTCGACCCGCAGCGCTTGCCGCGCGAGATGCTTGACCCGAAAATCTGCGGCGCTTACCGTGTGGTGGTGTTGAGCAAGCGCAGCAACCGCCTGATCGTCGCCACGGCCGACCCGACCGATCAAGAAGCTGCCGAAAAAATCAAATTCACCACCCAACTCGGTGTCGATTGGGTGATTGCCGAGTACGACAAACTCAGCGCGATGGTCGCTGCCAGCAGCAAAAGCGCCAGCGACAGTCTGGACGCTATCAACAGCAGTACCGAGTTTGAGTTCAGCGACTTGCCGATTGAGGAAGCCCAAGAGAGCGGCCAAGACAACAACGGCGCGGAGGTGGAAGACGCGCCTATCGTCAAGTTTTTGCACAAAATGCTGATCGATGCGTTCAATATGCGCGCTTCCGATTTGCACTTTGAGCCTTACGAGCACACCTACCGGGTGCGTTTTCGCATTGACGGTGAGTTGCGCGAAATTGCCTCGCCACCCATTGCCATCAAAGACAAACTGGCCTCGCGCATCAAGGTGATTTCGCGGTTGGATATTTCCGAAAAACGCGTACCCCAAGACGGACGCATGAAGCTCAAGGTCGGGCCTGATCGGGTGATTGATTTTCGGGTCAGCACCTTGCCAACCCTGTTTGGCGAGAAGATTGTGATCCGTATTTTGGACCCCAGCAGCGCCAAGATGGGCATTGAGGCACTGGGCTACGACCCTGAAGAAAAAGAGCGCTTGCTCAGCGCTATTGGCCGACCTTACGGCATGATTTTGGTCACTGGGCCTACAGGCTCGGGTAAGACGGTGTCGCTCTACTCGTGCCTGAACCTGCTGAACAAGCCGGGCGTGAACATTGCCACCGCTGAAGACCCATCCGAAATTAACTTGCCCGGTGTCAATCAGGTCAATGTGAACGAAAAAGCAGGCCTGACCTTTGCAGTGGCCCTCAAGTCGTTTCTGCGCCAAGACCCAGACATCATCATGGTCGGCGAAATTCGCGACCTCGAAACTGCCGACATCTCGATCAAGGCAGCCCAAACCGGTCACTTGGTGCTCTCGACGCTGCACACCAACGATGCGCCGACCACGCTGACGCGGATGCGCAACATGGGCATTGCGCCGTTTAACATCGCCTCCAGCGTCATTTTGATTACGGCCCAGCGGCTGGCCCGGCGTTTGTGCCCACAGTGCAAGGCCCCGGCTGATATTCCGCACGAAGCCTTGCTCGAAGCGGGCTTTGACGATGAGGAGTTGGACGGCTCTTGGGTCGCCTACAAGGCTGTGGGGTGCTCGGCCTGCAACAACGGTTACAAGGGGCGTGTCGGTATTTACCAAGTGATGCCTATTTCGGAAGAAATTCAGCGCATCATCTTGCGCGACGGCAGCGCTTTGGACATTGCAGCACAGGCCAAGCGCGAGGGTGTACGCTCGCTGCGCGAATCGGGCTTGCACAAAGTCAAGCAGGGCATGACGTCGCTGGAAGAAGTGCTGGCCGTTACCAACATCTAACACTGCACCAACCAAGGAAGCGCCATGGCGACTGCCGCATCAAAGGGCATTAAGGATTTCGTCTTTGAGTGGGAAGGCAAAGACCGCCAAGGCAAAGTTGTGCGCGGCGAAACCCGCGCCTCTGGCGAGAACCAAGTGCAGGCGATGCTGCGCCGCCAAGGGGTTTTTCCGACCAAAATCAAAAAGCGGCGGATGAGTTCGGGCAAAAAAATCAAGCCCAAAGACATCGCCTTGTTTACCCGCCAAATGGCCACCATGATGAAAGCTGGTGTGCCGCTGCTGCAAGCGTTTGACATTGTCGGGCGTGGCAACACCAACCCCAGCGTCGGTAAATTGCTCAACGACATTCGGGGCGATGTCGAGACCGGCACCTCGCTCAACAACGCTTTTCGCAAGTACCCGCTGTACTTTGATAGCCTCTATTGCAACTTGGTCGAGGCCGGAGAATCTGCCGGTATTTTGGAAGCCCTGCTCGATCGGCTGGCCATGTACATGGAAAAGACCGAGGCCATCAAAGCCAAAATCAAGTCGGCCCTGATGTACCCGATCTCGGTGGTGATTGTGGCCTTTGTCGTGGTCACGGTGATCATGATTTTTGTGATTCCAGCCTTCAAGCAGGTCTTTACCTCGTTCGGTGCCGATTTGCCTGCGCCCACACTGTTTGTGATGGGCATCAGCGAAATTTTTGTCGCTTGGTGGTGGTTGATTTTTGGCGTGATTGGCGGCGGCGGCTATTTTTTCATGCAGGCTTGGCGGCGCAGCGAAAAGATGCAAATGGTGATGGACCGGATCCTGCTCAAAATCCCGGTGTTTGGCATCTTGATTGAAAAATCCGCCGTGGCCCGTTGGACGCGCACCCTCTCGACCATGTTTGCCGCCGGTGTACCGCTGGTCGAAGCCCTCGATTCGGTCGGAGGGGCAGCGGGCAATTCGGTTTACGCTATGGCAACCGAAAGAATCCAGCAAGAGGTGTCTACCGGCACCAGTCTGACGGCGGCCATGACCAACGCGAATATTTTTCCGTCGATGGTTTTGCAGATGTGCGCCATTGGCGAAGAGTCCGGCTCCATTGACCACATGTTGGGCAAAGCTGCCGATTTTTACGAAGAAGAAGTCGATGAAATGGTGGCGGGCTTGTCGAGCCTGATGGAGCCAATCATCATTGTTTTTCTGGGTGGCCTGATCGGGGGCATCGTGGTCTCGATGTACCTGCCTATCTTTAAGTTGGGGCAGGTGGTTTGATGGGTTCCGATGTTTGGATGGATTCAGCACTGGCGGGCATTTTGGGCTTGCTGGTGGGCAGTTTTTTGAATGTGGTCATTTACCGTTTTCCGAAAATGCTCGAGCGGCAATGGGCCGCTGAGTGCGCAGACTATGCCGCCAGTCTGCCATCTGCTGCGGGCACCACCGTGCCTTTGACCGCCGCAGCGGTTGAGACCTTCAACCTCTCTCAGCCGCGTTCGCGCTGCCCGGCTTGCGGCCATCCGGTGCGTTGGTTCGAGAATATTCCGGTGCTCAGTTATGTGTTTTTGCGCGGGCGCTGTTCGGCGTGCAAAACGCCCATTAGCTTGCGCTACCCCTTAGTGGAGTTGTTCACCGCCAGTTTGTTTTTCTTTTGCGTACACCGCTGGGGCATGACCCCCACCGGCTTGGTGTGGTGTGGCTTTTGTGCCGCGCTGGTGGCGTTGGCCTTTATCGACTGGGATACCACGCTGCTTCCCGATGACATTACGCTGCCGCTGTTGTGGGCTGGGTTGCTGGCATCGGCGTGGCAATGGACCAACGTGCCGCTGTTTGGCGCGGTCATGGGCGCTGCGGGGGGGTACTTGTCGCTCTGGCTGGTTTACTGGGCCTTCAAGCTGGCGACTGGCAAAGAGGGCATGGGTTATGGCGACTTCAAGCTGTTTGCTGCTTTGGGAGCGTGGTTTGGTTGGCAGGCTTTGGTGCCGCTGATCTTACTGGCCTCGGTGGTGGGTGCGGTAGTGGGCATCGCTATGAAGTTTGCCAGCAGTTTGCGCGAGGGCGGTTACATACCGTTTGGCCCATTTTTGGTCGGTGCTGGCTTGATCGCGCTGGTCTGGGGGCCACAAACGGTATTGGAAGCTTTGTTAAAGGCGCTCGGGCTATGAAGTCGTACACGCAAACCAGCATCCGTTTCGGGCTGACGGGTGGCATTGGCAGCGGTAAAAGCACCGTGGCCCAAATGTTGGCGGAGCGTGGTGCGGCACTGGTGGATGCAGACCAAATCGCTCGCGAAGTCACTGGCGCTGGAGGTGCTGCGATGGCTTCCATTGCCAAGGTGTTTGGCACCGAGTTTGTCGATGCCACCGGTGCCTTGCATCGTGACCGTATGCGGGCACATGCCTTCTCACAGCCGGCAGCGCGCAAGCAGCTCGAAGCCATCGTGCATCCCTTGGTGGCACATTTTTCGCAAGAGCGGGCCCATGCAGCCCGGGTCGTCGGGCAGCGGTTGGTGGTGTTGGATATTCCTTTGCTGGTTGAATCGGCCCATTGGCCGCGCCAACTCGACGTGGTTTGGGTGGTTGATTGCCGCGAAGCCACCCAAATTGAGCGTGTCATGGCACGCAGCGCATTGCCCGCCTCCGTGGTGCAAGGCATCATGGCATCGCAAGCCAGCCGCAGCCAGCGCCGTATGGCAGCAGATGGGGTGCTCTACAACGATGGTTTAAGTCTCGATGGGCTGCGGGCACAGGTAGATGCCATAGCGCATCAGTTCGGGCTATGATAAAAGACCCGCTTTTTGCAGCCTGCCCCACCAGCAGCTAACCACTGCATGCGAACTCTCCTCACCAATAGCCCGGCAGCGTGATCCTTTACGAATACCCCTTTAACGAACGCATCCGTACCTATTTGAGGCTGGAGCAGTTGTTTCGCAGGCTCAGTGAACTCATTTCCCGTAGCCACGCTCTGGACCACCATTTTGCTTTGACAACCCTGTTTGAGATCATGGATGTGGCCAGCCGCGCCGACCTCAAATACGATTTACTCAAAGACTTGGAAAAGCAAAAACAGTTCCTCGAAAGCTACCGGGGCAATCCGGCCATTTCGGAGTCGGCGCTCAATGCGGTTCTAGGCCAACTCGAGCGCTGCTTTACCGACATCAACGACCACGTTGGCAAAGCCGGTCAGTCGATGACCGAAAACGCATGGCTGATGAACATCCGCAAGCGCATCAGTATTCCGGGGGGAACCTGTAGTTTTGATGTGCCCAGCTATTACGGCTGGCAACACCACGACATTGCCGCGCGCCAGCAAGCGCTCGAAGAATGGGCCGCCACGTTGATGCCGATGGCCGACCCGATTTACCTGCTGCTGCGCTTGCTGCGTGGTTCAGGGTTTCCGCAAAAGGTGGCGGCTGAAAACGGCGTGTTTCAGCAAAACTTGCCGCAGGGACGCACGTTTCAGATGCTGCGTCTAGCGATCAGTCCGACGCTCAATTTGATTCCTGAAATCAGTGCCAACCATTTGGTTTTGGCGGTGCGGTTGGTGCGTTTGCACGAAAACAGCCATTTACTGGCTTGCACCGAAGATGCTGCTTTTGAGCTGACCTTGTGTGCCTAACGGCCTATTTTTGCCCATGACCGACAACGCCGCCCCATCGACCACCGCAGCCGCCAGCATTCGGCAGGTGGTTTGCCCGACGTGTGCTGGGCCTAGCCTTTACAGTCCGGAAAATCGTTATCGCCCTTTTTGCAGTAAGCGCTGCAAAAAGATTGATTTAGGCGCTTGGGCCAGTGAAGAGTTTGCCGTACCGACCCAAGCACCACCGGACGATGCTCCGTACGGCGATCCACGGCTCCAAAATTAGGCCAAAACCTGCTTTTGTCGGCGATGCATCAGCACAAGTAGCTATCAATTCAGGAGCAATTCGGGATCGAAAACTTGGCCGCGTTCTTGTGCCAGCCATTGCAGCACCGGGTAGGCACCGGGCAAGACCGGGCGCACTTGCAGCGGCAACTGTTGCCAAGCCATGGTTTGGCCTTCGCGCATTTCAAAATCACCGCTCCACTCGGTCACTTTGCACCAGTGCAGCCGCACCAGCGCGTGCGGGTAGTCGTGCTCGGTGACTTTCCAGACTTCGACCGGGCCGATGGTGATGCCCAGTTCTTCGATCAATTCGCGGCGCAGGGCTTGGGCGATGGTTTCGCCCGCTTCGACCTTGCCGCCGGGAAACTCCCAGTAGCCTTCGTAAGCCTTGCCGGGGGGGCGCGTGGACAGCAGCAGCGCGCCATCGGCCCGCAGCAACACACCCACCGCCACTTCGGTATGCTGGCGCGCTTCAACCACCGTGGCGCCCCGCATAGTCGCGCGCAAACTGGTAGGCGACTCGGCCACTGCGCGAGCCGCGCTCCAGTGCCCAAATCAACGCTTCGGGCCGGGCGGCTGCAATGGTCGCTGCATCGACCTTCAAGGCCGACAACCATTGCGCCACGATGGTCAAATATTCGTCTTGGCTGAACGGGTAAAAACTCACCCACAAGCCAAATCGCTCGGACAGCGAGATTTTTTCTTCGACCACTTCACCCGGATGCACCTCGCCATCGGGGGTGCGCGAGTAGGTCAGGTTCTCGGCCATGTATTCGGGCAACAAATGGCGGCGGTTGCTGGTGGCATAGACCAGCACATTGGGCGTGGCCGCTGCTACCGAGCCATCCAAAACCGACTTGAGGGCTTTGTAGCCCGGTTCGCCTTCTTCAAAACTCAGGTCGTCGCAAAAAACGATGAATTTTTCGGGGCGGTTCGCCACCACCTCGACGATATCGGGTAAATCGACCAAATCGGCCTTATCGACCTCGATCAGGCGCAAGCCCTGCGGTGCAAAAGCATTCAGGCAGGCCTTGATGAGCGACGATTTGCCCGTGCCCCGTGCGCCCGTCAGCAGCACGTTGTTGGCGCTGCGGCCATCGACAAACTGCTGGGTATTGCGCTGGATTTTTTCTTTCTGGCCGTCAATTTCTTTCAGGTCGTGCAGGCCCATGCTACCGATGTGGCGCACCGGCTCTAGCACTGCATGGCCGCCGCTGCGTTTACGGTAGCGCCACGCCACCGCGACCGACCAATCGGGGGCCGACAGCGGCTGGGGTAGCACCGACTCGATGCGCGAGATCAGTTGCTCGGCGCGCAGCAGTAGATTTTCAAAATTTTGGTTCATTTTGGCCTCTAGCCCTTGTGCTGCAATCGCCTGTTGCTATTAAATTAAGAGCGATAGTCGGCGTTGATGGTGACGTAATCGTGGCTAAAGTCGCACGTCCAAACCGTATCTGCTGCCTCGCCGCGTCCCAGCAAAACGCGCACGGTGATTTCGCTCTGCTTCATCACCCGTTGGCCGTCTTCTTCGCGGTAAGCGGGGTTGCGCCCGCCTTGGATGGCGACGTGCACATCGTCCAGATACAGGTCAATGCCGGTTTGGTCGAGGTCGTCGATACCTGCGTAACCCACAGCGGCCAAAATGCGGCCTAAATTCGGGTCGCTGGCGTAAAAAGCCGTTTTCACCAGCGGCGAATGGGCAATGGCGTAGGCCACTTTGCGGCATTCTTCGCCGGTTTTGCCACCTTCGACGCGCACGGTGATGAATTTGGTGGCACCTTCGCCATCGCGCACGATAGCTTGGGCCAGCTTTTGCGCCACACCCAGTAGCGCGGCTTTGAGGGCGCTACCCTCGGCGCTATCGAACGAAGTGATCGGGGTATTGCCCGCTTGGTGCGTTGCGACCAGGACAAACGAGTCGTTGGTCGAGGTATCGCCGTCGATGGTGACGCGGTTGAACGAGCTATCGGCCAACTCACGCACCAAACCTTGCAGCAGCGCTGGGTCAATGCAGGCATCGGTGGCTAAAAAGCCCAGCATGGTTGCCATATTCGGGCGGATCATGCCTGCGCCCTTGCTGATGCCGGTGATGCTCACCGTCGCCGTGCCCAATTGCACTTGGGTGCTAAACGCCTTGGGCAGGGTGTCGGTGGTCATGATGCCTTCGGCAGCCCGGCCCCAGTGGGCGGGCTGGGCATTGGCGATGGCGGCGGGCAGTGCGGCCTCAATGCGCTCGACCGGCAGTGGCTCCATGATCACGCCGGTGGAAAACGGCAAGATTTGTTCTGGTGCAAGGCCTAACTGTGCCGCCAGCGCTGCACAGGTCGAGCGGGCATGGGCCAAACCTTGTGCGCCGGTACCGGCATTGGCGTTGCCGGTGTTGATGACCATCGCCCGAATGGGTTGACCACTTTGCAAGTGCTCGCGGCTGACCTGTACCGGCGCAGCGCAAAAGCGGTTTTGCGTAAAAACACCGGCCACGCTGGAGCCAGCATCGAGCAAAAACACCGTCAAATCTTTGCGATCGACCTTGCGAACACCCGCCTCAGTGACACCAATGCGAACACCGGCAATCGGGTGCAAATCAGAGGCCACCGGGGCCAAAAGGTTTACAGGCATAAAGACTTCCTGAAAAAATCAAACAAGGATTGTTGTGGGCAACACTGTCTGCCCAGCTCAGGCCAACTTGCCGTGGCACTGTTTGTACTTTTGGCCGCTGCCGCAAGGGCAAGGGTCATTGCGGCCCACGCGCCCGCCAGCAGCCACTGCCTGCTGAACGCGCAGCGTGCGCTCATCGACCGTGGTTTCAACGTCGCCGGTTTCGGTCGGGGCGCTGTAGGTCACGTTAGCGATGTGTTCGGCGCGTTGCTCCATGTCCTCTGCGGCCTGATCGAGTTGCTCACCCGATTGCACTTGCACCGTCATCAAGGTTTTGGTGACTTCGTTTTTCACCATATCGAGCAGTTGGCGGAACAGGTCAAAAGCCTCGCGCTTGTATTCTTGCTTGGGCTGCTTTTGTGCGTAGCCGCGCAGGTGAATGCCTTGGCGCAAATAATCGAGCGCGCTCAGGTGGTCACGCCAGTTCGAGTCCATGCTTTGCAGCAGCACCATGCGCTCAAACTGGGTGAAGTTTTCAGCACCGACATGATCGACCTTGGCTTTGAAGGCAGCATGGGCGGCGGTCAGCACTTTCTCCAAAATGTCTTCGTCGGTGATCGACTGCGCGCCTTCAACGACGGAACTCAGTGCCAGCGGTAATTGCCATTCTTCGGCCAAGGCCTTTTCGAGGGCAGGCAAATTCCATTGCTCCTCGACAGACTCCAGTGGCACATGTTCGCGCACCAAATCGGTAAAGCAGTCTTCCCGCATGGCGTGGATGACTTCGTTCAGATCGAGCGCATCCAAAATCTCATTGCGCTGCTGGTAAATCACCTTGCGTTGGTCGTTAGAGACATCGTCGTATTCCAGCAATTGCTTGCGAACGTCGAAATTGCGTGCCTCGACTTTGCGCTGCGCCGACTCAATGCTGCGCGTGACGATACCGGCCTCAATCGCTTCGCCGTCGGGCATTTTGAGCCTGTCCATGATGGAGCGCACCCGATCACCGGCAAAAATCCGCATCAGCGCATCGTCCAAACTCAGGTAAAAGCGCGACGAACCAGGGTCACCCTGACGGCCAGATCGACCCCGCAATTGGTTGTCGATGCGGCGCGATTCGTGGCGCTCGGTAGCAATGATGCGCAGGCCACCCAGTGCTTTGACCTTTTCGTGCTCTTGTGCCCACGCTGCGCGCAGCTCGGCAAGGCGGGCTTGGCGGCTGGCATCGTCCAAGGACGGGTCGGATTCGACCTGTGCCACATCTTTTTCGATATTGCCGCCCAGCACAATGTCGGTGCCCCGACCGGCCATGTTGGTGGCAATAGTGATCATGCCGGGCCGCCCGGCTTGGGCCACGATGTCGGCTTCGCGGGCGTGCTGCTTGGCATTGAGCACTTGGTGCGGTAGGCCTTCCTTGTTCAGCAGTTCGTCGATGATTTCAGAATTCTCAATCGACGTGGTGCCCACCAGCACCGGCTGGCCGCGTCCGTGGCACTCGCGGATGTCTTTGATGGCCGCTTCGTACTTCTCGCGGGTGGTTTTGTAAACCCGGTCAAGCTGGTCTTCACGTTTGCTGACCCGGTTGGGTGGAATCACCACCGTCTCTAAGCCGTAAATCTCTTGGAATTCATAGGCTTCGGTGTCGGCAGTGCCGGTCATGCCCGAGAGCTTGTTGTAGAGGCGGAAATAATTTTGGAAGGTGATCGAGGCCAGTGTCTGGTTTTCGGCCTGAATATCGACCCCTTCTTTGGCTTCAACCGCTTGGTGCAGACCTTCGCTCCAGCGGCGACCCGACATCAAACGCCCGGTAAATTCATCCACAATGACGATTTCGCCGTCTTGCACCACGTAATGCTGATCGCGGTGGTACAGGTGGTTGGCCCGCAGCGCTGCGTACAAGTGGTGCATCAGCGTGATGTTGGCCGGGTCGTAAAGCGAGGCACCTTCAGGAATCAAACCGTGGGCGGCCAACACGCGCTCGGCGGTTTCGTGGCCCTGTTCGGTCAAGAAGACTTGGCGGGTTTTTTCGTCGAGGGTAAAGTCGCCGGGCTTGGTCACACCTTCGCCGGTACGCGGGTCGGCTTCGCCTTCTTGCAACACCAGCAGCGGAATCACCTTGTGGATGGCAACGTAGGTGCTGGTATGGTCTTCGGCTTGACCGCTGATGATGAGCGGTGTGCGCGCTTCGTCAATCAAGATCGAATCGACCTCATCGACAATGCCGTAGTTCAGCTTGCGTTGCACCCGGTCATCGGCCTCATAGACCATGTTGTCGCGCAGGTAATCAAAGCCGTACTCGTTGTTGGTGCCGTAAGTGATGTCGGCAGCGTAGGCAGCTTGCTTTTCTTCGCGCGGCATGTTGGGCAAATTGATGCCCACCGTCAAGCCGAGAAAGTTGTACAACCGTCCCATCCATTGGGCATCGCGGTTGGCAAGGTAGTCGTTCACCGTGACCACATGCACCCCTTGGCCTGACAACGCATTGAGGTACACCGGCAAAGTAGCCGTGAGGGTTTTACCCTCACCGGTGCGCATTTCGGCAATCTTTCCGTAATGCAGCGCCATGCCGCCCAGCAGTTGCACATCAAAGTGGCGCATTTTCATGATGCGCTTGGAGCCTTCGCGCACGACGCAAAAAGCCTCGGGCAGCAGAGCATCCAAGGTTTCGCCCTTGGCTACCCGGTCTTTGAATTCCTGCGTTTTGGCGCGAAGCGCCTCGTCATTGAGCTTTTCAAACTCAGGCTCCATCGCATTGATGCGCGCCACCGTCTTGCGGTACTGCTTGAGAAGCCGATCGTTGCGGCTGCCGAAAAGTTTGGTAAGGAAGTTGGTGGCCATGCGAGCAGAAACACACCACAGGCCCAAGGCCCAAGGAGTGTCCGAAATCCCTGTGAAGAATGTTTCAATCCACGTCCCTGAAGGGGCGAATTTGGAAGAGGTTAGCCCTCTTTCAAATGAATTCTATCCCCGTGAAGGAGGGAGGTTTCAAACCGAAGTGAGTTTTAGATTGGGGCCATCAGGCCCCGGATTCAAGATTTTAACTGCCCGTGATAATCGGACATCTATTGCCGACCCGCATCTACTGCCACACCACCGACAATGAACCGCCGCCATTACGCCATCACACTGCAAGAAGCCTCTGAGGACTCGCCCGTACTGACCCGATTGATCGCGCTGACACGCGAGTCCAGCAAATGGTTGAATGCCATCACACCGCTGATTCCGGCAGGTTTGCATGCCAGTATTCAAGCCGGCCCGATTGAGGGCCAAACTTGGTGTTTACTGGTCAAGAACAATGCCGTCGCCGCCAAGTTGCGCCAACTCTTGCCAGCGCTGCAAGCGCACCTGCGCAGCCAAGGCTGGGATGTTGTGAGCATTCGCCTGAAAATTCAGAGTTGATACCGATTCGGTAGGTCATTAGCGGTAGATGACCAAAACCAAAAAGCCCACAAACCTAGAGGTTCCTGGGCTTTGAACGGAGTAAACCGTAAAATAAATTTTGGTGCCGATTGTCGGAATCGAACTGACGACCTACCGCTTACAAGGCGGGTGCTCTACCAACTGAGCTAAACCGGCGAAAGTCGATATTGTACAGGACTAAATGAGCAGTTCAAGCAAGTTGCGTAAATTATTTCACGCGTTTGAGGGCGGGTCTGGCGGCACCAGACGTTGGTGGTGGGCGTGGTGCATCGCCGCCATCGTCGGATTGACCGGCACTCGGTGGTACCAATTGAACAATGCGCTCTTCGTCTGCAGATGCAGAACCGGCTGTGGCCTCGGTAGGTTCAGGCACCGTACCATCGCCACGGTCTGACATATCGGTTTGCGAGAGCATGTCTACCGGCAAAGGAAAGGCCATGCCTTGGCCGTTTTCTCGGGCGTAAATGGCGATAACACGGCTGACAGGTACCATGATGTCGCGCGCCTTGCCGCCAAACCGTGCTTTGAACTCAATGTAATCGTTGCCCAGCAGCAAGCTGCCGGTGGCATCGATTCCGATATTGAGAACAATCTCGCCATCTTTGACGTATTCGCGTGGCACCTGCACGGACTGATCCACGCGCACAGACAAATAAGGCGTAAAACCATTGTCGGTACACCATTCGTGCAACGCCCGAATCATGTAAGGGCGTGTGCTGGTCGGTTCCTGTGCATTCATAGTGGGGCCTGTTTATTTACGCATGACCTTTTCAGAAGGCGTCAGCGCCTCGATGTACGCTGGGCGCGAGAAAATGCGCTCGGCGTACTTCAGCAGTGGTGCTGCGTTCTTGCTCAATTCAATGCCGTAGTAGTCCAAACGCCACAGCAAAGGCGCAATCGCTACGTCCAGCATAGAGAAGTTGTCACCGAGCATGTACTTGTTCTTCAAGAACACCGGGGCCAATTGCGTCAAACGGTCACGGATATGGGCGCGGGCCTTTTCCAGTGCCTTTTCATTGCCTTTGGTGGCACGCGATTCCAAAATGTTGACGTGGACAAACAGTTCTTTCTCGAAATTGAGCAAGAACAGGCGAACACGGGCGCGGTCCACTGGGTCGCCGGGCATCAACTGAGGGTGTGGAAAACGCTCATCAATGTATTCGTTGATGATGTTCGATTCGTACAAAATAAGATCGCGCTCGACCAAAATCGGCACTTGACCGTAAGGGTTCATCACGCTGATGTCTTCGGGCTTGTTATACAAATCCACATCACGGATTTCAAAGTCCATTCCCTTTTCAAACAGCACGAAACGGCAGCGGTGGGAGAAGGGGCAAGTTGTACCCGAATAAAGCACCATCATGGGTGAGGACTCCTAAAAATCAAAAGAGTGGACGCCTGGAAAGCGCCCACTCTGTAAAGAAACCTGACGGCGCTGGCAACCGCCAGCGCTGCAATCGGATCAATCGTTACTTGACGTCTTTCCAGTAGGCTGCATTGAGCCTCCAGGCGATCAAAGTGAAGAAGGCCAAAAAGGCCAACACCCACACGCCAAGGCGTGTACGAGTATTTTGTGCGGGTTCACCCATCCATTGCAGGTAGCCCACGAGGTCACCAATGGCCTCGTCGTATTGTTGAGCGGTCATCGAGCCGGGGCTGACAACTTCCCATTCCTTAAAGGCATGGGTGGTCTGACCGTGGCTTACCTTCTCTTCAAAGACGGCATGGCGTTGGCCTTGCAATTGCCACAGGGCGTGGGGCATACCAACGTTCGGGAACACCAAATTGTTCCAGCCAGTGGCTTTGGTCTCGTCACGGTAGAAGGTGCGCAAGAAGGTGTAGAGGTAATCGGCACCTGTGCCATTGCTGCCTGCGCGCGAACGTGCGATCACGGTCAGATCGGGTGGATTAGCACCAAACCATTCCTTGGCTTGCTTAGGATCAATCGCAGACTTCATGGTTTCGCCCACTTTTTCAGTGGTGAACAACAGGTTGTCTTTGATTTGCTGATCGGTCAAGCCGATGTCTTTCAAGCGGTTAAAGCGCATGAAAGCCGCAGAGTGGCAGCTCAAGCAGTAGTTGACGAACAGCTTTGCGCCGTTTTGCAAGGCAGCTTGGTCGTTGAGTCGGTTGGGCGCTTTGTCCCATGCCATACCAGCGTCAGAAGCATGGGCAACGCCAGCCATCAAACCCAGCGCGGCAATGAACGAAAGAATGATTTTTTTCATGGTATTCGTCTCCAGCTCAATGCGCTGCGAAGGTTACGCGGTCAGGCACTGGCTTGGGCGTACCCAGGCGACTCCACCACGGCATCAGCAAAAAGAATCCAAAATAGAACAGAGTACCGACTTGCGACACGCGTTCGCCGATAGGCGACGGTGGCTGCACGCCCAAGTAGCCCAGAACCAAGAAATTGACCACAAACACTGCGTACAGGTATTTGTGCCAGCTTGGACGGTAGCGAATCGACTTGACGGGGCTGTTGTCCAGCCAAGGCAGGAAGAACAAGATAACCACAGCGCCGCCCATAGCAACCACGCCCCAGAACTTGGCATCAATCAAGAGCATCAGCACCACAACAACGGCTGCTGCACCCACAATGCCGGCTTTGATGAAGCTTGGCAGTTTGGCTTTGACCGCACCGAGGAAGGCACCGCCCAGCACACAGGCCATGAGCGCATACATCATTTCGCTGGTGATGGCACGCAGCATGGAGTAAAACGGTGTGAAGTACCAGACGGGTGCAATGTGCAGCGGTGTCTTGAGTGGATCGGCAGGAATGAAGTTGTTGTATTCGAGGAAATAGCCACCGAATTCGGGCGCGAAGAAAATCACGGCCGTGAACACCATCAAGAACATACCAACACCAAAGATGTCGTGCACGGTGTAGTAGGGATGGAATGGAATGCCATCAAGGGGGTGGCCGTTGGCATCCTTGGGCGCGTTGGGGCCCTTGATTTCAACGCCATCGGGGTTGTTGGAACCCACTTCGTGCAGCGCAATGATGTGTGCCACCACCAAGCCCAGCAGCACCAGTGGCACTGCAATGACGTGGAAGCTGAAGAATCGGTTCAGTGTGGCATCGCCGACCACGTAGTCGCCACGAATCAGCAGAGCCAGATCAGGGCCGACAAACGGAACGGCAGCAAACAGGTTTACGATCACCTGAGCGCCCCAGTACGACATTTGGCCCCAAGGCAGCAAGTAGCCCATGAAGGCTTCGGCCATGAGCGCGAGGAAAATCGCGCAACCAAACACCCAGACCAGCTCGCGTGGCTTGCGGTAGCTGCCGTAGATCAGGCCACGGAACATGTGCAAATACACCACCACAAAGAAAGCCGAAGCGCCTGTGGAGTGCATGTAGCGAATCAGCCAGCCCCAAGGCACATCACGCATGATGTATTCGACCGAGCCAAATGCCAGTGCTGCATCAGGCTTGTAGTGCATCACCAAGAAAATGCCGGTGACGATCTGAATGACCAGCACCAGCATGGCCAACGAGCCAAAGAAGTACCAGAAGTTGAAGTTTTTGGGCGCGTAGTACTCAGACAGATGCTCTTTGTACAGCTTGGACGCCGGAAACCGGTTATCGACCCAGTTCAGGAGCTTGGCACCTGCGGGGGCGTTGGGGGAAATTTCGTGGTATTCAGCCATGTTGTGCTTCCTCAAGCCTTCTTGTCTTCGCCGATCAGCAGGCGCGAATCGGACAGGTACATGTGCGGCGGAATTTCCAAATTGTCAGGTGCGGGCTTGTTCTTGAAAACACGCCCTGCCATGTCAAATGTGGAGCCGTGGCAAGGGCACAAGAAACCGCCCTTCCAATCGTCTGGCAACGAAGGCTGGGCGCCGGTTGCAAACTTGTCTGAGGGCGAGCAGCCCAAATGGGTGCAAATACCGACGGCAACGAAAATTTCGGGCTTGATAGAGCGCGCTTCGTTGCGGGCATAGACGGGAGTGAACTCGTCGGGTTTGCGCGCAGATTTTGGGTCGGCCAGTTGGCTGTCGAGCTGGGGCAGATCGGCCAGTTGTTCGGGTGTACGTTTGACAATCCAGACCGGTTTGCCGCGCCACTCGACGGTCATTTTTTCACCGGGCTTGAGAGCGGAAATGTCCACCTCGACGGCAGCACCGGCTGCTTTGGCTTTCTCGGAGGGCTGGAAAGTACTCACGAAAGGAACGGCGGTCGCCACGCCGCCCACGGCACCCGCGCAGCCGGACGCAATCAGCCACGTCCGCTTGCTGGAGTCGATTGGAGTGTCACTCATGGGAATCCTCGATGAACATCGCTATATGGGGGTTAGCCTCAAATTGTAGCGGACTGAAACAGCGCATAGGTAGCAACCCGATGGCTTTTGCCATCTGCAGCTTACGGTGATACTGCTGGTTTTGGCTTTTAACTGGGGTTTTTTATGGCGATAGTGCAAGAATTTAAAGAGTTTGCGGTCAAAGGCAACGTTGTTGATTTGGCCGTGGGCGTGATCATTGGCGGTGCTTTTGGCAAGATTGTCGATTCGGTCGTGGCCGATCTGATCATGCCGGTGGTGGGACTGGTGTTCGGCAAACTCGACTTTTCAAACCTTTTCGTGGTGCTGGGCGCTGTACCGCCCGGTACCACCATGACGTTGGATGCGTTGAAAAAAGCGGGTGTCCCTGTGTTTGCCTATGGCAACTTCATCACAGTGGCCGTCAATTTCTTCATTTTGGCATTCATCATTTTTCTAATGATTAAGCAAATCAACCGGCTTAAGCGCCAAGCACCTGCCGTATCTGAACCGCTGCCAGCGCCCATCACCGAGCCTGAAGACATCGTATTGTTGCGTGAGATTCGCGATAGTCTGAAACGCTAATACCGATTTTTGCTATTTTATTAATAGCAATTGAACAAGGCAGATACTTGGTTATCGGCTTAATTGAATCGCTTGGCGCATGGCAAAAGTCCAGTGGTTGGCTATGGCCCGATCTTGGAGTCCATACCGTTGTGATGGAACGATGCCCAAGCAATTGACCAATGAAAAAGCCCGCTAACTGGTTGGTGTTGGCGGGCTTTGTTCTATGTCATGGCGGAGAGGGTGGGATTCGAACCCACGGTAGTGTTGCCACTACGCCTGATTTCGAGTCAGGTACATTCGACCACTCTGCCACCTCTCCTGTGTGTCGAAGCCGCAATTCTAGCAGCAGTTTGGGCCTTTTTTATGCAGCCAACACATCTTGTCCACCCATATACGGGCGCAAAGCCACCGGAATTGTGACGCTACCGTCGGCGCGCTGGTAGTTTTCGAGTACCGCCACCAAGGTGCGGCCCACGGCCAAGCCTGAGCCATTCAGGGTGTGTACCAGTTCATTCTTGCCTTGGGCATTTTTGAACCGCGCTTGCAGTCGCCGGGCCTGAAAAGTCTCGCAGTTACTGACCGAGCTGATCTCGCGGTAGGCGTTTTGTGCTGGTAGCCACACTTCAAGGTCATAGGTCTTGGCAGCACCAAAGCCCATATCACCGCTGCACAAACTCATTACCCGGTAGGGCAGACCCAGTCGCTGTAAAACGGCTTCAGCGTGGCCGGTCATGTCTTCCAGCGCTTGGTAGCTTTGCTCTGGATGGACAATTTGCACCATCTCGACCTTGTCAAATTGGTGCTGGCGGATCATGCCGCGTGTGTCGCGGCCATAGCTGCCCGCTTCAGAGCGAAAGCAGGGTGTATGCGCTGTCAGTTTGATCGGCAATTCGGACTCGGCCAGCACCACGTCGCGGACAAAATTGGTCAGCGGCACTTCGCTGGTGGGAATGAGGTACAGCGCCGCGTTGTCGGGCACGGGCTCGCCATCTTGACCGCCTTTTTTGGCAGCAAACAAATCGCCCTCAAACTTGGGCAATTGGCCGGTGCCGCGCAGCGAGTCGGCATTGACGGCATAGGGCACATAGCACTCGGTGTAGCCGTGCTCTTGTGTTTGTACGTCGAGCATGAACTGCGACAGCGCCCGGTGCAGGCGGGCAATTTGACCCTTCATGACCGTAAAGCGTGAACCCGACAGTTTCACACCCATATCAAAGTCCAGCCCCAGCGGGGTGCCAACATCGACATGGTCTTTCACGGCAAAATCAAAGGTGCCCGGTGTGCCCCAGCGGCGCACTTCGACGTTGCCCGACTCGTCCGCGCCCAATGGCACGCTTTCGTGGGGCAGGTTGGGCACGGCCATCAGCAGCGTGAGCAATTCGGGCTGAATTTGTTCTAGCCGCGCTGCCGAGGTTTCCAGCTCGGTCTTGAGCGCACCGACTTCAGCCATCACCGCGTCGGCGTTTTCGCCTTTGGATTTGAGCTGGCCGATTTGTTTCGACAGCGTATTGCGCCGCGATTGCAACTCTTCGGTGCGCGTTTGCAGCGTTTTGCGCTCGGCCTCAAGGGCCTGAAATGCCTCGACGTTCAAGAACGTCTGGGGTTTTTTGCGGGTCTCCAGCCGCGCAATGGCGGTGTCGAGGTCTTTGCGAAGAAGAAGAATGTCAAGCATGGGTCGATTTTAGGGGGCGTGTCGGTGTTGTCGATTGCGCCGCCATGCGGTCGGCCCCGCTGTGCCTATACGATGACTACATGGGCGACAGCGCTGCGCCCTCCATCCGCAGGAGCTTGCATGTTTTTTGTTTTTGGCCCATCTGGACAAATGTTTCGTGGCGGCCCGGAAAATCTGGCAGAAATTTCGCCGGTGCGCCGTGTGCGCCGCCCGCAAGCACTGCGCATGCGCTCGACCGACCGGCCTGACGAAGACCCTCCCGTACCCCAGCGCCTGCCCAGTGGTGCTACACCCGCGCCGGTGATGGCGCTGCGCGCACAAGATGCCGTCAATGCCTATGCCCATACGGTGCAAGGCCCACAGGTGCTGCGCAAGCCCATTACCCGTGTGCGCGACGTGATGACGCGCGGTGCCATCACCACCGCCGTGACAGCGCGCGTACACGATGCTTGGCAGCAACTCATACAACACCATATCGGGCAGATGCCGGTGGTCAATGCACAGGGCTATGTCGTCGGCATGTTGCTGCGTGCCGATATGGCACCCGAAGATTTGCTGCCCGACGCAGGCAATGTGGGCCAAACATTGGCATTGGCGCGGCGTTTGGTGGCCGAAGTGATGGTCAGCCCGGTGCCGACGGTCTCGCCCGATACCGAGTTGCGCCGCGTCGCGGGGGTGCTGCTTGACACCGGTTTGCCCGGGTTGGCCGTGACCGATGAGGTCGGAGCGCTGGCCGGATTCATCTCGCGCACCGACATCTTGCGCGCCGTCACCGCCGATCCACCGCTAGACCTCTGGAGTTAATAACTGGATTTGTCAAATCCATGCGGCACAATTTGTATTCCATTATTTTGATCACTCGCAATCTGCTGCCATGACCGACTCCCTTCTTTCGATTGCCCCGCGCGACAAGGCCGATATCTTGGCCCAGGCGCTGCCCTATATCCGTAAATTTCACAGCAAAACGATGGTCATCAAGTACGGCGGCAACGCCATGACCGACCCGGCGCTGCAAAAGGCCTTTGCCGAAGATGTGGTGCTGCTCAAGCTGGTGGGCATTAACCCCGTGGTGGTACACGGTGGCGGCCCGCAAATTGAGCTGGCCCTCAAGCGCTTAGGAAAAACCGGCGAGTTCATTCAGGGGATGCGCGTCACCGACGCTGAGACGATGGAGGTGGTCGAGTGGGTGCTGGCCGGTGAGGTGCAGCAAGACATCGTCGGCCTTATCAACCAAGCCGGTGGCAAGGCCGTCGGCCTGACTGGGCGCGATGGCGGCATGATCCGTGCCCAAAAGCTGCGGCTGCTCGACCAGAGCGATCCGAGCAAAGAGCACGATGTGGGCCAAGTCGGAGACATCGTTGCCATTGACTCCAGCGTCGTCAAGGCGCTGCAAGACGATGCGTTCATTCCAGTGGTCAGCCCGATTGGTTTTGGCGAGCACAACGAGAGCTACAACATTAACGCCGATGTCGTGGCGGCGCGCTTGGCCATTGAGCTGCAAGCGGAAAAACTGCTGATGCTGACCAACATTCCGGGCGTGCTCGACAAGCAAGGCCAGCTCTTGACCGAGTTGACCATGCAGCGGATTGATGCCTTGGTGGCCGATGGCACCATCAGTGGCGGTATGTTGCCCAAAATTGCCGGGGCACTCGACGCGGCCAAGGCGGGTGTCCATGCGGTTCACATCATTGATGGCCGGGTGCCCCACGCCATGTTGCTGGAAATTTTGACCGAGCAAGCCTACGGCACCATGATCCACGCCAACTAAGCCCTGCGCACCAAAAATCAAATCAAAATAGCACCTAGCGCTTATGAGGTCAGCGTTTGGCGCTATTTTTTTAATAGCATTGATTCAGGGTTTCCCCTGATCTGGTTTTTTGCACGGGTGTGCTTTTTTGCCGGGTTTTATTGCAGAATAGAACGGTCGTTCGTTTTTATTCTGCTCCATGTCCGAAACCTCTTTCCCGGCCTCTGAAGACCCCGTTCTGCCTACCCGTCGTGCCGGGGGGCGGGCTTTGCAAAAAGGCCAACAAACCAAGGCGGCCATCGTCGAAGCGGCCTTGGGGCTGGCAACGCACATTGGTTTAGAAGGCTTGTCGATTGGTGCTCTGGCCGATGTGACCGGCATGAGCAAATCGGGGGTTTTTGCCCACTTTGGTTCGCGCGAAGAACTGCAAATTTCCGTCATTCGCCAATACCACGCTTGCTTTGAGCAAGAGGTTTTTTACCCAGCGATGCAGGCCGAGCGTGGCTTGGCCCGTTTGCGTGCGTTGTTTGACAACTGGATGAAGCGCACCTCGGTCGAAATCGACTCGGGCTGCATCTACATCAGCGGTGCCGTTGAATTTGATGAGCGCACCGGCCCGGTGCGCGATGCGTTGGCCGGTTCGGTGATGACGTGGCACGCGGCCATCGAGCGCACCATCCAGCAATGCCAAGAGCGCGGCGAGCTGCGCGCCGACGTGCCAGCAGCACAAATGCTGTTTGAGATTCACGGCCTGATTTTGGCGCTGCACTACGAAGCCCGTTTTTTAAAGACACCCGGCTCTATCGCCCGGGCTGTGACTGGTTTTGACAACATTCTGGCCCGTTTTGGCGCTGCTGCCCCGGCCCAAGATACCTGCCTGCCCACCGTTTCCTGCCCCACTACCCCCAAGGAGTAAGCCCATGCCCGCCTACACGCCCCCCCTGCGCGACATGCAATTTGTCATGCACGAAGTGCTCAACGTCACCGATGAACTCAAAGTGTTGCCCCCCCACGCCGAGATCGATGCCCAAACCATCGACGCTGTGCTGGAAGAAGGCGGTAAATTTGCGGCGCAGGTAGCTTTTCCGCTGAACATCAGTGGCGATGCCGAGGGCTGCCAACTCGACAAAACGACCCACGCAGTCACCACGCCCAAGGGCTTCAAAGAGGCCTATGCCCAGTACGTCGAAGGCGGCTGGGCCGCTTTGAGTTGCGATCCTGCCTACGGCGGCCAAGGTTTGCCGTTTGTGGTGAACCAGTGCTTCTACGAGATGATGAACTCGGCCAACCAAGCTTGGACGATGTACCCCGGCCTGAGCCACGGCGCTTACGAGTGTCTCCACGCCCACGGCACCGAGGCACAAAAGAACCTGTACCTGCCCAAGCTGACCAGCGGCGAATGGACGGGCACCATGTGCCTGACCGAGCCACACTGCGGCACCGACTTGGGCCTGCTGCGTACCAAGGCCGAGCCTCAGCCCGATGGCACTTACAAGATTACTGGCGCAAAAATCTTTATCAGCGCTGGCGAGCACGACATGGCCGCCAACATCGTCCATTTGGTGCTGGCCCGCCTGCCCGACGCGCCCGTGGGCAGCAAGGGTATTAGCTTGTTTGTGGTGCCCAAGTTCAACGCCAACGCCGATGGCAGTTTGGGCGAGCGCAATGCCATTTACTGTGGTGGCTTGGAACACAAAATGGGCATCCACGGCAACTCGACGGCGCAAATCGTCATTGATGGGGCCACCGGCACCTTGGTCGGTCAGCCACACAAGGGCTTGGCGGCCATGTTTGTGATGATGAATGCCGCGCGTTTGGGCGTGGGCAACCAGTCGCTGGGCCTGACTGAAGTGGCCTACCAAAATGCGCTGGCTTACGCCAAAGACCGCGTTCAGATGCGCAGCTTGTCGGGCACCAAGGCCAAAGACAAGCCCGCCGACCCGATCATCGTGCACCCCGATGTTCGCAAAATGTTGCTCACCGCCAAGGCTTATGCCGAAGGGGGCCGGGCGTTGCAGTGCTTTTGCGCTGTGCTGCTGGACAAAGAACTCAGCCACCCCGACGAGAAAGTCCGCAAAGATTCGGCAGAACTGCTGGCGCTGCTCACGCCCATCGTCAAAGCCTTTATTACCGACAACGGTTTTGAGGCCACCGTCGCCTGCCAGCAAGTCTTTGGCGGTCATGGCTTTATCAAAGAGTGGGGCATGGAGCAGTTTGTCCGCGATGCCCGCATCAACATGATTTACGAAGGCACCAACACCATCCAGTCGCTGGATTTGCTGGGCCGCAAGGTGCTGGGCAACAACGGCGCAACGCTGCGCAAGTTTGGCAAGCTGGTGGCGGCATTGGTGCAAGAAGAAGGCGTGAACGAGAAGATGGCCGAGTTCATCAACCCGGTGGCCTACTTGGGTGAGCAGATGACCAAATTCACCACCGAAATCGGCTTCAAAGGACTGCAAAACCCCGACGAAGTGGGCGCTGCGGCGGTTGACTACCTGCGCGTGGCTGGGCATTTGGTGTTTGGTTACTTCTTTGCCCGCATGGCCCAAGTGGCGCTGCGCCAAATCGCTGCAGGCAGCACCGATCCGTTCTACCAAGCCAAGCTGCAAACAGCGCGTTTTTACTTTGCCAAGTTGTTCCCCGAGACCGCCACGCTGATGCGCACGGCGCGCGCAGGCAGCAAGGCGCTGATGGACACCGATTTGGCCTTGGCCTGAGCACGCTAGCGCCGATTTTTGCGTCTTTTTGCACTGTACCCTTATGTATAAAGCATTCTTAGCTATTGTTTTTATAGCGTCTGCCGCCCCCGCGTGGGCACAGATGTCACCCGAAGGGCTTTGGCGCAGCCTAGACGACAAAACCGGCGAGGCCAGCGCCGAAATTCGCATTGCCGATACCGGTGCTGGTGTTTTGCATGGACGCATCGAAAAGCAGCTGCGCGCTGGCGCTGACCCGCTGGCCGTGTGCAGCGAGTGCAGCGACGAGCGCAAAGGCAAACCCGTGCTGGGCCTGGAAATTATTCGCGGGGCCCAAAAAGCCGAGCGCAAAGACGTGTGGGAAAACGGCAAGATTCTCGACCCCGAAAACGGCCGCAACTACGCCTTGCGCATGACGCCCATTGACGGCGGCAAAAAGCTCGAAGTCCGTGGCTCCATCGGCCCCTTTGGTCGCACGCAAACGTGGCTGCGCGTGCAGTAACTTCACCTTTCATTCTGGATACCTCCAATGACCCGATTCCAAGTCAAGAAAGTCGCCGTCCTCGGCGCAGGCGTGATGGGTGCGCAAATTGCCGCGCACTTGGTCAACGTCAAAGTGCCGGTGGTGCTGTTTGACCTGCCTGCCAAAGAAGGCCCTAAAAACGCCATCGTCACCCGTGCCATCGAGGGCTTGAAAAAGCTCAAACCCGCGCCGCTGGGTGTGGCCGAAGATGCCGTGTTGATCGGTCAGGCCAACTACGAAGAGCATCTGGAGCAACTGCGCGGCTGCGACCTGATTATTGAGGCCATCGCCGAGCGCATGGACTGGAAGCTCGATCTGTACCAAAAGATCGCCCCGTTTGTGGCACCGCACGCCATCGTTGCCAGCAACACCTCGGGCTTGTCGATTACCAAGTTGTCCGAGGTGCTGCCCGAGAGCATCAAGCCGCGCTTTTGTGGCATTCACTTTTTCAATCCGCCGCGCTA
This sequence comes from Burkholderiaceae bacterium, assembly GCA_019751915.1. Classification (GTDB taxonomy): domain Bacteria; phylum Pseudomonadota; class Gammaproteobacteria; order Burkholderiales; family Burkholderiaceae_C; genus Simplicispira. The sequence continues at coordinate 157,373 of JAIEMS010000031.1, forward strand.
CATGCAGCTGGTTGAGCTGATTAACACCCCCACCACGGCCCCCGAGGCGCTCGACCAACTCGAAGCCTTTGTCACCAGCGGCTTGGGCAAAGGTGTGGTGCGCGCCCACGATACGCCCAACTTCATTGCCAACCGTGTCGGCATTGCCGGCATGCTCTCGACCTTGAAAGAGGTCGAAAACTTTGGCCTGACCTGCGACGTGGTCGATGACCTGACGGGCAAGAAATTAGGCCGCGCTAGCAGTGGCACCTTCCGCACCGCCGATGTGGTCGGGCTGGACACGATGGCCCACGTCATCAAGACACTGCAAGACAATCTGAGTGAAGAAACCGATCCGTTCTACCCCAGCTTTGGCACCCCCGAGGTGGTCAAGCAACTGCTGGCGCTGGGCCACTTAGGGCAAAAAACCAAAGCGGGTTTTTACAAAAAAGTGGGCCGCGATGTGCTGCGTTTTGATGCCGACAGCGGCGAGTACGTGCCCGGTGGTCAAAAAGCCGATGAGGTCTATGGTCGCATGTTGAAAAAGCCCGCCGCTGAACGCCTGCGCTTGCTGCGCTCGGCTGAAGGCGCGCAAGGCCAGTTCTTGTGGGCCATTTTGCGCAACAGCTTTCATTACGCTGCCATCCATTTGGGCACCATTGCCGACAACGCCCGCGACATCGATCAAGCCATGCGCTGGGGCTTTGGCATGAAGCAAGGCCCGTTTGAATTGTGGCAAGAAGCCGGTTGGCTCGAGGTTGCCAAGATGGTGCAAGAAGACATCGACGCTGGCAAAGCGCTGTGCCGCGCACCGCTGCCCGATTGGGTGTTTAACGGCCCAGTGGCACAGGCGGGTGGTGTGCATACCGCGCAAGGTTCATGGAGTGCATCTGCTCAGAAATTCATAGCACGCCGCGCCCTGCCCGTGTACGCTAGGCAGCATTTCCCTGAAAAACTGCTGGGCGAAGCGTTGCCCGACTTCAAAACGGCAGGCACAACGCTGCACGAAGACGACGCGATCCGCTTGTGGACGCTGGACGACGAAATCGTCATTGCCAGCATCAAAACCAAAATGCACGTCCTCAGCCCGGACGTGATCGAAGGTCTGGTGCAGGCCGTCGAGATCGCCGAGAAAGACTATGCCGGTGTGGTGATTTGGTCGGGCGATGAGCCGTTCAGTGCCGGGGCCGATTTGCAAGCCCTGCTGCCGGCATTCATGCTCTCTGGGGTCGGTGCCATCGAAAGCGCCGAGACCGAGATGCAAAACGCCTTCTTGCGTGTGCGTTATGCCAACGTGCCGGTGGTGACGGCCATCCGTGGTTTGGCGCTGGGCGGTGGCTGTGAGTTGCTGGTCAATTCGGCCCGCCGGGTGGTACACATGGAGAGCTACATCGGCTTGGTGGAAGTCGGTATTGGTTTGGTGCCCGGTGCCGGGGGCCTGACCTACATTGCCCGCCGTGCTGCCGAAAACGCGGCCCACTCCACTGGCAAAGACATTTTGCCGTTCCTGACCGAAGGCTTTACCGGCGCAGCCATGGCCAAGGTCGGCACCAGCGCCTTGGAGTCGCGCAAGTTGGGTTATTTGCTCGACAGCGACATCATCGTGGCGCACAAAGATGAGCTGCTGTTTGTGGCCCTGAACGAGGCCAAAGCCATGGCGCAAAGCGGCTGGCGTGCGCCGCACAAACGGCTGTTCCCGGTGGCCGGGCGCAGTGGCCGCGCGACCATCATGGGGTCACTGGTCAATATGCGCGACGGCGGCTTTATCAGCGCGCACGACTTTCATATTGCCAGCCTGATTGCCGATGTGGTCTGCGGCGGCGATGTCGATGCGGGCACGCTGGTCAGCGAGGAATACCTGATGGCGCTCGAACGCAAGGCGTTTTGCTCGCTCATTGTCCATCCCAAGACCCAAGAACGCATCATGGGGATGCTCTCTACCGGCAAGCCGGTGCGTAACTGATTTGCCACGAAGGAATCCAAGCCATGAAACAAGTTCAAGACGCTTACGTCGTTGCCGCTACGCGCACCCCTATTGGGCGCTCACACCGTGGATTTTTTCGCAACATGCGCCCCGACGATCTGTTGGCAACGACCCTCAAGGCGGCGCTGGCAGCAGCCCCCGGACTCGACCCCGCAGCCATTGAAGACATCGTTTGCGGCTGCGCCATTCCCGAAGCCCAGCAAGGCCTGAACGTGGCACGTATCAGTGCGATGTTGGCCGGTTTGCCCACCAGTGTCGGCGGCATTACCGTCAACCGTTTTTGCGCCTCGGGCCTGTCGGCAGTGCAAATGGCGGCTGACCGCATCCGTGTTGGCGAGGCCGAGGTGATGATCGCCGCCGGTGTCGAAAGCATGAGCATGGTGCCCATGATGGGCAACGGGCCTAGCCTGTCGCCCCGCTTGTTCGAGGGGGATGGTGATGTCGGTATTGCCTACGGCATGGGCCTGACCGCCGAAAAAGTGGCACAGCAGTGGAAGGTTAGCCGCCAAGCGCAAGATGAATTTGCCCTGCAATCGCACCACAAGGCGCTGGCCGCGCAGCAAGCGGGTTACTTTGCCGACGAAATCACCCCGATTGAAGTCACCGACCGCACCGCCGACCTGAGCAGCGGCCAAACCATTGCCAAAACCCGCACCGTCTCGATGGACGAGGGCGCGCGTGCCGACACCACGCTCGAGAGTTTGGGCAAATTGCGCACCGTGTTTGCCGCGCGTGGCTCGGTCACTGCGGGCAACAGCTCGCAAACCAGCGACGGTGCCGGTGCGTTGATTTTGGCCAGTGAATCGGCCATCCAACGGTTTGGTTTGACACCGCTGGCACGCTTTGTCAGCTATGCCGCCAAGGGCGTGCCACCGCACATCATGGGCATTGGCCCGATTGAGGCCATTCCGGCAGCGCTGCGCTACGCTGGTTTGAAGCAAGACGATATAGATTGGTTCGAGCTGAACGAGGCCTTTGCCGCGCAGTCGCTGGCCGTCATGCAGACGCTGGGGCTTGACCCGGCCAAGGTCAACCCGATGGGCGGTGCCATTGCGTTGGGCCACCCACTGGGGGCCACCGGAGCGATTCGCGCGGCCACCGTAATCCATGCGCTGCGCCGCAACAACCTCAAATACGGCATGGTGACGATGTGCGTCGGCATGGGCCAAGGGGCTGCGGGGATTTTCGAGCGCGTCTGAACGGTCGGCACCGGCAGCAGACTTGTTTTACGGGCGTTTGCACCGATACTTACCTTAGATTCTTTTCAGGAGACCTGTTTTGAGCAAGGTGAACGTATCTGCCGAACATCCATTTGACAAGGCCATTGCATTGGCCCCGATTGCTGCCACGGCGCAAGAGCATGGCCGCGAAGCGGCCCGGCACTGGCAAGGCAACACCCATCCCGATTACATGAACATGGTCGGGCCATTTGGGGGCCTGACCGCAGCGCAGGCCCTCCATGCGGTGCTGGAGCATCCAGAGTTGTTGGGCGAACCCATTTCGTTCACCGCCAACTTTGCTGCGGCCTTAGCGCCCGGTGCATTTCGGGCCGAGGCGCGGCCTGTGCGCACCAACCGCTCGATCCAGCACTGGCAAATCACGCTGTCGCAAACCAACAGCGATGGCGTTGATTCGGTCGCCTTGACGGCCACTGCCGTGACCGCTAAACGCCGCCAGACGTGGAGTGCCGTGGATGCAGTGATGCCCGAGGTGCCACGCCCCGAGGGTATTGCCCGCGTTCCGCTGGTGAAGGGTTTTGACTGGCTGCAACGCTACGACATGCGTGCCTGCGCCGGTGAGGTGCCGACCGAATGGAATGGCGCTGAAGCCGACAGCCTGACCCAGTTGTGGATGCGCGACGATCCACCGCGCCCACTGGACTTTTGTAGCCTGACCGCGATGGCCGATGCCTTTTACCCGCGTGTCTGGCGTCGCCGGGCGCTGATGACCCCGGTGGGAACGGTCTCTATGACGGTGTATTTCCACGCTGGGGCGGCAGATTTAGCCACCACCGCCACCGACTACCTGCTGGGACAAGCGCGGGCGCAGTCGTTTTTTAATGGTTTTTTTGACCAAAGCGCCGAGCTTTGGAACGAGTCGGGCCAGTTACTGGCAACCACCCACCAAATTGTCTATTTCAAGGAATAAGCGGCATGAGCACAGCCCATAGCGACATCCTCGTTCACACCGAAACGGGTGTGACCACCGTGACCTTTAACCGGGTGGAGCGCAAAAACTCTCTGACCGCCGCGATGTATGCGGCGCTGGCCGACGCACTGGAGGCCGCCAGCACCGACAGCTCTGTGCGCGTAGTGGTGTTGCAAGGGGATGTGACCGTCTTCAGTGCGGGCAACGACATCAGCGACTTTCTGCAACAACCGCCGGTGACGCTCGATGCGCCGGTGTTTCGTTTCTTGCGCGCCATTGCCACCTTCCCTAAGCCTTTGGTTGCGGCAGTGTGTGGCCCGGCAGTGGGCGTTGGCACCACGTTGTTGTTCCATTGTGATTTGGTTTATGCCGGTGACAATGCGGCGTTTTCGATGCCTTTTGTCAATTTGGGACTGTGCCCAGAGGCCGGTTCCAGTTTGTTGGTACCGCAAATGATGGGCTACCACCGCGCCGCCGAAGCGCTGCTGCTGGGCGAGCCTTTTATGGCCGAAGCTGCGCTGGAAGTAGGCTTGGTGAACCGCGTGGTGCCTCCGACCGAGTGCAACGCCATTGCCCAAGCCCAAGCGCGCCGACTGGCTGCCAAACCGTTGTCGGCGCTGATAGAAACCAAGCGCCTGCTGAAAAAGGGCCAAACCGCTGCCGTGCTCGAACGCATGGCCGAGGAAGGAACCAGCTTTGGCCGCATGCTGGCCGAGCCTGCGGCCCGCGAAGCGTTCACCGCATTCATGGAAAAACGCCGCCCCGACTTCAGCGCAGTCTGACGGCTGCTGCGCCGTCAGCAGGCATTCAAGCCAGTGCCCGGGCCATGCGGACGGCCTCGATCAGGCTGCCCGCATCGGCCACGCCTTGACCGGCAATATCAAACGCTGTGCCGTGGTCGGGGCTGGTGCGTACCAAGGGCAGTCCCAGCGTGACGTTGACACCTTTGTCCACCCCCAAGTATTTGACGGGAATCAGCCCTTGGTCGTGGTACATCGCCAGCACCACATCAAACTCGCCCGGCTTGGTGGCGCTGTGGCGCGCGCGCATGAACACGGTGTCGGGGGCCAGCGGGCCAGTGACATGCAGGCCCTGCGCCCGTGCCGCTGCAATGGCCGGGGCGATGTGTTCGATCTCCTCGCGGCCAAACAAACCGCCTTCGCCAGCATGGGGATTTAACCCGGCCACTGCAATGTGCGGCGCGCGGCCTAGGCTGCGTTGCAAGGCGGTGTGCGTAATCAGCAGCGTTTGCAACACGTTGTCTTGCGTCACTGCGGCCAAGGCCTCGCGCAGCGAGATATGGATGCTGACCAGCACCGTGCGCAATTCGTCGTTGGCAAGCATCATCCGCACCGGCATTTGGGCCAGCGTGACACCCGCATGGGCCGCAGCCTGTGCCTGTAGCAGTTCGGTATGGCCGGGGTAATCGACCCCAGCGGCGTGCAGTGCTTCTTTGTGCAGCGGTGCGGTAATGAGTCCGGCCACCTCGCCGCGCAGCGCCGCCTGCGCCGCCCACACCACGCACTCGGCTGCGGCCCGTCCGGCCTGTGCGCTGATTTGACCAAAGGGCTGTGGCCCGGGCAGTCCGGGCAGTTGCCACACGGGCAGGCAGCGCGGGGGCACATGGAGTGCGTCTTGTGGGTTGTCGAGCAGCGCCACCGGCAGCTCGGGCACACCGGGGCGCAGCGTGCATTGCGCCGCACGGCGCAGCGTTGCCACATCACCGACAACAAAGCACCCGCGCAGAGCGTCGGGGGCATCGCGAAAGGCTTTGGCGATGGTTTCGGGGCCAATACCGGCGCTGTCGCCTTGGGTGATGGCAAAAAGCGGTGCAGAGGGGGTGGACATCGGTTTTTTCAGCAAAAAAGGCTTCTAGCCCTTGCCAGTAAATAATTTGCAGCTATAAAAAAGAGAGTGAATCTCGGCTTGGTACGGCAGTGCCCGTGCCTCAAGCCGGGTTGTCAATGTCGATGAAAAGGTGCTCGATGCCATGCTGCGCTGCCATCTGTGCGGCCACTGCTGCCACGCCATAGCGCTCGGTTGCGTGGTGGCCGGCTGCAATAAAGGCCACGCCCATTTCGCGTGCCAAATGGGTTTGTGGCTCCGAGATTTCTCCGGTCACAAAGGCATCGGCCCCGGCAGCAATGGCGGCTTCAAAGTAGCTTTGGGCACCGCCGCTGCACCAAGCGACCCGGCGGACAGGCCGGGCATCGGGCTGCACCAGTGTGGCGCTGCGGCCTAGCACCTGCTCGATGTGTTGCGCCAAGCTTTGCGCGTTGTCGTAATCGACCGTTGCCACGCAGCCCAGCGCTTGTTCGCCAAAATGGGCATCGCACGTCCAGCCTAACAATTGGCCCAAGCGGGCGTTGTTGCCCAGCTCGGGGTGTGCGTCCAGCGGCAGGTGGTAAGCCAGCAGGTTGATGTCGTGGGCCAGCAGCAGGCGCAGGCGCTCTTTCATCCAGCCAGTGATGCGCCCGTCTTGGCCGCGCCAAAACAGTCCGTGGTGAACCAAAATGGCATCGGCATTCTGGGCAATGGCCGCTTCAATCAGCGCCCGGCTGGCGGTCACGCCGCTGACCAAGCGCGCAATCTGGGGTTTGCCTTCGACCTGTAGCCCGTTCGGGCCGTAGTCTTTAAAGCGTTCGGGTTGCAGTAAATCGTCAAGGCTTTGTAACAGCGTGGTGCGTGCAGTGCTCATGCCTGCATTGTGGCGCAGCACAAGCCCGGCAGGGGTGCTGTTTGTGCGAGACAATACCCGCTTGCACTGCCTGCTGCGGGCTTGCAGACAGGCCATGAGGCCCCCACTTGAACCGTTCTACCAAAATCCGAAGTTAGTTTGAGATGAAGCGCTTGTGGCTGTTGTTTTCCCAGACCGTGACGGTGTTCGTCGCGGCCTATTTTGTCGTGGCAACGCTCCAACCCGATTGGCTGGCGCACGGTTTCAAGCGCTCGGGTGCGGGTATCGCACTGATTGAGGCCCCCGCCGTCGATGCGCCCGCGCCTGCACCGGGCAGTTTTAGTCTGGCTGCACGCAAAGCTGCGCCAGCGGTGGTCAGCATCAACACCAGCAAAGCGGTGCGCCACCCGCGCAGCAACGACCCGTGGTTTCAGTTCTTCTTTGGCGACCAAGGCAGCCAAGCGCAAGCGGGCTTGGGCAGCGGTGTCATCATCAGTCCCGATGGCTACATCCTGACCAACAACCACGTTGTTGAGGGTGCCGACGAAATCGAAGTCACCTTGACCGACAGCCGCCGCGCCCGCGCCCGCACCGTCGGCACCGACCCCGAGACCGATTTGGCGATCCTGAAAATTGAACTCGACAAACTGCCGGTGATCGTGCTGGGCAACTCCGACCAACTGGCCGTGGGCGACCATGTGCTGGCGATTGGCAACCCGTTTGGGGTCGGCCAGACCGTCACCAGTGGCATCGTCAGCGCGCTGGGGCGTACCCAGTTGGGCATCAATACGTTTGAGAACTTTATCCAAACCGACGCGGCCATCAATCCCGGCAACTCGGGCGGCGCGCTGGTCGATGCTTATGGCAACCTGCAAGGCATCAACACGGCGATTTATTCGCGCTCGGGCGGTAGCATGGGCATTGGGTTTGCCATTCCGGTCTCGACCGCGAAAATGGTGCTCGATGGCATCGTCAAAGAAGGCCGCGTCACGCGCGGCTGGATTGGTGTTGAGCCGAGCGAGCTGTCGCCGGAGCTGGCCGAAACCTTTGGTGTCAAGGCTGCTGAAGGGGTCATCATCACCGGGGTGCTGCAAGATGGGCCAGCGGCGCTGGCGGGCATGCGTCCCGGCGATGTGATCGTGCGCGTGGCCGACAAAGCCGTCACCAGTGTGCCCTCGTTGCTGGCGACGGTGGCCTCGCTCAAGCCCGGCGTGCAGGCGGCATTTCAGGTGCAACGCGGTGAGCGCCTGCTCGAGTTGGGCATCACCCCCGGCTTGCGGCCACCGCAAGCCCAGCGTGCGCAGCAACGTTGATGTTGGTTGCGTAAGCTACTAAAATAATAGCAAACTATGCTGATGGAGAAGGCGCTGGAGGCGCTTTGGGGTCAAATTTAGGAAGAAGATGCCGCTGAATCGGCTTCCTGCGGCGCTTGGGTGTGTTGGATGAAAATTTGGGCCGCCCAAATTCCCAACTCATACAGCAGGCACATGGGAACTGCCAGCGCCAACTGCGAGACCACATCGGGCGGCGTGACAACGGCAGCAATCACAAACGCCAGCACAATGAAGTAGCCGCGAAACTCCCTGAGTTTGGCAATACTGACAATGCCCATGCGTGCCAGCACAATCACCACAATCGGCACTTCAAACGACAAGCCAAAAGCCAAAAACATCGTCAGCACAAAACCCAAGTAGGCCTCGATGTCAGGCGCGGCGGTGATGCTCTTGGGTGCAAAGCTCTGGATAAAGCTAAAAACTTGGCCGAAGACAAAAAAGTAGCAAAAACACACGCCGACAAAAAACAGCACGGTGCTGGAAATCACCAACGGAAGCACCAGTTTCTTTTCGTGCGCATACAGCCCCGGTGCCACAAACGCCCAGACCTGCCACAGCACAAAGGGCAGCGCCAGTAAAAAAGCCGCCATCAGCAAAATTTTCAAAGGCACCATGAACGGCGAAATGACCGACGTGGCGATCAGCGTCGCCCCCTTGGGCAGGTGCGCCACCAGCGGCGCAGCCAGCAGGTCGTACAACGCGCCGGGGCCGGGAAAGAAAAACAGCAAGGCCGCCACAACGCCCACGGCAATCAGTGCCTTGACCAGCCGGTCACGCAGCTCCACCAAGTGCTGCACAAAGGGCTGCTCGGTGCCCGCGAGTTCGTCGTCGTTGGAAGGTGTTTGGGACATGAAAGAAAAAGAGTCTGCGGGCTATTTTTGTGGCCGGTAACGCGCCACGCGCGCCGCACCCGACAGGGCTTTGGTGCGGACACCATGGCGCGACTTGTACCACTGTGGCATGGCCCCGCGCTTGAGCCGCCAATTTTTGCCCGGATTTTTATAGGTCGGCACCACGTTGGCGCTGCCCGCAGCATCCCAACTGGAAGCGTCCAGCCGGGTGGCATCGGCCCAGTCTTGTTCAAAAGCGCTGGCGCTGGTTTGGATCGAGTGCTCGACATCGCGCGCAGCCCCCTCGACCGTTTCTTTCATTTTTCGCAGCTCATCAAGCTCCATGGAGCGATTGACCTCGGACTTGACATCGGCCACATAGCGCTGCGCTTTGCCGAGCAAAGTTCCCACAGTGCGCGCCACGCGCGGCAGCTTTTCGGGGCCAATGACAATCAAAGCCACGGCACCGATCAGTGCCAACTTGGAAAAATCGAGGTCAAACATCGAACCCGGTGCCCGGTAAATTCAGGGGTTTAGCTTTTTTGCTTGGCTTGGACATCAATGGTGTTTTTGTCGGTGGCGGTTTGGTTTGCCACTTGCCCGGTGGCAGCAGGGGCCTCGGGGCTGTGCTCGGCTGCGCCGTCTTTCATGCCATCTTTGAAGCCCTTGACAGCGCCGCCCAAATCAGCGCCCATGTTCTTGAGCTTCTTGGTGCCAAACACCATGACGACGATCAGCAGCACGATCAGCCAGTGCCAAATGGAAAACGAACCCATATGAAATACCTCCTAACGAATACGGTCGATGCTGGGCACCAGATCAGCCCTTGAACCAAGGACGCGGGCCACCCATGACGTGAATGTGCAGATGGTGGACTTCTTGCCCACCTTCAAGCCCGGTGTTGGTGAGAATGCGAAAACCGCCCTCGGGGTAGGGATTGCAGCCTTGCTCTAGCGCCAAACGCGGGGCCAGCAGCATCATGCGCCCGAGCAAACCGGCATGCTCGGGTTGCACCTGTGCCATCGACGCAATGTGCAACTTGGGCACCATCAAAAAATGCACGGGTGCCCAAGGATGAATGTCGTGGAAGGCGAAAATTTCTTCGTCTTCATAAACTTTGCGGGACGGAATCTGACCGGCAATGATTTTGCAAAAAAGGCAGTTCGGATCGTGCATAGTGAAATTTCCATCGGCCTTGGAGCGGGGCTGTGCGTCGGGAGGGTTAATCTTCAAGTGCTTGGTATTGGTTCATTGCCACCATGCCACGCACGATGCGGTACAAAAACCACAGCGAAATCAAACCCCAAGCCAACCAACCCGGAAAGACGAACAGCAGCCACAGCGGTGCCGTGACCACGTACAGCACCCCAGCCCACCACACTGTGCGGATGCGCCAGGCAAAATGGCTGGCCTGCCAAGTGCCGCTAGCGTCGCCTTTTTTGAGTAAATCAATCACCAACGCAATCACCAAAAGCGCCACGCTCGGTTGGGCACCCGGCACTACAGCACCCACCGCAACGATCAGGTGCAGCACATAGCTGATCCAGCCCCAAGCTCTGAGTCCTTGGGCCTTTTCATCTTTGGTCAGTACGTCGATGATGTCGCTCACGGCGCGCCTTCTTGGATGGCCCGGGCAACGGCTTTGCGCAGGGCTTTTTCTTCAATGCCGCTGATGCCTTCGCGCCGCTCCAGCTCGGCAATCACGTCGGCGGGCGTGAGGTTGTAGTAGGCCAGCGCTACCATCGAGTGAAACCACAAGTCGGCCATCTCGTAGACCACTTTGGCTTTGTCTGCGCCGTGGTCAACGTCTTTGGCTGCCATGACCACTTCGGTGGCTTCTTCACCGATTTTCTTTAAAAACGATTCGGGGCCTTTGTGCAGCAAGCGCGCAACGTAGCTGTTCTCGGGGTCGCCGCCGTTGGCAACTTTGCGGCTCTCGATGATGGCCGCAAGGCGAGCGAGCGCGCCCTCAGAGGATGTGGCGGCTGGGGCGGTGGTGGGGTCTGAGGTGTGGCTCATGGGCATCACTTGTAGATGGATTGCGGGTCTTTCAAGACTGGATCGGCACTGTGCCAAACGCCATCGCGCAAAACGCTGAAAAAGCAGCTGTGCCGGCCTGTGTGGCAGGCGATGCCGGGAGCATGGCCCAATTGCGTCACTTTGAGCAGCACCACATCGTTGTCGCAGTCGAGGCGGATTTCGTGGACGGTTTGCACATGGCCGGACTCTTCGCCCTTGAACCACAGCTTGCCACGCGAGCGGCTGAAATACACCGCCCGGCCCAGCTCGGCGGTTTTTTGCAGTGCCTCGCGGTTCATCCAAGCGAACATCAGCACGTCGCCCGTACCCTGCTCTTGTGCAATGACGGGCACCAAGCCCTGCACATCCCATTTGACTTGATCGATCCAGTTCATGGTGCCATTGTCGGTGATTTGCGGGGCTGTGGTGGAAAACCCCAATGCTACAAAAATGGTAGCTATTGGTGCTGTCACTGTAAGGGCTAGAGGCCTTTTTTGTTTGAAAATGCTGCCCGTAGCACTGGCAGGCAGCGCTCAAGCCATTACAGCCGCACCGGAATGCCGCGTGCGGCCATGTGCTGCTTGGCCTGCTGGACGGTGTATTCGCCGTAGTGAAAGATGCTGGCGGCCAGTACGGCATCGGCCCCACCTTGTTGCACGCCATCGGCCAAATGGTCGAGGTTGCCAACGCCGCCCGAGGCAATCACCGGCACGCTGACGGCATCGCTGACCGCGCGTGTCAGCGCCAAATCAAAGCCCGCCTTGGTGCCGTCACGGTCCATGCTGGTGAGCAAAATCTCGCCCGCGCCGCGCTGGGCCATTTCGGTGGCCCAAGCAACCGCATCGAGGCCAGTGTTTTTGCGCCCACCGTGGCTGTAAACGTCCCAGCCCGCCCCCATGACCTGCCCGTTGGCACCGATGCGCTGGGCATCTTCGGCACTGCGGCGCTTGGCATCGATGGCGACTACGATGCACTGTGCGCCGTACTTGGCCGAGACGGCGTTGATGATGTCTGGATTGGCCAGCGCCGCTGAGTTGAAGCTGGTTTTATCGGCACCGGCATTGAGCAAGCGGCGCACATCTTCTACCGTGCGCACGCCACCACCGACCGTCAGCGGAATAAACACTTGGCTGGCAACGGCTTCGATGATGTGCAAAATCAGGTCGCGCCCATCGCTGGTGGCGGTGATGTCGAGAAAGGTCAGTTCATCGGCACCTTGCCCGTTGTAGCGGGCAGCGATTTCCACCGGATCACCGGCATCGCGCAGTTCAACAAAATTGACCCCCTTGACGACCCGGCCCCCGGTCACGTCCAAGCACGGAATGATGCGTTTTGCCAGCATGGTCGGTCAGCCTGCGGCCAGTGCATCGGCCCGGGCTTGGGCCGCAGCAAAATCGAGGTCGCCGGAGTAGATGGCACGGCCACAGATCACGCCCTGCACACCCTCGCTCTCGACGGCGCACAGTTGCTCAATGTCGGCCATGCTGCCCAAGCCACCCGAAGCAATCACAGGAATGGTCAGCGCTTGCGCCAGTTTGACCGTGGCTTCGACGTTGATGCCCGAGAGCATCCCATCGCGGCCAATGTCGGTGTAAATGATCGACTCCACACCCCAGTCTTGGAACTTCTTGCCCAGATCAGCCACTTCGTGGCCGGTCAGTTTGCTCCAGCCATCGGTGGCAACTTTGCCATCTTTGGCATCGAGTCCGACAATGATGTGACCGCCAAAGGCAGAGCAGGCATCTTTCAAGAAACCGGGGTTTTTGACCGCAGCGGTGCCGATGATGACGTAGCGCAAGCCGCCGTCGATGTATTTTTCGATGGTGTCGAGGTCGCGGATGCCGCCACCGAGTTGCACCGGAATATCGTCGCCAACCTCACGCAAAATCGCTTTGATGGCTGCGTAATTTTTCGGGGTGCCAGCAAAGGCGCCGTTCAAATCGACCAAGTGCAAACGCCGGGCACCGGCATCCACCCACTTGCGGGCCATGGCGGCGGGGTCTTCGCCGAAGGTGGTGGATTGGTCCATATCGCCTTGTTTGAGGCGAACGCAGTGGCCGTCCTTGAGGTCGATGGCGGGAATGAGCAGCATGGTGAATTCAGAAAAAAAAGACTTCGACAGGCAGAAAAAAACAACAGCGCCGACGCTTAGGGATTCCAATGCAGAAAATTGCGGTACAGAGCCAAACCCTGCTCGGCGCTTTTTTCTGGGTGAAATTGCGTGGCAAAAATATTATCGCGCGCCACGGCTGCGGCAAACGGGCCACCGTAGTCGGCTTCGCCAGCGCAGTGGCGCGGATCGGTGGGCCGGGCGTAAAAGCTGTGCACGAAGTAGAAGTAGCTGTTGTCGGGCACACCGGCCCACACTGGGTGAACCGCAGCATCGTGCGGTACTTGGCGCACTTGGTTCCAGCCCATTTGCGGTACCTTGAAGCGGCTGCCATCGCTTTGCAAGCGCTGGGCCAAGTCAAATTTGAGCACCTCGCCCCCAATGAGCTGCAGGCCGGGGGTGTCGCCCTCGGCGCTGTGGTCGAGCAGCATCTGCATACCCACGCACACGCCAAACAGCGGTTTGGTGGCTGCAGCCTCCAGCACCGATGCTTGCAAGCCAGACTCGCGCAACTCGCGCATGCAGTCGGGCATAGCGCCTTGACCGGGCAAAACCACGCGCTGGGCCGCGCGTACCTCTTCGGGGCGCGACGTGACCAGCACCGTCCAGCCCGTGCCAGACGCTGCCGCCTGCACCGCTTGCGAGACAGAGCGCAAATTACCCATGCCGTAGTCAACCACGGCGACTGTTTTTACTATTGAATTCATAGCTATCAGCGCATACCAGACCTAGGCTAGAGGCCTGTTTGGCTTGAAATCATCAAAGAGAACCCTTGGTGGAAGGGATGGTGTCTGCCGCGCGTGCGTCTCGCTCTAAGGCCGCGCGCAAGGCTCTGGCAAAGGCCTTAAAAATGGTCTCGCACTGGTGGTGGGCGTTGGTGCCCTTGAGGTTGTCAATGTGCAGCGTCACGCCCGCATGGTTGACAAACCCTTGGAAGAACTCAAACACCAACTGGGTATCGAGCTGGCCCAACATCGCGCTGGTAAAGCGCACATCCATGTGCAGCCCCGGACGGCCTGAAAAATCAACCACCACGCGGCTCAAGGCTTCGTCCAGCGGCACATAGGCGTGACCGTAGCGGCGAATGCCTTTTTTGTCGCCCACAGCCTTGGCAAAGGCTTGGCCCAGCGTGATGCCGATGTCTTCGACGGTGTGGTGGCCGTCAATGTGCAAATCGCCCTGACACTCCACATCAAGGTCAATCAGGCCGTGGCGGGCAATTTGCTCGACCATGTGGTCGAGAAAACCAATGCCGGTGTGCAGGCGTGACTGGCCGGTGCCATCGAGATTCAGGCGCACGGTGATCTCGGTTTCGAGGGTACGACGGGAGACTTCGGCTTGCCGCATGTCAGGGGTCTTCATTCGGTGGGGAGGGGGTGCAAAACGGGGCATGATAGCATTCATGCCCCTCTCGCCACCTCCTGGGTACCCCATCGTATGAGCCGCTTTTGGAGTGCCGTTGTTCACGGCCTGACCCCTTATGTTCCGGGCGAGCAGCCCAAGATTGATAACCTCGTTAAGCTCAACACCAACGAACATCCCTACGGCCCCTCGCCACGGGCTTTAGAGGCCATTGCGGGCGCAACCAACGACAGCCTGCGCCTGTACCCCGACCCCAATGCCGATGCACTCAGGGCGGCACTGGCACAGCGCTACGGTTTGCAAGCGCAGCAAATTTTTGTCGGCAACGGCTCCGATGAGGTGCTGGGCCATGCTTTCATGGCGCTGCTCAAGCACGACCAGCCGTTGTGGTTTCCTGACATCACCTACAGCTTTTACCCGGTGTATTGCGGCTTGTATGGCATTGCACACCGGGCGGTGCCGCTGACCGAGGACTATGCGATCTGCGCGGATGACTACCTGCCCCGTGCCGGCCAGCAGGCCGGTGCCATTGTTTTTCCGAACCCGAACGCCCCGACCGGGCGGCCCTTGGCGTTGGCCGAGGTCGAGCGCATCGTTGCGGGCAACCCCGATGCTGTGGTGTTACTCGACGAAGCTTATGTTGATTTTGGTGGCGAAAGCGCCCTGACGCTGATCGACAAATACCCCAATTTGCTGGTGGTACACACCTTCTCCAAGAGCCGCTCGTTGGCTGGTTTGCGCGTCGGTTTTGCCGCTGGGCACCCGGCGCTGATTGAGGCGCTGGAGCGGGTCAAGAACAGCTTTAATTCGTACCCCTTGGGCAAGCTGGCACTGGCCGGTGCCGTGGCCTCGGTGCAGGACGATGCCTACTTTCAAGAAAGCTGCCGCAAAGTGATTGCCACGCGCCAAACGCTGGTGGCACACATGACGGCGCTGGGTTTTGAGGTGCTGCCATCGGCGGCCAACTTCATCTTTGCCCGCCATCCGGGGCATGATGCCAGTGCGCTGGCGGCTGCGCTGCGCCAGCGCGCCATCCTCGTGCGGCATTTCAAGCAAGCCCGCATCGACCAGTTTTTGCGTATCACGGTCGGTACCGATGCACAGTGCCAAACGCTGGTCAACGCGCTGGGCGAGATTTTGGCCGGTTAATGCAAAAAGGGGCGGCTTTGGGGCCGCCCCTTTTTCGATATGTGCCCTGCCAAGGAAGCTTAGGCGCCCTTAGAGGTCGTCTTAGTGGCTTTGGCGACCACGTCGGTGACTTGGGTTTGCGCTTGGGTCATGGCTTGTTTCGTCGCTGCTTGGGCCGAATCCATGAATTTTTGGCCGGTGGCGGCCATGTTCTTGAATGCTTCTGCGAAAGCTTCGCCGCCAGCGGGGACGTTCTTCGCCAACGACTCCATGGCTGCGCTGAAAGTCTGTTGCACGCCACCCATTTTGCCTTGGGAGACTTTTGCCAACTCTGCGTTGGTTTGCGAGGCAATTTCGTACACCGTGCGGCCATAGGTGGCCGCTTTTTCGGCCAAAGGACGGGCCAGTTCAGATTGGGCGGCCAGCGCTTCTTGGGGTGTTTTGGCAGACGCTGCTGCTTGGAGCGAACCCAGCGAGTCGTTCAACAAGGCCTTGCTGGTGGCTAAATTGAGGTCGGTGAGTTTTTCAAAGCCAGCGTAGGCGGTCAGTGCCAGATTGCTGAAGTCGGCAGCAGCATCTTTGCCGGCAGCAGTGAATTGTTCAGGGTTGAATTGGTACATGGAGACTCCTCAAAGGTGGAAACAATGCCTCTGTGCCAGCAAATTGTTGCAGCGCAGCATGGGACTCCATATTACCGCGAAAGTATGACAAAGGTGCGACTGGGTACGGCATCAAGGGGTGGTCAGGCGCATTTCGGCGGCCCGTGCATGGGCTTGCAGGCCTTCGCCGTGGGCAATGACGCTGGCAATACGGCCCAGTGCCTGAGCGCCTTGCGCACTGACTTCAATCAGGCTGCTGCGTTTTTGGAAGTCGTACACCCCCAGCGGCGAACTAAACCGCGCCGTGCCCGAAGTGGGCAGCACATGGTTCGGCCCAGCGCAGTAGTCGCCCAAACTCTCGCTGGTGTAAGCACCTAAAAAAATTGCTCCGGCGTGGCGCAGTAGTGGCTCCCAGCGGTGCGGCTCGTGGCTGCTGACCTCTAAGTGTTCTGGGGCAATACGGTTGGAGATGTCGCAGGCTTCTTCCATGCTGCGGGTTTGGATCAGTGCACCCCGACCTGTCAGGCTTTTGGCGATGATCTCGGCGCGTGGCATTTCTGGCAGCAAGCGGTCAATGGCGGCCTGCACTGCATCAAGGTAAGCCGCATCGGGGCACAGCAAGATGCTTTGGGCCATTTCGTCGTGTTCGGCTTGGCTGAACAAATCCATTGCCACCCAGTCGGGGGGGGTGCTGCCATCAGCGAGCACCAAAATCTCGCTGGGGCCGGCAATCATGTCGATACCGACGGTACCAAAAACGTGCTTTTTGGCACTGGCAACATAGGCGTTGCCGGGGCCGGTGATTTTATCGACCTTGGGCACGGTTTGGGTGCCGTAGGCCAGCGCTGCCACGGCTTGCGCACCGCCGATAGTGAAGGCCCGCGTGACACCTGCGACGTAGGCGGCGGCCAGCACCAGTGCATTTTTTTCGCCGCGTGGGGTCGGTACCACCATGATGATTTCACCTACTCCAGCGACGTGCGCCGGAATAGCGTTCATCAACACGCTTGACGGATAAGCCGCCTTGCCTCCGGGCACATAGATGCCAACGCGGTCTAAGGGTGTGACCTTCTGGCCGAGCAAGCTGCCGTCTTCATCGCGGTAGCTCCAGCTTTCGCCAGACGCTTTTTTTTGTGCCTCGTGGTAGCGGCGCACCCGTGCTGCCGCTGCCTGCAATGCCTCGCGCTGGGCCGCAGGAATGGCATCAAAGGCTGCGCGCAACTCGGCTTGTGTCAGTTCAAGCGCCGCCATGTTGGGCACGTCCAGACCATCAAAGCGGGCGGTGGTTTCCAGCAAAGCCACGTCACCGCGTTGGCGGACATCGGCAAGAATGTCGGCCACGCGCTGCTCGATCGCGGCATCGGTGTCGGCAGACCAGTGCAGGCGGGCCTGAAAGTCGGCTTCAAAACAGGCGCTGTCGGTGCGCAGGCGGGCGGGCGTGGCTTGCATGGTTTTTATCTCAAGATCGGGTCGGTGGCTTATTCGGTGTCAGCAGAGACGTCGCCCGTTTTACGGTTGTAACGCAGGGTGATTTTATCGAGTTCGCACAGGTTAAAGCCTTCCCATTCGACTTCGGAGTCGTCGTCAGCAAACACGACTTTGATGTCTTGCACACAATTTTTGGTGTCGCCAAAAGTAAATTTGCGCCAAGCGTTGTTGGCCAGTTGGTTGCTGCCCAAACGATCCCGGCCCCAGTTGTTCTTGTGGGTGGGTGACACATAAACTTGGTCGATTGGGTAACCTGTGCGGTTAGCCAAAATAAAGTCGGCATCACCGGCAAACGACGCGCCGCTGACAGCTAACAAGCCCAGCAAAACTACTTTTTTGAACATACGAACCTTCATCAGTTAAATAATCAATGCACTGAGCAACATGCCCAGCACGGGGGCGATTGTGTCCTTGCATTCCCCCGGCTGGCAAGAACGCTGACAGGCAGGCGTTTGATTTTGCTCAGGACTGTGCCGGAATCACGGAAGCAAAGGCATCAATGATGCGCCGCAGTGGGGCTTGCTTGAGTTTGAGGGCGGCTTGGTTGACCACCAAGTGCGAGCTGATGTCCATGATGCGTTCGACCTCGACCAAATGGTTGGCCTTGAGGGTGTTGCCGGTCGAGACCAAATCGACAATCGCATCGGCCATTCCGGTCAAAGGGGCCAGCTCCATGCTGCCATAGAGCTTGATTAAATCAACGTGAACGCCCTTGCTGGCAAAGAACTCGCGGGCAATGGCGGTGTATTTGGTTGCTACCGTCAAGCGCGAGCCTTGGCGCACGGCTTGGGCGTAATCAAAATCGGCCCGTACCGCCACGCTGACGCGGCATTTGGCAATTTGTAAATCCAGCGGCAGGTACAGGCCTGAGCGGGCAGCACCACCCCAGTCGGCACTGTGTTCAATCAAGGTATCTTTGCCGCAGACACCCATGTCTGCACCACCGTGTTGGACGTAAGTGGGCACATCGGTGGCCCGCACCAGCACGACGCGCACGTCGGGGCGGTTGGTGGGCAAAATCAGCTTGCGGGATTTTTCAGGGTCTTCGAGGACTTCTATGCCAGCCACAGCCAGCAGCGGCATGATTTCATCAAAAATGCGGCCTTTGGAAAGAGCAAGGGTAATCATCAGATTCTTTCAATGTCAGCGCCAATGCCGCGTAATTTGGCTTCCATGCGGTCATAGCCCCGGTCAAGGTGGTAAATGCGCTCAATCAGGGTTTCGCCTTCGGCCACCAGTCCGGCAATCACCAAGCTGGCCGAAGCGCGTAAGTCGGTCGCCATGACAGTCGCCCCGGACAAGCGCGCGGTAGTTCCCAGCCCTTCAATCACGGCAACGCGGCCATCGATCTGAATGTGCGCACCCAAGCGCACCAGCTCGTTGACGTGCATGAAGCGGTTTTCAAAAATGGTTTCGGTCACGGTGGCGGTGCCCTGCGCTACGCAGTTGAGCGCCATAAATTGGGCCTGCATGTCGGTCGGAAAGCCGGGGTATTCGGTGGTGCGAAACGTCTGTGCTTTGAGGCGTGCGGCCCCGGGGCTTTGCACCCGAATGCCACCGTCTTGGGCCTGCACTTTGACACCGGCATCGTGCAGTTTGTCGATGACGGCATCCAGGTGGTCGGCACGGGCATGGCGCAGCAGCACATCGCCGCCGGCCACTGCCACGGCGCACAAAAAGGTGCCCGCTTCAATCCGGTCAGCGACCACGGCGTGGGTACAAGCGTGCAGTTTTTCGACACCACGGATGCGAATGCGGCTGCTGCCGTGGCCTTCAATCTGCGCACCCATCGCGATCAGCATTTCAGCCAAGTCGGTGATTTCGGGTTCTTGGGCGGCGTTTTCGAGGATGGTTTCGCCCTCCGCCAAGGCTGCGGCCATCAGAAAATTCTCGGTGCCCGTCACGGTGACCATGTCGGTGGTGATGTGCGCACCCTTCAGGCGTGTCCAGCCAGTGGGCAGTTTGGCAATCATGTAGCCGTGCTCGACGGAGATTTCAGCCCCCATGGCTTGCAAGCCCTTGATGTGCTGATCGACTGGGCGCGAACCAATGGCGCAGCCACCGGGCAGCGATACCCGTGCCTGCCCAAAACGCGCCAGCAGCGGCCCCAGCGCCAGCACCGACGCGCGCATGGTTTTGACCAATTCGTAGGGCGCTTCGGGGTTGGAGAGTCCGCTGGCATCCATGCGCACGCCGCCGTTGTCGTCGCGCTCGGCGACCACGCCCATGTTGCGAATCAGCTTGAGCATGGTCGCCACGTCCTGCAGACGCGGCACATTGGTCAGCGTGACCGGCTCGGCAGTCAAAAGGGCCGCGCACAGCTCAGGCAAGGCAGCGTTTTTGGCACCAGAGACCAGCACTTCGCCTTGCAGAGGCCGACCTCCGCGAATGAGGAGTTTGTCCATAGCTCAAAACCCAGGAAAAAAGAGAAATTAGAGACAAAATAGCCCACTAGCGCCCGATGCTGCTGCACTAGTAGCTATAAAAAACAGAGCGTATTGGGTTAAAACTGCGTTCAGTCGCCCGATTGGGCTTGCCACTCTGCGGGGGTAAAAGTTTTCATAGAGAGTGCATGCACTTCGTCGGTGTGCATCTTTTGCCCCAGCGTGGCATAAACGCGTTGGTGGCGGGCAATAGGGCGCTTGCCTTCAAACTCAGACGAGACAATGGTGGCGTACCAATGGCGGCCATCGCCTTCGAGGGTCAGGTGTTGGCACACCAAGCCGGTGCTAATGAGGTGCTGGATTTGTTCGGCGGTCATGTCAAGGCTCCGGGGGTGGCGCAAAAAAACGGTATCTGCGGGTGCAAAGGTTCAGGAACGAATTTTGTAGCCAGTGCGCAGCAAGTGCAGGGCCAGCGCGCTGACGCACAACCAAGCTGTGCCCACAATGGCCAAACTGAGCCACGGCGAGGCATCGCTCTGCCCAAAAAAGCCATAGCGAAACCCATCAATCATGTAGAAAAACGGATTCAGATGGCTCATCTTCTGCCAAAACGGTGGCAAAGAATGGATCGAATAAAACACCCCTGACAAAAACGTCATGGGCACGATGATGAAATTTTGGAATGCTGCCATCTGGTCAAATTTTTCGGCCCAGAGTCCGGCAATCAGCCCCAGCGTACCCAGCAGTGCTGCGCCCAGCAGGGCAAACAGCACAATCCACAGCGGCGCAGCGAGCTGCGGCGTGGAAAAGCCCAGCGTAATCACGAAAACGCCCAGCCCCACCACCAAACCGCGCACCACCGACGAGCCTACATAAGCCACAAACCATGCCCAATGCGACAGCGGAGTCAGCAGCAAAAACACCAAATTGCCCATGATTTTGCTTTGCACCAAACTCGAGGAGCTGTTGGCAAAGGCGTTTTGCAGCACGCTCATCATCACCAAACCGGGCACCAAAAAAGTGGCGTAGTCGATGCGGTCATAGACCTTGACATGGTCTTGCATCACATGGCCAAAAATGAGCAGGTACAGCGCTGCCGTCAGCACCGGCGCAGCGACGGTTTGGAAGCTCACCTTCCAAAAGCGCAGCACCTCTTTGTAGAACAGCATTTGCCAGCCGGTCATGCGCTACGCCCTCCGGTGGCCGAGGCCATCACACTCAAAAATACGTCTTCAAGGTCGGCGCGGCGAATCTCCACATCTTGCACCTCGACACCGGCCTCGCGCAGTGCGGCCAAATGGCGCTCAATCTCGGCGGTATCGTGGGCCACCAGTTGCACCACGCGCCCGGTAATGCGCGCTTGCGCTGCCAGCGCTGCGGGCAAAGGGCTGTCGGTTTTGAACACCAGCACATTGCCCGATGCCGCCTTGAGCAGCGCGCTGGTGCGGTCGAGCGCTACCACCCGCCCGCTCTTGAGCATGGCGATGCGCCCGCACAGTGCCTCGGCTTCTTCAAGGTAATGGGTCGTGAGCAGCACCGTATGGCCTTCTTTGTTCAGGCGGGCAATAAAGTGCCACAACGTTTGGCGCAACTCGACATCGACCCCTGCTGTGGGTTCATCGAGCACGATGATCGGCGGCTTGTGTACCAGCGCTTGTGCCACCAGCACCCGGCGCTTCATGCCGCCCGAGAGTTGGCGCATATTGGCCCCGGCCTTATCGGTCAGGCCTAAACTTTCGAGCAGTTCGTCGATCCACGCGTCGTTGTGCTTGACACCAAAATAACCCGACTGAAAGCGCAAGGCCTCGCGCACATTAAAGAAGGGATCAAACACCAGCTCTTGCGGCACGATGCCCAACTTGCGCCGGGCGGCGGCATAGTCGGTTTGGACATCGCTGCCATGCACCAGTACCCGGCCACTGCTGGCGCGCGTCAGGCCCGCCAAAATGCTGATGAGCGTGGTTTTACCTGCTCCGTTGGGGCCAAGCAGGCCAAAGAATTCACCCTCTGCAATGTCCAGCGTCACGCCATCGAGCGCGTGAAAGGGGCCTTGGGGGGTGGTGTAGGTCTTACAAACAGCTTGAAAAGAAATGGCGGGCATGGAAGCGGGTAATTTTACTCAGGCCGTTGGCGCAGCCAACAGAGTATCGACACCATAGAGCACCGCCATGCCAGTCAGTGCCGACGGCAAACCCTGCACAGCAAAGGTTTTTTGGGTTGCTAGCATCTGGCGGCGGCATTCGAGCAACACTGCCAGCGCGGAGGTGTCAAACACCTGTAGCGCACTGGCATTGACCACAGCCTGCGACCCGTTCTCGGCGCGCAAGCCCTGTAGCAATACAGCCAACACGCTGTTGGCTTGGCGGTGTGTCAGTTCGGCGGGCAAAGACAGCATAGGTGCTTGCGCTGGCTCAGACTTTGCCTGCGTTGGCCTTGTTGCGCGCTACCAAGGTTTCAATCAAGCCATCGACACCTTTGGCATTGATTTCTTGGGCAAACTGGCTGCGGTAGGTTTCAACCAACCAAACGCCCAGTACATTCAGGTTGTAAATTTTCCAGCCCGCACCCACACCGGGGGTTTGCTCTAGGCGGTAATCCAGTTGCACTGGGTCGCCACGGCCACGCACCTCGGTGCGTACCAGCACATCTTTATCGTCCGGCGCAGCGCGCAGCGGTTTGACGGTAATGCTCTGGTCGCTCACTTGGGCCAGCGCACCCGCATAGGTGCGTACCAGCAGTGTTTTAAATTCGTCTTGCAGGCGTTTTTGCTGTTCGGGGTTGGCTTGGCGCCAGCCGGGGCCGACGGCAGCAGCGGTCATGCGGCGAAAATTGACATGGGGCATGACCGTTTTATCGACCAGCACGATGATCTTGTCGGTATCACCCGCCTTGATCGCTTTGTCAGCGCGCAGTGCCTCTAGGGCCTCGCTTGAGAGGCGGCGCACCAGCACATCCGGGGCTTCATCGGCGGCACAGGCCGGTAATGCCAGCCCCAGCGACAACACAGCAGCCAAACTGACCGCCATGCGGCCCAGAAAACGTCGGTTCATCATGAATATCCTGTTGATTGCTACTCGGACTCAGACGGCAGCATGCCTGCACCAGCGGCCTCGCCGGTTTCGTCCAAGGTTTCAGCCCTGCCTGCACGGGGTTCGCCGCTTTGCTGGCGTATTTGCAAGAACACATCGCGGGTAAAGCTGTATTTGTCCAGCGCTGCAGAATCGAGCACATTGCCCGCGCGCAAAAAGCCAGCGCGGGTATCGACAATGCGCAGCGCATACAGGCTGTTGCGCGCTGCCACTGGCGTGACATCACCCAGTGCATTGCCTTGCCAATCGATGGGCAGGGCTACGGTGTCGCGCACCGTCGATGGCCCCAAAATGGGCAGCACCAGATAAGGCCCCGGTGGTACGCCCCAGCGCCCCAGTGTCAAGCCAAAGTCTTGTTTGTGGCGGTCAATGCCCATTTCGCTGGCGATATCAAACACACCGCCCAAACCAAAAACAGTATTGACGCTCAGGCGGGTAATGCTGTTGAGTGCGCCTTCGCCGCGTAGTTGCAGCAAATTATTCACAAACGACCACGCATCGCCCAAATTGGCAAAAAAATTGCTCACGCCGGTGCGTGCCAGCAAAGGAACGCCCTGTTGGTAGGCCGTAGCCACCGGTTTGAGCACCGCATCGTCAACGTTGTCGTTAAAGCGCGTCACGCTGCGGTTGTAGGTCTCCAGCGGATCACGCGGGTCGCCGTGCGGACTGCTGGCACAGCCAGCCAGTGCCAACACACACAAGGCCAGCGCAGGCTGGCGGCTTTTGGTAAGCAGAGAGGTCATTTTTTGTCATTGGCCGCAGGAGGTGTGCCCTCGGCAGCCTTGCTGTAGAGAAATTGGCCGATGAGGTTTTCAAGCACCACGGCAGATTGGGTAGAAGCAACTCTGTCACCATCGGCCAAAGAAGCTTCATCGGCCCCGGCTTCAATGCCGACGTACTGTTCGCCCAGCAAGCCGCTGGTGAGAATTTTGAGGGAGCTGTCTTTAGGAAAGGCGTAGCGTTTTTGCAATGCCAGCGTGACGTTGGCCTGAAAGGTTTTGTCGTCAAAGGTAATGGATTCGATGCGCCCAACCACTACGCCAGCGCTGCGCACGGCGGCCTTGGGTTTGAGACCACCAATGTTGTCAAAGCGGGCCGTGACGCGGTAGCCAGACTCAAAGTGCAGGTTGAGTAAGTTGGCCGATTGCAATGCCAGAAATACCAGCGCCAGCGCCCCGAGTATGACAAACAAGCCCACCCAAACATCGTTTTTGGATTGTTGCATTGATTTTTCCTTGTGTCGCCAGCGCGTGCTAGCGTCAGATACTGAACATCAGTGCTGTCAGGACAAAGTCCAAGCCCAGCACGGCAAGTGACGCAACCACCACAGTGCGGGTGGTCGCGCGTGAGACACCCTCGGGTGTCGGGTGGGCGGTGTAGCCTTCGAGCAATGCGACAAAAGTGACAGTCAAGCCAAACACCATACTTTTAATGATGCCGTTGCCCACGTCGCTGAAAACATCGACCCCGCCTTGCATTTGGCTCCAGAAGGCACCAGCATCAATGCCGATCATGCCAACGGCCACGGTCCATCCACCCATCACGCCCACGGCACTGAACACTGCTGCTAACACCGGCATGGCAATGATGCCGCCCCAAAAACGCGGTGCCAGAATGCGGCATACCGGATCGACAGCCATCATCTCCATTGCACTGAGTTGCTCGCCCGCGCGCATCAGGCCGATTTCGGCGGTCAGCGATGTACCCGCCCGCCCGGCAAACAGCAACGCTGTAATCACTGGCCCCAACTCGCGCAGCAGGCTCAGTGCGACCAATTGCCCTAGCGCTTCGGTCGAACCAAATCCTTGCAAGGTGTAGTAGCCCTGCAGTGCCATGACAAAACCGACAAAAAGCCCCGATACCGCAATAATTGCCAGCGAGTAGTTACCCAAAAAATGCACTTGATCGCGCACCAGCCCTGGGCGTGCCAGCATGGCAGGAAAAAGACCCAGTAGCTGACCAAACAGCCGCGCTCCCCGGCCAATATGGGCCAGTTTGCGGCGCACAGCCCAACCAATGCGGGCGGGTTGGTACCAGTTCATAGACGGCCTCCGTTGTGCGGACCAAAGTCTTGTGCAGCGTCCGCGCCGGGGTAATGAAAGGGCACTGGCCCAGTCGGTAGTGCATTGACAAACTGATGCACCAGCGCATCGGTGCTTTGGCGAACTTCGTCAGGAGTACCTTGCGCAGCGATGGTGCCCGGCCCCAAAATAATCACATGGTCGGCCAGTTGAAAAGTCGCTTCGATGTCATGCGACACCAAAATGGTTGTTAGGCCCATGGCATCGTTGAGTTGGCGAATCAACTGTGCCGCCGTACCGAGCGAGATCGGGTCCAGCCCGGCAAAAGGCTCGTCGTACATGACCAGTTCAGGGTCAAGGGCAATCGAGCGTGCCAGCGCTACGCGCCGGGCCATGCCGCCCGAAATTTGCCCGGGCATCAAGTCGCGGGCACCGCGCAGACCAACGGCGTTGAGCTTCATCAGCACAATGTCACGCACCAGCGCTTCGGGCAAGTCGGTGTGCTCACGCAGTGGGAAGGCCACGTTTTCAAACACGGTCATGTCGGTAAACAGCGCACCAAACTGAAACAGCATGCCCATGCGCCGGCGTGCAGCGTACAACTGCACCATGTCCATGCGGCCCACATCTTGGCCGTCAAACAACACTTGGCCTCGCTGGGCTTTTTGTTGCCCACTTAACAGGCGTAACACCGTGGTTTTTCCGCCGCCGGAGGCACCCATAATGGCCGTGACCTTGCCGCGCGGCACCGCCAGCGACAGTCCGCGCAAGATGGGGCGGTCGCCGTAACTGAAGTGAACATCGCGCAGCTCGGCAAAAGCGGCTGAAGAAGGGGAAGGAGAAGATGAAAGCATGGAAATGCAAAACGCAACCCTCCATCATATGGGGTAAAACCCTGCCCCGTTGGGTAAAGCTTTTTACTGCGGCCGCGTTGGCTATCATGGCAGCCTTTTCACGCCCGGCTGATCTGGCCCCAAGAGGCCTTGTCCATGCAAAAAAACCAGCACGCGCTCCCCTTTGATGCACTGGCTGGCCTTGGTCAGGCCAGCGGTCTGCACCTGATGGGTGATCTGTACGGTTGTCGCTGTGAGGGCAGCCTGATGCTCGACGCAATCGGTCTTGAAAACTTTTGTCTGTCTTGCGTTGCTGCGACTGGATTGACCGCTGTGGGCAGTTTGTTTCACCGTTTTGGCGAGGGCGGTGGTGTAACCGGTGTCGTGGTGTTGGCCGAGTCGCATTTGTGCATCCACACTTGGCCCGAGACGCTGTATGTCTCGCTGGATGTTTACGTCTGTAACTACTCCAGCGACAACCGAGCCAAGGCAGAACAATTGTTTGCGCAGCTCTTGGCCGCGTTCAATACGACGGATTCGCGCCTGCACCGCGTCCAGCGCGGTTAATGCAACAACGCCTTCCTGCTGTGAACCCGAGGTTATGGGGTCATGTCCTTGCCAAACCAGCGCAGGGCCATGCGTTCGGTCGTTCCATCTTTGTGCATATCGGTCAACACTTTATTCAGGCGTGTTTGCAGGTTGGTGTCTTCTGGGCGCATACCTACTGCATAGTCTTCACTGCCCAAGGTGTCCTCCAGTACCGTGTATTCGGTTGAATTTAGCAGTGCTTGGTGTCGCCCCACGATTTCATCCAAAACCACAGCCTGCAAGCGCCCTTGAGACAACTGCTCTAGCGCAGTTTGGCTGTCGCTAAAAATCCTAAACGTCTGAAACGATGCCAGCAACGCTGGCTCTTGAAGCAGCGCCTGAGCAGCGCTGCTGCCATCTTGGGCACCTACAACTTTGCCGGCCAAATCAGTTCGGTGGTGAATGTGTGTCCCAGCGGCAACAAGGACAATTTGGTGATTTTGCAGATAAGGTGCGGTGAAGACCATGCTCTTTTTGCGTTCATCGGTCACAGCCAAACCACCCCACAATACATCAACGCGTTTGCCAGACAGCGCCGCTTCTTTGGCAATCCAGTCAATAGGCTTGAATTCGATCGGAATGCCCATCCGCTTGCCGGCCTCGCGCGCCATATCGACATCAAAGCCCGCTAGCTCGCTCTTTTCGTTGCGAAAGCCCATTGGTGGAAAATTTTCGTCCATCCCAACAACAATTTTTTGGATGGCTGCTGGTGCGCTGCTTTGGGTGTGCGGTGCGCTGTCTTGCGGACCGCACCCAGCCAGCAAGAAGCCCAAGGATACCCACAGGGTCGCGGTGAGTTTTTTCATCGGGGAGGGAAATTTCAGAGTCACAAGAGAAAGATCGCGTATTGTCCCCGACAGCGCCCTATGGGGATGCGTTCGCCCACAATGACCCGCCCTAGCGCATGCAAAAGAGCCGTTTTATGGTGTCAGGTTAGCAACTGTAGACGGTTTTTATCCAAGGTAAATACGCTGACCACTTGGGTTAAGGTGTCGGTTTGGGCGTGCAATGCATCGGCTGCTGAGGCCGCTTGCTCGACCAGCGCGGCGTTTTGTTGGGTCACGACCTCCATTTGTTCGATAGCCAAATGAACCTGCTCAATGCCAGCGCTTTGCTCGGTGCTGGCGGTAGTGATTTCACCCATGATGTCGGTGACGCGGCCAATGCTGGAGACAATTTCCTCCATGGTTTGACCAGCCCGTTCTACCAAATTGCTGCCTATTTCGACCTTATCGACCGAGTCGTCAATCAGTGCCTTGATTTCTTTGGCCGCTTGGGCACTGCGCTGGGCTAGGCTGCGCACTTCGGTCGCTACCACGGCAAAGCCGCGGCCTTGTTCGCCTGCACGCGCAGCCTCGACGGCGGCATTGAGTGCCAAGATGTTGGTCTGAAAGGCAATGCCATCAATCACGCCAATGATGTCAACAATCTTTTTCGATGAGGTGTTGATAGAGCGCATCGTATCGACCACCTGCGAGACTACCTGACCGCCCTGCACTGCCACGGTCGAGGCCGATTGCGCCAGTTGGTTGGCTTGGCGGGCGTTGTCGGCGTTTTGCTTGACGGTGCTAGTGAGTGTTTGCATGGAAGAAGCTGTTTCTTCCAGCGATCCGGCTTGTTCTTCGGTGCGTGAGGACAATTCAGCGTTGCCAGCGGCAATTTGGCTCGAAGCTGTGGCAATGGTATTGGTTCCAGTCAAAACCTGCTGCACGGTGTTGCGCAAGCTGGCATTCATGTCTTTGAGTGCCTGCATGAGTTCTCCAGTTTCGTCGCTCGATTCGACGTGGATGACCATGGTTAAGTTACCACCGGCCACCTGGCGCGCCACCTCAACCGCTTTGTGCAGGGGACGCGTAATGCTGTAGGTGGTTCCTAAAGCCAGCGCACCACCGATCAAAACAGCCACCACAGCGCAGGCATAGAGCCAGTAGCTCAATTGCGCTCCTGCTGCCTCAGCTTGATCGCGCACGGCACGTTCGGCCTGTTGCTGGAGTTCGACCAGTTTATTGATTTCGACCAGCACTTGCTGGTACACCGGATCAATGCGGTTGGAAATAATGCTGGCCACGCCTTCGCTGTTGAAGGCCAGTGCCTGTCCAATGGCTTCATTGGTAGGGGCTTCAAGGCTTTTGTCGAGGCGGGCAATGTTGGCAAAAATGGTTTTCTCAGCATCGGTGGTGCCCATTGCCATCAGTTTTTCGCGGGCTTGAGAAAACAGCTTGCGGTGTTCTTTGAGTCGCGCTTCTTCTTTGTTCATAGCGCTGACTTCGGTGTGCAAACCAATACTGCGAATAGCAACCACGCCTTCGAGTTGTTCACCCTTCATGGTGGTGGTCAGTTGCACTTTGATGCTGGCCGCCTCTAGTCCCTCAAACAAACGCGCTCTGTTGTTGGCGTTACTGACATTGACAATCACCACTACCGCAATTAACAGTGCCAGAATAATGCCAAAGCCAATTTTTAGACGCGTACCGATACGCAGGTTGTTGATGTTCATGAAGTCAAATATTGAATCAAATGAGCTTATTTTGGATGTTGAGTGCATCCAATCGGTGCGTCTTGGGATTTTTCGTTGGCTTCCAAGTCGCTAAAAAAAATGCCGCCAAAAATATTTTGGCGGCATTACAGTTCACGGCATTATTTGTAAATACCAACACCAATCAGCACATCATCCACCTTCTCGACATAGGTCGATTTGGGTTCAACTGCTTTGGTAGTTGCATTAGGCCACTTGTAGTCCACCCAGCCTTTGCCTTTGTTGGCTGTTTCAATAAAGCTCTTGACGATGAATTTTCCGTCAGCGTCTTTGATTTCAAGCAAGTTCTTACCAATCAACTTTGGATTGGAGCCATGGCATTTGTTCGTTCCCTGCATGTCGTAACACATGACATAAAGGTCACGATCAATAAATGTCCCTTTGGGATCGTTGAACTCAGCAAATGCTTTTTCTTTGCCATTGGCCTTGATGAAGGCAACGCCCTTTTTAACCAGTGCTATCGCTTCGTCAGCAGTTCCCTTTTCCGAAGCAGCAGCAATGCCGGTAAAGGCCAGCGCGGCCAGACCAATCACAACACCTTTGAACAAAGTTTTCATTTTTCAGATTCCTTTTCTGGTTTGCACATCACAAAATTCACCACAGCACCGACCCAAGTTCGTAGCGAGATGAAAGAGCGGATACAAAATACTACCGCACTGCAACAATTATCACACTTTAGCGTTAGACAAAACGAAAGGTAAATCGAAGCGGTGGGCGTGGACAGTCAGAAAAGGATTGATAGTGTCGAAATGAAACTGGATTAGCTCCTAAAAATATAGCGGCTAATCCAGATCAATCAAGGGCTATAGAGAGGGCGGATTCAAAACTGAAGTGCAACACCTGTCATCCAGTAAGGTACGCAGATGCACAGCAAGCCCGAGAACTACAGCCAGCTCCAGCCCGAAGAGCGCGTGACGTTGGCCAGCCTGAAGC
>JAIEMS010000019.1 GCA_019751915.1 Burkholderiaceae bacterium
TGCCCATGGCGGGAATCGGACCCGCGACCTCTCCCTTACCAAGGGAGTGCTCTACCACTGAGCCACATGGGCAACTTAAAAACCAACAAAGCAGAACCTTGGAGCGGGAGACGGGAATCGAACCCGCGTCATTAGCTTGGAAGGCTAGGGTTCTACCATTGAACTACTCCCGCACTACCCACTCTCGCAGTCTTCTACAAGACCACCAGAATTCAGACTTGCATATTATTGGTGGAGGAGGCTGGATTCGAACCAGCGTAGGCGTAAGCCAACAGATTTACAGTCTGCCCCCTTTAGCCACTCGGGCACTCCTCCGCTCAATTTTCGATTGTAGCACAGCTTTTTCAAGACTTTTCAGAAAATCCAAAAAAGCTGCCTACGTAAGTTTGGTGCGGCTGGCGGGGATCGAACCCACGACCCTTGGCTTCGGAGGCCAATACTCTATCCACTGAGCTACAGCCGCTGGCACTGCACAAAAACTGGTCTTTGATTATCGCATGTTTAGATGCAAATCTAGGCTTGTAGGCAAACGCATTTTTCATTTCACCTACCCGTTCGAGTCGGCACATATAATTCTGCGCTTACTTTGAAGCCAACTCCCCCGACATTTCCGAGGACGTCATGAGCGCCACCCCACACACACAAAACCGCAGCAGCCAACCCAATCCACCCAAGTCGCTGCTGTCTTCGATCATTTTCGCGTTTGTGCTGCCCCTTGGCGTCATCGTTGGCTTGATTGCTTATATGGCAGCAGGTAGCAAGCCTGTCAGCAGTTCCGTAGATCCACAAAAGGCCGTGGCTGAACGCATTCAAAAGGTTGGTTCTGTGCAAATTCGCGCTGCTAACCGTACTTTGAGCACAGGCGAAGAGGTGTACAAAGCACAGTGCTCTGCCTGCCATGCAGCGGGTGTCGCTGGCGCACCGAAGTTCAGCGATGCTGCCGCTTGGGGTCCACGTATCAAAGTGGGTTTCGATGCACTGCTGCAGTCGGCCCTGAAAGGCAAAAACGCCATGTCACCACAAGGTGGTGGCAACTTCAGCGATATAGAGATTGGCCGTGCAGTTGCTTTTATGGCCAATGCCGGTGGTGCTAAGTTTGTTGCACCGAGTCCAGCAGCAGCCCCCAAAGAGTAATCTTTCTGGCACAGACTCAACGCTGATTTCAAAATCAAGCCGCCTCTCCAAGGCGGCTTTTTTATTGCAACCACGCCCACCATCGCCCCGACAAAAAGCGCTCTCTTTAAGGGCAGCGCGATCTGCGCTCGGGACTCAGAACGTAGCCATAGCGCTCTGGCAAATCGGCAGCAAGTACCTGAGCAGGCACCCAGTCACCACGTTCGACGGTGGAGGCGATCTCTGGAACGTCTGAGGTATGTACCAACCCTATGCCGATGTCGGTCACGAGGTACACATGGCCTGTTTCATCCACAAGGCACTGCGTTGCTGTAGCGACTTGGCCCGTATGGGAGCGCAAACTTTGGTCGGGTTGAATACGCCAAACCCAAGGTGCTGCTTCTAATTCGACGTAAACGCGTTGTGGCCCATTCTGGAAGAACCACTGCCCTTGCCCATCTGCCTCGTAATTGCGTTCAATGAACGCGATAAGTTTGTCATTTTCCAGCAAGGATCCCTTGTGCTGTGGAAAGCGACCACACGCCTGAACAGCGTCGTCACGCATATACCAGCGACCGCGCGCATCCAAACCAAGCCAGCCATAGCAATGGGGTACATGGGGCCATTTGACCAATGCTTTTTGAACAATTTCATCCATAGGATGATTCTGGCAGCGTTACTGGGTGTGGCCATTGCCCATTTGGAATCGCGGAGATGCTGGCGTTGGCTTGCACCCTTTGGATAGCTTGTGTTCCAATGGTGGATTCGAAGGGGAGTAGCTCCCCGCCCTGTGAACGCCAGCCCTCGTGGGACGCTGGTGCTGCGGGGCATCGGCAAGTCGTCAGTACGAAGCTTTGCTTCCGGCGTGTCGGGCGCGGCCACTGTAGAGACCGCGCCGAGCAAGACCTTCGATTGGACCCCTCTGTAGGTCTGGTCGAAGCGTGCCCCCAAACTCCATTGCCGGAGTCTCGGGTTTGTGAAAACCGCCTGCAATGGGCGCTTGAACATCACACATCAACGGAAATTGCACTATGGAAATTTTTTCCACCCCATGGCTGACAGCACTGCTGGCCATTGTCCTTATTGACCTCGTGCTGGCGGGCGACAACGCCATCGTTATCGCCTTGGCAGCACGCAGCCTGCCCAAACACCTGCAAAAAAAGGCCATTGTTTGGGGCACCGTAGGTGCCATCGTCGTGCGTTCGGCCATGACGCTGGTGGTAGTTTGGCTGTTGAAAATTCCGGGCTTGATGCTCATCGGTGGGTTGGGTCTGCTGTGGATTGCCTACAACCTGCTGGCCGACAACGACGGCGAGGACGAACACGGTAGCCCCACCGCTACAACTTTCTGGGGAGCTATGAAAACCATTGTGATTGCCGATGCCCTGATGGGTATTGACAACGTACTGGGTGTAGCTGGCGCTGCCAACGGTGCTATGGATTTGGTCATCATCGGCTTGTTGATTAGCGTGCCAATTGTGGTTTTTGGCAGCACCGTGGTGCTCAAGCTGGTAGAGCGGTTTCCCGCCATCATTCAGTTTGGTGCAGCGGTACTGGCCTTTACAGCGGGCAAGATGATCGTCAATGAGAAGCTGCTTTCAGACATCTTTAAAGGCCCAGAACTGGTGCACCAAGTGGCCTACTGGGGTCTGATCGTGCTGGCGATTGTGGGCGTACTGGCTGCGGGCTGGTGGCACAACCGCAAGCAGGCACATACCGCCGCTTAACTACCGGGGTGCGCGGCTCCCCATCAACGTTCGGCCATCTGTTCGCGCAGCAGCGCTTGCATGGTGTGGAGTCGGGTGTCGATGATGGAGGCTTCAACAAAGTCTTCGGCGGCGTGGCTCTTGCGCGCAAGGTCTTGACCGGCCTTGAACCGATCCACCGCTGCCGCGTAGTCGTAGCGCGCTGCATGGGCCTCGGCATCGGCGCGCACAGCGCGCAAAGTTTGTCCTTGGGCCTGCCAGACACTGGCCAACGACTGCCATGCAGTAGCGTCACGCGGGTGTGTCACCACCCAAGTTTGCAAGGCCGATGCCACCTCGCTGGCGCGCCCTAAACGCAACAGCACCTGCGCACGCAGCAACAATTCGGGGCGTTCGGTACGGGCGCTGGCAGGCAACTGGCGCAGCGCACCCTCGGCATCCCCAGCTGCCAATGCCAACTCAGCGGCCAGTAAATGGGCTTGTCGCAGGGCGTTGGCATCGCCCCGCACCACATCTTGCAAGCGCAGCCAGAGCGTCCGTGCGGCAGCAGTTTCGTGCAACTGGCCCGCTGCCAGTGCCGCGGCATACAGCACCGATGCCCGGCGAATCAAGGGCAGCGCCGCAAAGCCTATGCCTTGTGGCTCGGCCTGCCATTGGCGCAGCACATCAATGCCGGGATTGGACAGCACCCGCGCCCGCGCTGCCACCAGCGCGTGCTCCAGCGTCGGCGGTGGCAACGGCTCGCCCGTTCCGGGCGGTTGGCGCGACTGCATATCGGCCATACGCTGTGTCGTCAGGGGGTGGCTGCGCAGGTAGGGCCAACTGCCGTTGTCGTTGATGCGGTTGGCCTGCTGAAGTTTGTCGAACATGCCCACAAAGCCCTGTGGGGCAAACCCTGCCGGTGCCATCAGGCTGTAGCCAACGCGGTCGGCTTCGCGCTCCATGTCGCGCGAAAAATTGAGCTGGTTTTGTACCAATGCCGCTTGACCACCGACCATCAACGCCTGCGCTGCCTGCGGGCTTTTGCTGGCGGCCAGAGCGCCCAAAATCATCGCTCCGAGCATCATCGGCGTAAATTTGCTTTGCTGGGCAATCAACCGGGCAATGTGGCGCTGCGTGACGTGGCTGAGTTCATGCGCCAGCACCGAGGCCAGTTCGTCGCGGCTGCTGACCACCCCTATCAAACCCAGATGTACGCCCAAATAACCTCCGGGCAAAGCGAAGGCGTTGACCGAGCGGTCGCGCCCCAGCAGCACCTGCCACGCAAAGCGCTCCTCCAACTCGGGCGAGAGTTCGCCGCGCTCGCGCGCCGCTGCCAACAAAGCCATCCACTGGGTTTGCACGTATTCGACCAGCACGGGGTCGTCAATGTAGTCGGGGTCGCGGTACAGCGTGCGGATGATGCTGTCGCCCAGCCGCCGCTCGGCACCCGCACTCAAAGCGCCGCCATCGCCCAACGTGGGCAGGTACGGCTGGGCGGCCACAGGCGCGCAAGCCAAGGCTCCAATTGCTATCAATAAAGAAGCAGTAAAAGATTGAGCAGCAAGCGCTAGAGGCATTTTTTGCTTCAAGTTTGGCAAATATTTCAATCTGTACCCCCAAAGGGTC
This sequence comes from Burkholderiaceae bacterium, assembly GCA_019751915.1. Taxonomy (GTDB): domain Bacteria; phylum Pseudomonadota; class Gammaproteobacteria; order Burkholderiales; family Burkholderiaceae_C; genus Simplicispira. Next base: position 4,428 of record JAIEMS010000019.1, read on the forward strand.
CGCGTGGGAAGATGTTACCCCGCTCCATGTTTTCTCAGGGGGGACATGACCCACCCAAGCCGAAAAGAGAGCGCAAACCAAGGCACCGTCCCGTATGATGCCGCGCACCCGTCTGGGTTCCCCCTGCCGACCTTTACCTGCCAGCCACTACCCACTATGTCCACACTCACCCACTTTGATGCCCAAGGCCAAGCCCATATGGTCGATGTGGCGGCCAAAGCTGCCACCCACCGCATTGCTGTGGCGGCTGGTCGCATCGAGATGCTGCCCACCACACTGGCGTTGATCGAGTCGGGCAGCGCCAAAAAGGGCGATGTGCTGGGCATTGCCCGCATTGCAGGCATCCAAGCGGCAAAAAAAACCAGCGATTTGATTCCGCTGTGCCATCCACTCGCCTTGACGCGAGTTGCTATCGAATTTGAAGCTGCCAGCGTAAGGCAGCCGGGCGCTTGTGGCATATTTTGTGCTGCCACGGTCGAAACCGTCGGCCCCACGGGGGTTGAAATGGAGGCGCTGGCTGCGGTGCAAATCGCCCTGCTAACGATTTACGACATGTGCAAGGCCGTTGACCGGGGTATGCACATCGAAGGTGTGCGCGTGTTGGAAAAACACGGCGGCAAATCGGGCAGCTTTATGGCCGAGGTACTCTGAAGGCGTGGTTTGTTTTCGACCACTGCGCGCACTCTGCCGGAAACGCCGCGCGGTAGCGCATCCAGTGGAACGCCGCTTCGTCGTCATGGCCCAACAGGGTGGCACTTTCAATCAGCGCTTCGATCACTTTCGGCTCGGGCGAAAAGTGCAACATCTCTCGGGCCAACGCATGCACCTTGGGGGCCGTCTCCAGCGTCAGGGGTGTCGTGGTCAGTTGGGCAAAATCGGCTTGGTCAGAAAACAGCACGGTGCGCGAGGCTTGGGCCAGCGCTCCACCGGGCGGCGTACTGGCGCTGCGCTGCTCAGGAGGTAAAAAGACCTGTGCTAAACGGTGGTAGTCCCACATGGCGTAAGCGGCAAAAGCTATCAATAATATAGCTACAAATGCTTGCACCACAAGCGCTATGGGCGTTTTGAGTGCCAAAACAATACGGTGCCACCACAGCGAGTCACCAGCCTGCCCACGCCACAGCAACAAGCCCACAGCCAGCAACGTGACCAACTGAAATGGCCCGTACCACAACGGAAACTCCAGCAAGCTGTGCAACCCAACCACGACCAAAATCCCCCAAGCCAATTGGCGTGCTGGATCGGTCTCGTGCCAAGGCTGTGCCCGCCACACCCACACCAGCACGCCACCACAGACCAACAGCGCCAACGGCAGCCCCAACTCTACGGCCAGATGCAGTGGCAAGTTGTGCGCGTTATCGAGCAAGGTGCAAAAGCGCTCGCCCGGAAACAGCGTGACGTAGTGGGCGTAGTCCAACTCACCCCAACCCCAACCCAACCACGGCTTTTGTGCAATCAGGTGCAGCACATTGGCCCACAGCGCACGCCGACTGGTGCAGCCCGGTGCATCTTCGCCAAACCGGCTAAACAGCCCTCCAGCGTGAAACCCCGTCCAGTGCAGCAGTACCTGCGGTAGCACCCATGCGGTAACAAGGTAAATCACCAACCCTGCAACGGCCAGCCCCAGTACCAATCGCCCCGTCGAAGCGCGCCAGCAGAGCAGCAACGCCACCACCAAACCCCACTGCACCAGCCCGGTGCGCGAGGTGGTCGCTGCACTGCCCAGCGCCAGCACTACCAACGCCAAAGTGGCAAAAAACCCCCACAACCACAGCGGCAAACCCAGTCCCGCGCCACCACGCGCTGGGGCGACTTCCACATCATCTAACGCCACCCCGAGGGCACCAGCACCGATGCGGGCCTGCACCTGCGCCAGCAGCCACAACAGCGCCCACACCCCCAAACTCAGCAGGGATGCCTGCTGGTTGCGCTGACGCAAATTGCCCATTGCCTGCCCCGGCAAAGAAGGACTGACCCACGGCTGCCAGCCCGGGTCACCCTGAAAATACTGCACCAAACCCACCCCAGCGCCCAGCACTGCGCCCAGTAGCAGCCCCTGCGCCACAGCCCGCGCCCAACCCAAGGCACCATCGCCCGACACGCCGGGACCACCACGCCAAGCACGCCACCACCAAACCGACCACACCAGTGCAGCACAGCACCATGCGACCATCAACGGCCAAAAATTGGCATTAGGAGCCTGCGTGAAAGGAAAAACAAACGGCAAAGCCACAGCCAACGCTGTGATAGGGTTACGCAACGACACCGCAAGCATGGTCACACAGAAAGCTTAGCGGGCCAGCGCAGGGTGATGAGGCTGACCGGCCATGGAATCGAGACGGAACACGCTGGCAGTGCGTACCAGCGACTGCGTTTGGTGTTCCAGCGCTTGGGCTGCAGCGGCGGCCTCTTCGACCAAGGCAGCGTTGGACTGCGTGACTTGGTCCATCTGCTCCATGGCTTGGTTGATCTGGTCAATGCCATTGGACTGGTCTTGGCTGGCCATACTGATCTCGCCCATGATGTCGGCCACGCGGCGCACACTGACGACGATTTCATCCATGGTGCTGCCAGCCTGCTCGACCAAGGTACAACCCACACTCACGTTGTTGACCGAGGCCTCAATCAAAACCTTGATCTCTTTGGCTGCCACCGCCGAGCGCCCCGCCAGACTACGCACCTCGCTGGCGACCACCGCAAAACCACGGCCTTGCTCGCCGGCACGGGCAGCCTCAACCGCAGCGTTGAGGGCCAAAATGTTGGTCTGAAAAGCGATGCCATCAATCACGCTGATGATGTCGGCAATTTTGCGCGACGAAGCATTGATGGCCTCCATCGTGTGCACCACCTGTGCCACCACCGCCCCCCCTTTAACCGCAACCTGCGAAGCCGATTCAGCCAACTCGTTGGCATGCCTACCGCTTTCAAAATTTTGCTTCACCGTGCCCGCCAGCTCTTGCATGGAAGCGCTGGTTTGCTCAAGGGCACTGGCTTGCTCCTCAGTGCGTGACGACAGGTCTTGGTTGCCCGCAGCAATCTGGCTGGTCGCTGTGGCAATGGTGTCGCTGGTGGTGCGCACCTCCGTGACGATACCCACCAAACTGGCATTCATGTCCTTGAGTGCCTGCAAGAGCTGACCCGTTTCATCGCTCGAATGCACCTCGATACGGCTGGTCAGGTTGCCTGTAGCCACGGTTTGCGCCACCTGCACTGCCCGCTGCAATGGCTTGGTGATAGAGCGGGTGATGCGCACAGCCAGCACCGCACCACTGATAAGACCCATAGCACTGAGCAACAACATCAGCATGCGTGCAGAGTCGGTTTCTTCGCGGGCTTTGCTGCCCGCTTCGATGACCATGCGCCGCTCCATTGCCACCAACTTGTCCAGATTTTCCTGAATCAGGTAGAGCATGGGCAACGTTTGGGTATTGAGTTCCACAGTGGCCTCGGCCAGCAATCCAGCATCGACCATTTCATTGAGCTTGGCTTGGGAGGCGACATAGCGCGCACGCCCTTGCTCGATCTGTGCCATCAGTGCCTTGCCGTCGGGCGAATCGACCAACCGCTCCAGCGTTTTCATGGCCTCTACAAAGGTGCTGCGTCCGCCCAAAATATCGGCACGCACTTTGGCGCGGTAGGCAGCGTCGGGGGCCGTGATGATCTCAATGGTGCGCCGCGAGTTGGCCAGTGCAATGGCGCTGAGAGTATTGGCTGCCTCGGCCTTGACCCAATTGACCTCGATAATTTGGCTGTTGGCATCGGCCACGCTGCCCAAACGCAGCAGCCCGACCACGGCAATGCACAGCATCATGGTAATGAGCAAACCAAAACCAACCGACAGGCGCGCACCGATATGCAACCCCCGCTTGGCCGGCTGAAATGTAGAGGATGTCATACAAGCTTTCTTTGTGAGATATGTGCGCTTGCTTGGCAACGCCACCATGCGTCTATAACCATGGATAGGAAAGTCGACCGAGAGCAAGGCCTCCATTTTCACATTGGAAGATGTTTTTTCTACAGTCCCTCCGGCGACAGCGCTTGCAAAACGAACAGAATCTGTTCTAGCGCAATCGCCTAGCGTCTACCTCTTGGTTTGAAGTCACACAGTGCCGCCTGAAGGTGGCTTGGTTTCGTCCTCTTGGTAATGCCGCCACTGGTGCAGTGCATGGTGCATAGTCATCATTTGCCGCTCAAACACCGGACACGTTGCGCACACCGCCATATGCAAACGCAGCGCCATCCGCTGGCCCCAAGTCAGACTTCGGTCTTCCCGGGCAACCACTAAAGCCGTGGTTTCTTTGCACGTTAATTGAAGCGGCATCATGGTGTCGTGGCCTTGGCAAACCAGTGAAACTCCAAACACTCACGCAGGCGCAACCGGGCGCGGTGCAGTTGGACGTACAAGTTGGTCGGCGTGATGTCCAATGCCTTACAAATTTCTTCAGATGACAGCTCCAACCATTCACGCATCAAGAACAAACGCCCTTGCACGGGGGGCAGTTTGTTGGCACAGGCATCCATGACGGCCATGAACTGGCGACTGCGTAAATCTTGTTCAGGATTGCCCCAATCTGAGGGCATTTGCCGAAAATGACCATCGGCTTGGTACCCAATGCCCTCCAGCAGATCGGACTCTGCATCTTCGTGGACACAGGCGGTACTGACCTCGCGGGCATGCTGGCGCAGCAGGTCGATAATTTTGTGCTTCAAAATGCCAATCAGCCAAGTTTTAAGCTGTGCCCGGTGGTGAAACGCCTGTGGTTTGGCCAAAGCAGCCAATACGGTTTCAGACACCGCATCTTCGGCCCACGCTTTGTTGCGTAGCTGCATCTGGGCAAATTTGAACAATTCATCGCGCAGTTCAACGGTTTGTTGTTCAAAGCTGTCCATCAAGAAGTCCGAAAGTGGGTACAAGAATTTTAAGCAGAACGCTGGCAAAGCCCCCATGGCAAAGAAATACCTGTTTTTTTCATTTCAACTGTAAGAAACCAGCGTCTGGTCAGACTAATCCCTTAGCAGCAGCAAAACTGCCGCAGTGGTAAAACCCAAAATGGCCCAATCGCTTGTGTTTTGCTTCTTTCCTTTCTACCCTCACTCTCAGGAGATTTTCAAATGAACCAACGTGCCCTTATCGCCAGTGCAGCCCTGTCCCTCATGTCTTTGGCCTTGGTCGGGCCTGCCGCTGCAGCCGAGAAAGAAAAGTGCTTTGGCATTGCCAAAGCCGGTCAAAACGACTGCGCCAGCATCAGCGGTGTGCATTCTTGCGCTGGTCAATCCAAAGTCGATATGGACAAAGGCGAGTGGAAGTTTGTTGCCAAGGGCACTTGCAAAGAGCTGAACGGCTTATCGCTCGACGAAGTCAAAGCCGCCGGCAAAAAGAGCTGATTCTGACCATGCCCCTTTCTACACCCCAAGCCACCACGCCCTTGGGTGCTGCGCCTTCGGGTGCAGAGGTCGGCATTGGTTGGCGGCAGCCGCACTACGCGCAGTTGCTTGAAAGTCTGCCGCCGCTGGATTTTTTAGAAGTCCATTCTGAAAACTTTTTTGCCGCCGGGGGTGCCGCGCTGGCCGTGCTGGAGCAAGGCCGGGCACATTACCCGGTCAGTTTGCACGGGGTCGGCTTGTCGCTCGGCTCGGCGGTGGGGCTGGATGCGTGGCATCTGGACCAACTGGCGCAGTTGGTGCAACGGATTGATCCCGTACGGGTCAGCGACCACGCCAGTTTTGCCCGTGGCCGCTGGACTGGGGCTGCGGGCGAGCAAACGACGATCCACGCCGCAGACTTGCTGCCCATGCCTCTGAGCACGCAGGCCCTCGATACCCTGTGCCGCAATGTGCAGCAAGTGCAAGAGCGCTTGCAGCGGCGCTTGATGGTCGAAAACCTCTCAGCCTACCTGCGCTGGCTGCCACAACCGGGGGAGCTAGAGTGGTCGGAACCGGCGTTTTTGAGCACTTTGGCCCAGCGCACCGGCTGCGCCTTGCTGGTAGATGTGAACAACATTTACGTCAATGCACGCAACGCCCAAATTCGAGGCACGCCGGGCGATCCGGTGCAGCATTGCCGCGATTGGCTCGATGGCATTGCACCGGCCCACGTCGGAGAAATTCACCTCGCTGGGCACCTGCATCTGCTGCCAGCGCCCGGTGAGGATGCCGCCAATGAAATCGTTATTGACGACCACGGCAGCCGGGTTAGCCCTGCCGTCTGGCAAATTTACCGCCACGCTATCGAGCGTTTTGGCCCCGTGCCCACTTTGCTGGAGTGGGATACCGACATTCCAGCGCTGGAGGTCTTGCTCGATGAGGCCCAGCGCGCGCGGGCCATCAGCGCTTGCATCCACACCGCTGCCGGTTAGTTTCCAATGAACACCCTTGCCCAACAACAACAGGCTTTGCTGGCACAACTGTTTGATGGGCCGGCGCAAAGCGCTCATCAAAAGATAGCACCATACATAGACAGCACTTGGGCTAGAGGCCAAAAAGTCTATCAAGCCAACGGGCACGCACTGGCTTGCAGTGCGCTGGGTGCGGCTTACCCCGTGCTGGCCCAATTGTTGGGCCAAGAGAGCTTTGATGCCCTCGCCCATGCCTTGTGGCACCACACCCCACCCCAGTGTGGCGATGCCGCGCAGTGGGGGGGCACGCTGGCGGCTTTTATCAGCGCCAGCACCCAACTGAGCGATGTTCCCTATCTGGCCGATGTCGCTCGCCTAGAGTGGGCACTGCACCACTGCGCCAGCGCCGCCGATGCCAGCTCTGATCCCGCCAGTTTTGCGCTGCTGGCCGAACACGACCCGGCGCAGCTCTTTTTGTCACTGGCCCCCGGTTGCGCCAGCCTGCGCAGCGCGTGGCCGGTGGTGAGCATCGTTCATGCCCACAGTCACCTAGGCCCCACTTTGGACGAGGTGGGCCGCTTGCTGCGCGCAGGCATGGGCGAAGATGCACTGGTGTGGCGCACAGGATTTCGCCCCACGGTGCGCTGTGCCCAGCCGGGCGAAACGGCTTTTGTTACCGCTGTGCTGGCGGGCCAAACGCTGGGGCAAATCCTCGACAGCATGCCCAACTTCGATGTCGCGGCTTGGCTACCGATGGCCGTACAAACGGGTTTGCTACTGGGGGTCAGCGGAGGTTCACACGATGGTGCAGCCTAGTTTCCACAACACCACGCCAACGCCCGTGACCCGTCTATGGGCGTGGGTGCTGGGTGGGTTCTGTCGGTTCAATGCCTGTTTAACCGCCCTACAACCCTTGGCCTTGCTGCTGGCGCGCGCCTATGTCGCACAGGTATTTTTTATCGCTGGGCTGACCAAGCTGCACGACTGGGAAACCACACTAGAGCTGTTCCGCAGCGAGTACCAAGTGCCCTTGCTGCCCCCGCACATCGCTGCCATTGTGGGCACGGGTGGGGAGTTGCTGCTGCCAGCATTGCTGGTGCTGGGATTGGGCGGACGTTTTGCGGCGCTGGGCCTGTCGGTGGTGAATATAGTGGCGGTAGTGTCGCTGGCCGACATAGCCCCAGCAGCCTTGCAGCAACACATCACATGGGGCGTGTTGCTGGCCGGGTTAGGGGTCTTCGGGAGTGGCCGCTGGGCACTCGATGTCCCGGTGCTGCGCCGCTGGCCCGCGTTGGCACCAACCTCCACAATGCACCACACACCATCCAACCGATGATGAACTCTCACCTCCCCCCGCCTGCCCATCCAAGCCGCACTCTGGGTTCGTATTTATGGCCCCGGCGCATTGGCCGACGGCTGGGTTTGGGCTTTGGCTCCTTGGTCGTTTTGATGCTGCTGGCGCTGCTCAACGCCAGCGCCCCGCTGCGTGCAGTCACCCAAGCCACCGAGCACTTTGCCTCGGTCGATATGCGCCGCTTGCTGCGGGTACAGGCCTTATCGCTGCAAATTGAGGGGGTCGGCAGCGCACTGGTGCGGCTGATGAATGCCCCACGTGACAACCGCGTTGCCGAATACGCCGATGTGGACGCACGCAACCGGCTCATCGACGGCATCATCGAATCGCTCAACACCGAGCTGCACGACTCGACACAGGAGCAAACCCTGCAACGCCTGACCGCTTGCCGCACCCTGTACGCTGCGGCGTTTATTGCCACGGTCGATGAGGTCGAAGCCGAAGACTTGGTCACAGCCGCCAAAGTGCTGAACGAACAAATCAACCCATCGCTCAAAGCGATGTTGGCCGAATCAAATGCTTTGCTCAACCGTGAACGCGAGCGCATCGAGACGCAGCTAGAGGAGTCACAACAACTGATGCACCGCATCGCCGTGACGGCGGGGGCCTTCTCGGTGCTAGTAGTTTTGCTGGCCGCTTTGCTGGCTTGGCGCATCACCAAGAGCGTGGTGACACCGCTGGCCCAGCTCGAAGCGGCGGCCCTGCGCATTGCCAGTGGCGACTATGCCACCCCCGTGCTAGCCACCAGCGCCGAGGAGGTAGATCGGGTCGGCCAAGCGCTAACGATGATGACCGGCGCGATTGCCACGCGCGAGCTAGAAATCGAGCGGCTGGCTTTTCATGATCCCCTGACCGATTTGCCCAACCGAACCTCCTTGCTGCAATCGGGCGCAGCTCCTCTGGGCGCTCCCCCCCAAATCCCAGCCTGCCACAGCCTGTTGCTGTTTGACTTGGCACGGCTCAAAGTGATCAACGAAACGCTGGGTTTTGGCACCGGCGACACCATGATCAAAGAAGTAGCCCGGCGCGCCCAGACGGTGTTGGCCGATTTTTCAGCCCCCAATACCCGTCTAGCCAACGTCTCTGGCGGAATGTTTGCTATCGTTTTTGAGTCTGGCGAACACAGCTTGACCGAGCAATTGCACCAACGCTTGGTCGATGCGATGGCCCAGCCGGTGCATTGCGGCGACCACAGCGTCGATTTGAGTTTGGTCTTTGGTTTGGCCGACTCACCACCCGGTACCACCACGCCCGTCATTGCACTGCTGCGCAACGCCGAGGTGGCCTTGGATGTCGCCAAATCCACCGCCCAAGGCTTTGCTTGGTACAACCCGGCGCAAGAGGCAGCGCGGCTATCGCATTTGGGGCTGCTGTCGGACTTGCGCACCGCAGTGGCCGAATCGCAATTGCAGATGTGGTTGCAGCCCAAGTTTTCATTGCAAACTGGCGCGGCAGTCGGGGCCGAGGCCTTGGTGCGCTGGCAACATCCGCAGCGGGGTTTTATTTCGCCAGCCGAGTTTGTGCCCTTTGCCGAACAAACCGGCGCGATCACCTTGATTACCGACTGGATGCTGGCACAGGCAGTGCGTACCCTACAAGACTGGCAACACAGCCACCCGCACCTGAGCATCAGCGTCAACATCAGCACCCGCGACCTGCAAGACCCGGCATTTTTTCAGCGCGTGACCCAGTTGATACAAGCGCACGGCACCCCGGCGCACAAATTGCGGCTCGAAATTGTCGAAAGCGGCCTGATGCAAGATGCCCAGAGCAGCATTGCCCTGCTCCAGCGCCTGCGCGATCAGGGCGTGGAGTTGTCGATTGACGACTTTGGCACGGGGTATTCGTCGCTGGCCTATTTGCAACGCTTGCCGGTGAGTGAACTCAAAATCGACCGCAGCTTTGTCACCGATATCGACACCAAACCCGGTAGCCAACAATTGGCCAAAACGATGATCGAAATGGGCCATGGCATGGACTTGCTGGTCACTGCCGAAGGCATCGAAACCGATGCCGAGCGCGCCACGCTCCAAAAGCTCGGCTGCGATGTCATGCAAGGCTACTTTGGCAGCCGCCCCCTGTTTGGCCCGGCCCTGCAAGCGTGGCTGGACAAAGCCGAAAGCAAAAATCTTTAAAGTCTGGCGGCGGTGGGACAATGCGCCGTTTTGTTTGTCCGGGGCCTGCGTGCCCCTTGCCGTGAAAGAACACCCCTCGATGCAGATTACCCCCAACACCGCCGTCACCATCAGCTACCAAGTCACGACTTTGCAGGGCAAACCGCTCGATGCTGGCAACTTGGCCTACCTGCATGGCGGCTACGACAACATCTTCCCCAAAGTCGAAGCCGCACTCGACGGCCAAGCCGTAGGCTTTACCACCGCGCTGGAACTGAGCGCTGCCGACGCATTTGGCGAACGCGATGAAAGTTTGGTGCGAACCATCCCTAAAACCGAATTCCCACCCGGCGTGAAAGTCGGCGGCCAAATCACCGGCATGGGCAACGGCGGACACCAGCAAGTGTTTAACGTCATCAAAATCAAAGGCCCCGAAGTGCATCTGGACGGCAACCACCCACTGGCAGGCCAAGCGCTGCGCTTTAGCTGCAAAGTCACGTCTTTGCGCGAAGCCACTGCCGAAGAAATTACCCACCGCCATGTGCATGGTGAACACGGCCACCACCATTGAGTCGGGAACGCTGGTGCGAGCCTGAAAACTGCGCCGCCAGCGCTCATAATGCCAATGCGCCCACCCATAAAAATACAGCGATATTCGCAGGTGAGCGTCCCCAACGGGGTTACAGTGATTCCGTCGGCACCATGCCGACCCATGCCAAAAAAGGAGAGCCCATATGCAAGTTCAGGTACACACCAACGATCACATTCAAGGCGGCGAATCGCTGGCGAGCTGGATTCAAGACGAAACCATCAACCGCTTGGCACGTTTCCGTGAGCACATTACCCGCGTAGAGGTGTTCCTGACCGACGTAGACGCAGGCAAGTCGGGCGCAAACGACAAGCGCTGCCGCCTCGAAGCACGTCCTGCAGGCCGCCAGCCCGTTACCGTGACGGCAGACGGCGACAAAGTGGCCGTGGCCTATGTCAGTGCAGTCGATAAGCTGATCCACGCCCTTGATGCCGATTTGGGCCGTGCCAAGGATCGCCATGCGCGCGACACCATCGGCGCGCACATCGCAGACGTCGAATAAAAGCTACCCAAGGCCGCCCAGCGCGGCCTTTTTGCTCTCTTGGAGACAGCTCAGGCGCAGGCGGCACCAGCCCCTGCGCCTATTTTTATGCTTTTTTGGATACCCTGATGGAGAATCTCCCCGACACCGACCAGCGCCTGATGGATTTGGAAACCAAGCTCAGTTTTCAGGAAGACACCCTCGACCAGCTCAACCTGATCGTCTACCGCCAGCAGCAAAAAATCGATGCACTGATCGCAGAGGTACGCCGCCTAGGACAGCAACAGCCCGAAGGCCACACCGGCGCACCACGCAATCTGCGCGACGAATTGCCACCGCACTATTGATTACGACCCATCCGCCGTTTGGTTGCAACGCCGGGTCGAAGGAGCAGGCCAAGTAGCAGCGGCGGCAAAGTCACTGAGCAAGCCCAAACGAGCTAATTGGCCGTTCTGCAAGGCATAGACACTGGCTGGAGCCGTGGTGGGTACGGCAGTTTCAGCACCAATGCACAATGCGCCGCCCTGATAGCAGCGGGCAACAAACGGACTGACCACCAAAGTCGGTGTGGGGGCACTCAACAAATCAGGAAAACTGCGCTGCGCCCAGTCGAGTACGCATTCCAGCGGCTGCGAGACCCCAGTGCCTGCCACGGTGCGCTCAACGGACACACTGCCCTGCACCGGAAACACCAAGCGCGCCACCCGGGCACCCGGCGCTGTCGGCACAAAACCGACCAAGGTGGAGCAACCTTGGCCCGGTTGCAGGGTGTGCCCACTGCAACCGTCAGAACCTTGCACCCGAAAATCAGCCGGTGCGATGCTCGGGCAGGCTTGGCCGGAGCACACCGTCAAATACCCATCGACCCCCACCTGACCGAGGGTGACCGCAGCGCTGCCTTGGTTAAAAACAGAAAAATACTGGGCAGCGTAGGTCTCGCCGACGGCAATCGGGCCAAAGTTGTGCTCCGGTGGTGGGTCGGTAATAACCACCTGTGCCAAGGCAGGTACCGCCGCCGCAGACAGCGCGCACAAAGCCACAGCTGCACCAATGGAACGAAAGCGAAACAAAGACCGATGGGTACGCATGGCAGCTCCTGCAATAAAAGGCTGAGTGAAAAAACGAGCAGCTTGCAGCCATCGCCGGTATGCGTCAAGCCGTGGGCCAAGGGAGTGACCGATTTCTTATGCAAATGGCGGTTGAATTAGGCGCGCGACATGCGCCCATCAAACTCGATGCCACATAGAACGAATATTGAAGCTGGCAACATTACTCGATCACTGCCACTGATTTGACTTGTACCCAGAGCACCATTCCCAGCGAAACTTTAAGCGATGCTGCGGCCCGCGTGGTCAGCTGGGCAAGCAGCATGGACTCGCCCACCCTGACCCGCACCAGTGCCATGCCCGGGTACTGATCTTCTCTAATGGCATCGATATAGCCTTGGAGAATGTTTTCGATACTGCTTTCAATAGGTCGATGCCGGGCCAAGCTCACATCACGCGCTAAGACGCTTAAACGTACCTTGTGGCCCACAGCGAGACCTACATTTCTTGCCCATAGGCTCCCACCCGCAAAGTCAACCCGCGCCAAATGCCATGCCGCGTCAATGGCTCCGATGGAACCACCCAGTACGACCCCGGCCTCTTCTCCTATCGGAGTTGGCCAATCCAACTGTGTCAGCACCTCAGCCAGCGGGCCACAAGCCAACACCTTACCCTGTTCCATCACAACCAGATGGTCAGCCAACCGCACCACTTCATCAGGAGAATGGCTGACGTAGAGCACCGGAATCTTTAGCTCATCATGCAGGCGCTCTAGGTAAGGCAAAATTTCCTGTTTGCGCTTGAGGTCGAGTGCGGCCAATGGTTCGTCCATGAGCAGCACCCTCGGGCAAACGGCCAACGCCCGTGCGATGCCGACGCGCTGGCGTTCACCACCAGACAGGTGCTCTGGCTTGCGTTGCAGCAGATGGCCGATGCCCAGCAGCTCCACGGCTTGGTCCAGATCACTCTGCTGGGCCTGTGCCGACCTGCGCAGACCGTAGTGCAGATTTCCCAGCACAGAAAGATGCGGGAACAGGCTGGCCTCTTGAAACACATAGCCAATGGGACGCTTGTGGGGAGCAACCCAACACTGGCGGCTCTGCCACGTTTCACCGTTGACCATGAGCATGCCATCCGGGGGACGCTCCAGCCCCGCGATGCAGCGCAAAAGTGTGGTTTTTCCTGACCCAGATGCGCCAAACAGCGCCGTAATGCCACGGGCAGGCAAGGCAAGGTCTACATCGAGTGCAAAGCCGGGCCAGTCAAGCCGAAAGCGGGCCTGAATTTTCCCCACACATTAACCCTTGCATGTTGCAGGGCGCCACAGGTACAGGCCCAGCAACACTGCGAACGAGAAAACCAACATCACTGCGGACAATCGGTGTGCTTGGGCATATTCGAGGGCCTGCATATGGTCATAGATTTGCACCGAAGCCATGCGGGATACGCCGGGCAGATTGCCCCCGATCATCAACACCACACCAAACTCACCCACTGTATGGGCGAAGGTTAAAACCGAGGCAGTTAGAAAACCGGGCAGGGACAAAGGCACAGCCACCGTGAAGAATGCATCGAGTGGCGAGGCGCGCAGCGTGGCAGCAGCCTCAAGGGGTCGATCACCTACGGACTCAAATGCCGATTGCAAAGGCTGAACCATGAAGGGTAGCGAGTAGAACACCGAGGCAATCACCAACCCTGAGAAGGTGAACGGCAGAGGCTCCAACCCTGTCGCTTGCGTCAAACGTCCGAGCGGGCCATCTGGCCCCATCGCTAGCAACAGGTAAAAACCCAGCACCGAAGGAGGCAACACCAAGGGCAAAGCGACCACAGCCCCGACAGGCTTCTTCCACCATGCCTTGGAACGGGCCAGCCACCACGCGATAGGGGTGCCAACGATCAGCAAGATCAGTGTTACCAGCGCAGCCAATCTGACAGTCAGACACACGGCTTGCCAATCTCCATCAGTCAACAGCATGCATACCACCCGTTTCTTCCGTTCGTGCCTTACAACCTGCGCCAGCGCCTTCATCTCCGCAGATCGACACAGTGGAACTCACAGCCATGTTTCGTAAATTGACGGCAGCATTCACATTGCGGGCAAATAGTAGCGCGAAGGCCGGGGACCCGCTAGACCTCGGGCTAAACCCCTAAGCTTGCGCTCGCAACCGGGTCATTACGGCTGCGAACCCTCTCCCGGTAAAACAAAGCCGTATTTGGTCATCACAGCGCGGGCAGGCTTGCTATGCATATAGTTCGTGAAGCGCTTTGCCAGTGGGTTGTTTGCCGCGCGCTTGGTAATCACAAAGCCTTGTTCGAGCGGCGCATGCAGACCAGCGGGAATCAGGAAATAACCGCCGTTGCGTGCCAGATCGGGACTGACAGCCAGCGACAGCGCGATGATGCCAACCTGTGCATTGCCGGTCTGTACGTACTGGGCTGTATGGGCGATGTTCTCGCCATAAACAAGCTTGGACTCCACCTTCTGCCATAAGCCTGAGGCTCGCAAAGCTTCCTCGGCACGTTTGCCGTAAGGGGCGTGCTTTGGGTTGGCAATGGCAATCCGGGAGATTCTCGAATCGGTCAGGCTCGCCAAGGTCATTTGGGTAGCATCCATGCCCGTGCTCCAGAGCACAATCCGACCGACCGCGTAAGGTGTTGTGTCTGACGCGGTAAAGCCGCTTTGCACTAGTTGGCGGGGAAAAGCAATGTCTGCCGAGAAAAACACGTCATAGGGCGCACCCTGCTGGATTTGTGTACGGAAGTTGCCCGACGAACCATAAACCACCTGCACATCATCGCTGGGATGGGTCTTTTGAAAGACTGTGACGATCTCGTCCATGGCAAACTTGAGGTCGGCTGCAGCCGCAACCGTGATCTTCTCTGCGTATGCGAACAAAGGCAGCAACAAAGTGCAGGCGAGCAGCAGGTACTTGGGTGGTTTCATGAAGCGGTTCTTTTCGTTGTCTCAGTTCCAGCAGCAATCACCCGTCGTGGGCCAATAAAAAAGCCAGTCGGCTTTGGTACCGACTGGCTTGCCCCGAAAGATGGAGGTGCTGAACGATCAGTGTGCTGCGGCGCTGGCAGCGCCTACGCCGGTTTGGGCGCGTACATACTGGTCGTCAAAGGCAGCGCGTTCAGCTTGGGCTTGTGCGCTGTTGTCCAGCTTAGAGAACACATAGATACTCAAGAAGGCCAGTGGCATAGCGAACAGAGCGGGCTGTGTGTACGGGAAAAGGGGCGAGGCATTGCCCAGCACATCAACCCACACCGACTTGGAGAAGACCACAAACAGCACCGAGCTGATCAGGCCGGTGTAGCCACCCACCAGCGCACCGCGTGTGGTCAGGCCACGCCAATACATCGACATCAGCAGCACGGGGAAGTTGGCGCACGATGCCACGCCAAAAGCCAGCGCCACCATGAAAGCCACGTTCATCTTCTCAAAGGCTATGCCCAACAGCACGGCCACCACACCCAGCCCCAGCGTGGCAATTTTCGAGACACGGATTTCTTTCTCTTCCGAGACATTGCCCTTCATGATGACGCGCGCATACAAGTCATGCGAGATAGCCGATGCACCCGCCAAGGCCAAGCCTGCGACCACCGCCAAAATCGTGGCAAAGGCTACCGCCGACAAGAAGCCCAGCAGCAAATTGCCACCAGCCGCCTTGGCCAGATGCAAGGCCACCATGTTACCACCACCGATGAGCTTACCGCCCACATTGCCACCTTCAAAGAATTGTGGGTCGGTACCCACCAGCACGATGGAGCACAACCCCATGATGGCAATCACGTTGAAGAAGAAGGCAATGATGCCGGAGGCGTAAAACACCGACTTGCGCGCTTCTTTGGCGTTGGTCACGGTAAAAAAGCGCATCAAAATATGCGGCAGCCCAGCAATACCGAACATCAGGCCCAGACCCATAGAGATCGCCGTCACGGGATCTGCCAACAAGCTACCGGGAGTCATCAGCTTAGAGCCCA
Organism: Burkholderiaceae bacterium; assembly: GCA_019751915.1. GTDB lineage: Bacteria > Pseudomonadota > Gammaproteobacteria > Burkholderiales > Burkholderiaceae_C > Simplicispira. The sequence continues at coordinate 20,331 of JAIEMS010000019.1, forward strand.
GCTTGTGGACTTCCATCGCACGGCTGATGAGCGTATCAAAGCTAAAACCAAATTTGCTAAATGCCAACAGCATGATGGCGGTGCCACCCACCAGCAACATACACGCCTTGATGATCTGCACCCAAGTGGTAGCGACCATGCCGCCAAAAATGACATACACCATCATCAAGATACCCACGACCACCAGCGCAACGTGGTAATCGAGCCCAAACAACAGTTTGATGAGCTGACCTGCACCCACCATTTGTGCCACCAAGTAGAAGCACACCACCACCAACGAGCTGATGGCCGCCATCGTACGTACCTTGCCTTGGTTGAGGCGGTAGGCAGTGATGTCGGCAAAGGTAAATTTGCCCAAATTACGCAGGCGCTCGGCCATCAAAAACAAGATGATGGGCCAACCTACAAAGAAGGCCACCATGTAAATGTAGCCATCCACCCCTTGACCGTAGATCATGGCCGTCAAACCCAGCAGCGTGGCTGCGGACATAAAGTCCCCAGCAATGGCCAAGCCGTTTTGCTTGCCGGTGATACCACCACCAGCGGTATAAAAATCGGATGCCGACTTGGAGCGACCTGCCGCCCAGTAGGTAATGCCCAACGTCATCAGCACGAACACAAAGAACATGCCAATAGCGTGCAGGTTCAGCGGTTGTTTTTCGGCACCCCCGAGGTCTGGCCCGGCAATAGCCAGCGCAGGCAAAAGCAACAGCAGAGCGGCCAAAGGACGGCCCACAGAAGAAAACATAGATAGTGTGCGGTTCATAATTTTTTCATTGCGTCTTGGACGATTTGCTCATTCAGGGTGTCAAACTCACCATTGGCGCGGCGTACATACACCCAAGTCAGCACACAGAAAAACACAAACTGAGAAAAACCCAGTACCACCCCTACCGTCAGATTGCCACCTTCAAAAATGCGTGTGGCAATAAAACTGGGCACAAAAGCCACCAGCAAAACAAAGCCAAAAAAAATGACAATAACCAACAGGGCCAACATCGCGGCAAAACGGCCGCGCTGGCGCACCAGCTCGGCATAGCGCGGATCACGCTTGATGTTCTCGTACAGTGGATTGGACATGACTCTCCTTCAAATACCCATTGAATGCACAACGCATAAACGGGCAGTATTTTAATAAGTCAATCCTGTTTAATCCTTACAGAACACAATCTATTTCTCCGGTATAAGCTCCATTTTTAACGGCGTGGGCCTGCAACTTGCAGGACTCAAATCTGAAGTGCAATAAAGAAACGCGCCCGAAGGCGCGTTTCTTTTACCTATGAAAAATCAGCCATCCAATTACTTGGAAACGACTCGCACCATTTCCAAGCACTTGTTCGAGTAACCCCATTCGTTGTCGTACCAGCTAACGATCTTGACGAAAGTGCCATCCAGTGCAATACCGGCATCGGCATCAAAAATCGAGGTGCGGGTGTCGCCACGGAAGTCGGTCGCCACGACCTTGTCTTCGGTGTAGCCCAACACGCCCTTCAAAGCGCCTTCCGATTGGGCCTTCATTTCGGCCTTGATTTCAGCGTAGCTGGCGGGGTCGCGCAGTTCTACCGTCAAGTCCACCACCGACACGTCCGATGTCGGCACACGGAACGACATACCCGTCAGTTTGCCGTTGAGTTCAGGAATGACCACGCCCACAGCTTTGGCTGCGCCGGTGCTGCTGGGGATGATGTTTTCCAAAATGCCACGGCCACCGCGCCAGTCTTTGTTGGACGGGCCATCGACGGTTTTTTGTGTCGCAGTCGCCGCGTGTACGGTCGTCATCAGGCCGCGCTTGATGCCCCAACGGTCGTTGAGCACCTTGGCCACAGGTGCCAAGCAGTTGGTGGTGCAGCTGGCGTTGCTGATGATGGCTTCGCCCTTGTAGGTGCCGTGGTTCACACCAAAAACGAACATCGGTGTGTCGTCTTTGGAGGGGGCCGACAAAATCACCTTCTTGGCACCGGCATCAATGTGCTTTTGTGCCGTGGCTTTGTCGAGGAACAGGCCGGTCGATTCGATCACCACATCGGCACCGACTTCGTTCCACTTCAGGTTGGCTGGGTCGCGCTCTTGCGTCAGGCGGATCGCTTTGCCATTGACCACCAGCGTATTGCCCTGCACCGAGACTTCACCCTTGAAGCGGCCATGCACGCTGTCGTATTGCAGCATGTAGGCGAGGTATTCTGGCTCGAGCAGGTCGTTGATGCCGACGACTTCGATGTCGCTAAAGTTTTGCAGCGCCGAACGCAGCACATTGCGGCCAATGCGGCCAAAGCCGTTGATACCAATCTTGATCGTCATATTGTCTATCTCCAGAGTTAAACGGTTCAAATCACTTGCGCTTGAGCGCCACTTGCACGGTGGCGGCAACGTTGTCTGCGGTAAAGCCAAAGTGCTCAAACAGCACCGGGGCCGGGGCTGACTCGCCATAGCTGTCGATGCCAATCACAGCAGCGCAGCCGTACTTCCACCAGCCATCGGTCACACCCATCTCGACGGCAATGCGTGGCACACCGACGGGCAGCACAGCCTTCTTGTATTTGACATCTTCACGGTCAAATGTGGTGGTGCTCGGCATAGAGACTACGCGGACAGCTATCTTTTTTGTAGCAAGAATGCGCTGCGCCTTGAGCGCCAACTGCACTTCAGAGCCGGTAGCGATGATGATGGCATCGATGCTCTTTTTCAGGCCCACATCCGAAGGCTCCGACAGCACATAAGCGCCCCGGCTGATGTCGCCCAAATCGCGCTTGGGGGCGTAGGGCAGGTTTTGCCGCGACAACAACAGCGCGGTGGGCTTGTCGCGGTTGGTCAGGGCCACACTCCACGCAACCGCAGTTTCTGCGGTGTCGGCAGGTCGCCAAACGTCCAAATTGGGAATCAAGCGCAGGCTGGCCGCGTGCTCAATCGATTGGTGCGTTGGGCCGTCTTCGCCCAAACCGATGGAGTCGTGGGTAAAGACGTGGATGACGCGCAGCTTCATCAGCGCAGCCATGCGGATGGCGTTGCGGCTGTAGTCGCTGAAGGTCAAGAAGGTGCCACCGTAGGGGATGTAGCCACCGTGCAGCGCCACGCCGTTCATGATCGCTGCCATACCAAACTCGCGCACACCGTAGTTGATGTGGCGACCGCCTTGGCCTGCCTCGGTTTGCACCACAGCACCTGCTTCATCAAAGCGCAGATTGGGCGTGCTCTTGGTGTTGGTCAGGTTCGAGCCGGTCAAATCGGCACTGCCGCCCAGCAGTTCGGGCAGCGCAGCGGTGAACGATTCAAGCGCCAATTGGCTGGCTTTGCGGCTGGCAACGGTTTCGCCCTTGCGGTGGGCATCGACCACGGTATCGACGGCCACTTGGGCAAACGAGGCTGGCAAATCGCCTGCCATGCGGCGGCAGAACTCAGCGGCCAACTCTGGGAAAGCGGCGCTGTAGGCTTCAAAACGCTTGTTCCAAGCGGCTTCGGCGGCCTTGCCCTTGGCAGCGGCATTCCAGTCGGCGTACACCGACTTGGGGATCACAAACGGTTCGTGGCTCCAGCCCAGCTCTTTGCGGGTCAGGGCGATTTCGTCAGCGCCCAGCGGCTCGCCGTGGGCCTTGGCGGTGTTGGCGCGGTTCGGGCTGCCTTTGCCGATGTGGGTTTTGCAGACAATCAGCGTCGGTTTGTCGCTGCCGCGTTTGGCTTGGGCGATAGCGGCATCGACTGCATCGGCATCGTGCCCATCGACCGGGCCAATGACGTTCCAGCCGCAGGCGGTAAAGCGCTGGGGGGTGTTGTCGATGAACCAAGGGGCCACTTGGCCGTCAATGCTGATGCCGTTGTCGTCGTACAGGGCAATCAGTTTGTTGAGCTTCCAAGCACCGGCCAGCGCTATGGCTTCGTGGCTGATGCCTTCCATCAGGCAACCATCGCCCAAAAAGACGTAGGTGTGGTGATCGACCACCGTGTGGTGTACCTTGCCTGCCTTGCGGTTGAACTCAGCGGCCAGCAGCTTCTCGGCCAGCGCAAAACCAACGGCATTGGTAATGCCTTGGCCCAGTGGGCCGGTCGTGGTTTCAACGCCCGGTGTGACACCCACTTCGGGGTGCCCTGCCGTTTTGCTGTGCAGTTGGCGGAAGTTCTTCAGTTCTTCGATGGGCAGGTTGTAGCCCGTCAAGTGCAGCACCGCGTACAGCAGCATTGAGCCGTGGCCGTTAGAGAGCACAAAGCGGTCACGGTCAAACCACTGCGGGTTGGCCGGGTTGTGCTTGAGGTGTCGGCCCCACAGTGCAACGGCCATGTCTGCCATGCCCATAGGAGCACCGGGGTGGCCGGAGTTGGCTTGTTGAACTGCATCCATTGCGAGTGCGCGGATCGCGCTCGCCATTTGTTGAGAGTTGGCCATTGGGGCAGGTCCGGGGTAGGAATGAGGTGGGAAAAACCTCGGATTTTAGCGGTCTGGCCCCACGCCGCCCTCCACAGGTCTGCACCAACACCAGTGGTCAATGCACTACAGTGGCAACGATGCACGGCCCAACACTGTCCACACCCCTTCCCCAATCGTCTTTGGCGCAAGCACCATCGGCTCTGCTACTGGCCGCAGGCCGGGGCGAGCGCATGCGCCCGCTGACCGACACCACGCCCAAACCGATGTTGCACGTTCAGGGCCAGCCCCTGCTGCAATGGCACCTGCAAGCGCTAGCGGCTGCCGGTGTCGGCAAGGTGCTCATCAACACCGCTTGGCTCGGAACGCAAATCAGCGCGCACTTTGGCAGTGTTTTTGGCTTCCAGACCGCGTCCAGCGCTGCTCGGCAGCTATCTATTTTTTATTCTGACGAGGGCCGTGACTTTGGCGCAGCCCTTGAAACTGCCGGTGGCATTGCCCGGGCGTTGCCACAACTGGGTGGTATTTTTTGGCTGGCGGCAGGCGACGTTTTTGCCCCCGACTTTGTGTTTGCCGCCGATGCGGTGCAGGCCTTTGCTGCCAGCGACCAACTGGCGCATCTGTGGCTGGTGCCCAACCCAGCGCACAACCCACGCGGCGATTTTGGTTTGTCGCCCCAAGGTTTAGCGCAAAACCTGCCCGACAGCGATCCCTCGCCACGCTACACCTACAGCACCATCGCGCTGCTGCGGTCACAACTGTTTACCCCGCCTTGGTGCGATATTGCCCCGGGCAACCCCGATGGCATTGCCGCACCGCTGGCACCGCTGCTGCGCCGCGCTATGGACGCAGGCCGCGTCGGTGCCACGCTCTACCTTGGTCGCTGGACGGATGTGGGCACGCCCGAACGTCTGGCCGAACTCAACACCATCGCTCCTTTGCCATGACCCACCACACCGCCCCCTTTTCACAGTACGCACAGCGCCGCGCTCGTTTGGCAGCTCAACTCGGTGCAGGCGCTATTGCGCTGATCCCGACGGCACCCGAACAACCGCGCAACCGCGACAGCGATTTCTTGTTTCGCCACGACAGCTATTTTTACTACCTGACGGGCTTTACCGAACCCAACGCTTGGCTGCTTTTGACCGCCGAGGGCCATAGCACCCTGCTGTGCCAGCCCAAAGACCTAGAGCGCGAAATTTGGGACGGCATTCGCCTCGGCCCCGAGGCCGCACCCCAAGCACTGGGCGTAGATGCGGCCTTTTCCGTGGCCGAAATCAACCAACGCTTGCCCCAACTGCTAGAAAACCGCAGCAGCATTTGGTACCCCTTTGCCATCCATACCGGGCTGGAAGAGCGCATCGCCACGTGGCTCGGTACGGTGCGTGGGCGTGCGCGCATGGGCGCGCTGTGCCCCGGCCAGCAAAACGACCTGTGCGGCCCCTTGGATGAAATGCGCCTGATCAAAGATGCGCACGAACAAGCCACCATGCGCCGGGCCGCGCAGATCAGCGCGGGCGGCCATGTTCGGGCCATGCAGCGCTGCGCCCACATGCTGCGCACGGGCCAAGAGGTGCGTGAATACCATCTCGACGCTGAGCTGCTGCACGAGTTTCGCTCCCACGGCTCGCAATACTCGGCCTACAACGCCATCGTCGCAGCCGGTGCCAATGCCTGCGTGCTGCACTACCGCGCCGACACCGCCCCCATCCACGCGGGCGATTTGGTACTGATCGATGCAGGCTGCGAACTCGACGGCTACGCCAGCGACATCACCCGCACCTTTCCGGCCAATGGCCGCTTTACCGGCCCACAGCGGGCGCTGTACGAGCTGGTGCTGGCCAGCCAAGAGGCTGCCATTGCCGCCACCCGCGCAGGCGTGCGCTTTAGCGCGCCGCACGAAGCGACACTGGCCGTGCTGGCGCAGGGCTTGCTGGATGTGGGCTTGCTCGATAAAACCAAAGTCGGCAACGCCCAAGACGTGATCGAGCAACGCGCCTACCAGCCGTTTTACATGCACCGCACCAGCCACTGGCTGGGCATGGATGTTCACGATTGCGGCAGCTACGTCGAGCCGTCCGAGGCCGATCAGGTCAGCCAGCGCAACGACCCACTGACCGGCCAAACTCACACCGAGCGCCCGAGCCGAATTTTGCGCCCCGGTATGGTCATCACCATCGAACCGGGCCTGTACGTGCGCCCAGCACCGGGGGTGCCCGAAGCGTTTCACCACATTGGCATCCGCATTGAAGACGATGCCATCGTTACCGAAAACGGCTGTGAACTCACTACGCGCGGTGTGCCCGTGCATCCAGACGAGATCGAAGCCCTGATGCGCGGCGGCGCTTAAAAAATCAGGGCTTGTTCTGCGGATGGCGTTTGTTGACGTAAAGGCTGTCGCCCGGGATGGCCTTGGCGCATTTTTTGACTTCAGCGGCGACCACTGAAATATCGAGGTGGTTTTTAAACACCATCGGGGCCGCCTCCACGAGACCAATCGACAGCGAAATCAGCCGGTGAAACTCCATTTCGCCCTTGCGGTTTTCGGTCACGTAGCCGCCGCGCTCAATGTCGTCGTTGCTAAAAAAGCCCCGAATTTCGCTGCCAAAGCGCCGCAAAATGCGCTCGCAACGCAATCTCCAGTCTTCGCTGCGAAACACCACGATGAAGTCATCACCGCCAATGTGCCCAATGAAATCGCGCTCAGGATCGCAGTCTTCGGCCAGCATGCGGGCCGTGAACTGGATCACATCGTCGCCCTTGCTGTAGCCGTACACATCGTTAAACGGCTTAAAGTTGTCTAAATCGCACCAAGCCACGCAGCAGTGTTCACCGGCGAGCAGCAAATTGTCGATGTGGTGGTTGATCGGCACATTGCCCGGCAGTTGCGTCAGCGGGTTGGCGTATTTGGCCGACTCCATTTGCATGGCAGTGACTTCGCGCATCAAGTCTTGCACCCAGCCCATGCCCAAGTAGTTGCCCTGCTCGGTGATGATGAAGCCGCTGACGAGGTGGCGCGGATCGGCCCCCACCACCATGTTCGAGACCTCCACCAGCGTAGCGCCAATTTCAATAATCAACGGCTGGGTGTCCATGAAGCGCTTGCAGGGCTGGTGGCCGTAAATTTCTTTGCGAAATGAGCGTGCCATGGTGTCGATCATCTCGTAGCGCGAAATCAACCCCAGCGGTTTGCCATCTTCCACCACCGCCAGCGCGCGCAGGTCGGGGTTGTTCTCGAACATCTCAAAAACATCGCCCGAAAAGGTCTTTGGCTCCACTGCTGCGGCTTTGGTTAAAAGGCGGCTCAGGACGTGGCCCGAAACCGGGCTGCCGTTGCTGTCGCGGCGCTGATTGACAAAAGCAATCGCCTTGTGCGCTGCCGCAGGCAGGGCCAATGTGGGCACCAGCGAAGGCCGACCAATCAATTGCCCGGCACCGTAGCGCACGCCCAAGCGCACCAGTGCTTGGAGGTCGTTGCGATTGGTGATGCCATCAATGATGGTGTCAGGCCCCAAGGAAGCAAATGCTGCCACGGCATTTTCTTTGCTGGCCGAGGCCAAATCAAAGCTGGTGAATTCTTCTTCGTTCAGAAAAGTAAAGTCAGCACCAATTTTCGATAACAGCCGCTGCCCCGTCAGTTGGCAACCAAAATCCTGTGTCGCTAATTTAAAACCAAAAGAGCGCATTTCTTGCAACCATTGGCCCACCAATTCGAATTTGGTGCTGTCAATGTCAGGAACCAATAAAACGATTCTGTCACAGGTTAAAACATCAGGATCGACCAAACTGTGTAAATACCGTGCCAGTGGTAAACCACCCGTTTCCATCGCGCCTTCTGGAAGCGGAATAAAAAGCAGCCCCCGGCCATGGCACTCACCAAACCCTTGGACGATGACCTTAAAAACCTCACAGGTAAAGTCGTTCAACCGTTTGGTTTTCCGGGCAATATGCGTTAAATGCCGATAAGACCCCAGCAATGTTCCGGCGGGGCCGGACACCGAGGCAATGTACCCCATGATGTCGCAACTGGAAAAATCTGCCAGTGGCCGGAATTTTGTGATCAGTGCATGCTGCCCCAACACGGTATTCAAATCGCATAAGCAAGAAGCGCAACCAGAATCTGTAACAGCAGGGGTAATTTGCATGGTCTGCCTAAGGTTTACATTGAATCATCAAAATATATTTGCAGAAAATATTTTTATTATTTAAATATTTATTTTTGCAAATTTATTTTAAAAATTAACCGTGACAGTTTGATTAAAAATAAGTTACCACTGCAGGAAGATCAATCCGCACCCATTTTTTCGAGCCACTGGGCCACCTCTTGGGCCACTTGCGTTGTCGCATCGGTCAAGGCATGGGCACCGCCAGCAGCATTGGCGCTATGGGCCGTTTTTTGCACGGTAAACAGGCGCTGGCCCAGCAAGCGCGATCCGGTGGCCGTGGGTTGGGTCAGGGTAGCGCGCAGGCGCACCAGCCCAGCACTGTCGCTGGCGCTGGCAAACACGTGGCTGAATTCTTCTAACTCTACGCGCAGCACGGCAGGTGCCGCTGCATCCGAGCGCGCGGTGCTTTGGGCATCTTCAGGGCGCAACACGGCGCGGCGCTGGCCCAATGCAGCGCGCAGACTTTGCTGCACCAGTTGCGCTGGGGGCTGGCTCCAGCGGGCACGCTGGTAGGTGCGCAACTGGCGTGCATCGGCGTAGGCCAATCGGTACTGCACGGCAGTGTTGCCATCGACCGGGCCAGCGGCCTCAACCTCGGCCAGCACCAAGGGAGCCAGAAGGTCGTGGTCTGGGGTCGTGCGGGCATCGGCCACACCCGGCCCAAGGTCGTAGACCAGCGGCTGCGAGGGCGGAATCGGCAGTGCAGCACATCCTGCCAAAAAAATAAGGCAAAAAGTGGCAATAGCGCTTGCGCTGCAAGCAGAGTGCGCTATCTTTTTAGGAGTATTCATGGCGATTCTTTCAGGGCTGCAACACTGGCTCTGGCGGAACAAACCCCACTTCGCCGGGGCCGGGCAGAGTGCTACCGGAACCATAAATCAGGGCTTGGGGGTTGTCCTTGACACCTGCGGCCATGCGACCGACTTGGCGCGCAGCATGCCCAGCATCGTCGGCGGCGCGCTCTACGCGCACCAGCGTGACCGCATTGAGGCGCTCAAGCGAACGCGTCAGGGCTTGGCCGGTGCGCGTGGCTTGGTCCAACACGCCGTCTGGCGCGCTCAGGCGCTGGGCTGCTTGGCCGATGTGTGCAGCGGCGCTGCTCGTTTGGTTGCTGGTCTGTTGCAGCGCCTGCAAGGTTTGGCTGGTTTGTGCTGCCAATGCCGGGATGGCCTCTAGCGCCGGATCGAGCCGCTGACTGACGGTGGCATCGAGCCGCTGCCCCAGCGCCTGAAAGCTGCCTGCGGCTTGACCGATGTTGGTTAAGGCGGTACTGATGCGCTTTTGGTTCGGCTCACTCAAAAGCTGGTTCAGCCGCTCGGTGGCCTCATCGACCCGTCCCAAAATCGCCTGCCCTTGGTCGGCCAGTTGGCTGAACGGCGACAAGTGCAGCGGCAAACGCGGCAGACCGCTCGGGCCATTGGGCAGTTTGGGCTGGGCTTCGCCAGCATCGTCGAGCAGCACATAGGCCAAGCCCGTGACACCTTGGTAGTTGAGCACAGCAAAAGTGGTCGGGGCCAAGGGCGTTTCGTCATTGATGGCAATGCGAATCAGCACATTGCCGCTGATTTGGGGGTCAAAGCCAATGTAGGTGACCTTACCCACCGCCACCCCCTTGTAGCGCACCGCCGCTTGCGGTTGCAGGCCGCTGACACCTTGGCGGCTGGACAGCTCGTAGGCATGGTAGCTGCCGCTGTCGCGCGTCAGCCACATCGCCAAAGTCACCACCAGTGCCGACACGATGAGCACGAACAGGCCAGCGGCCAGAGCGTGGGATTTGTTTTCCATCAGGGTTCCTTGGCCGAACTGAGCGGAGCCATGGCACGGCGACCGCGCTCGCCCAGAAAAAATTGTTCCGTAAACGGATGGGGAAAATGCGCCACCTCGGTCGGAGTTCCCGTGGTGATGACTCTTTTTTCGGCCAGCACGGCCACCCGCGTCGCCAGCGCAAAAAGCGTGTCCAAGTCGTGCGTGACCATCACCATCGTCACCCCCAGCAGCGTTTGCAGCTCGCGCACCAGCGTGCAAAACTCGTCGGAGCCGTGCGGATCAAGACCGGCGGTGGGTTCATCGAGCAACAACAGCGGCGGGTCCATGATGAGCGCACGCGCCAACGCCACCCGCTTGATCATGCCGCCCGACAAATCGGCCGGCATGCGCGTAGCGTGCTCAGGTTTGAGGCCGACCATTTGCAGCTTGACCATGGCAGCATCGCGCACCAAGCGGGCAGGCAAGGTGCCTTGCTCGTTCAGGGCAAAGGCAATGTTGTCGAGCACATTAAAAGCCGAAAACAGCGCACCGTGCTGAAACAGCATACCGACGCGACTGGCTGCACCCGCGCCGCCCATGTTGCGCGCAGGCTGACCCAGCACCGTCACGCTGCCGAGCGTAGGCTGCATTAGGCCCAACATTTGGCGCAGCAGCACGGTTTTGCCAGTACCGGAGCCACCGACCAGCGCCAAAATTTCGCCGCGCTGCACCGTCAAATCTAAATTTTGGTGAACGGCAAAAGCGTGCGCCCCTTTGCCAAACACCGTGGACAAACCGGCAATTTGAACCACAGGATCGACCACAGAAGGGGCAGAGGCGGCCACCATCTCAAAAACCCACTTTGCGAAAAACCACCGCAAACAGCGCATCGACCACAATCACCATCGTGATCGAGGTCACCACCGAAGCGGTGGTGCCTTCGCCCAAACTTTGCGTATTCGGCTTGATACGCAAACCCCAGTGGCAGCCAATCAGCGCAATCATCGAACCAAAAACCACCGACTTGGCCAAGGCCAGTGCCAAATTGCCCGTCGCCACGGCTCTGGGCAAAGCCTGAAAAAAGTAGGCCGGAGAAATCCCCAGTGCCATGTCTGCCGCCAGCATGCCCCCGGCCAAAGCCGCCAGCGTCGTCCAGACGGCAATCAAGGGCATAGCAATCGCCAACGCCAATGTGCGCGGCAGCACCAGCCGAAACCCCAGCGGAATGCCCATCACGCGCATGGCATCAAGCTCTTCGGTCACGCGCATGACACCGATTTGGGCCGTGATAGCCGACCCGGAGCGCCCTGCCACCAAGATGGCCGCCAGCATCGGCCCGAGTTCGCGGATCAGCGAGATACCCAAAATATTGACGATAAACGCCTCGGCTCCAAACTGGCGCAGTTGCAAGCTCATCAAGTAGGCCAACACCACACCAATCAAAAAACCGACCAGCGCGGTAATCGGCAGCGCCATCGCGCCCATGCGGTAAAGATGCCCCGAAACGTCGCGCCACGGCCCCCGGCGCGGCGCGCGCAACAGGCGCACGCTATCGAGCAGCAATTGGCCCACCAGTTGCACCAAATGGCGGGCGTGGTCAACGCCATGCAGCACCAGCACACCCAGCGTATCGACCTGATCGGCCAAGCGCCACGGCGCTGGCGGCGGCGCGGGTGTGCTGTAGCGGGCAGCACGTTCTAGCAGGTCACGCTGGCCCTCGGCCAAGGCCAAACGCTGCGGCCAAACTTGGCCCCAGTGGTTCCATAAAACTTGTGCGCCTACGTGGTCGAGCCATTGCAGCGCGCGTAAATCCCAGCCCCATTGGCCCGCAGTAGAAAACTGTGCCAATTGGCCCGACAGCGCCCGCCACTGCGCCCGCTCGCCCAACTCAGCGGCACCCCAGCGCCCTGACAGACGCACCCACGGCCCATCGGGGGCATCGGTGCGTTGCAGGCGGGGAGAAAAATCGGGCATAAAAAAGAATGCAGTAGCACCACATAGTAGCGTGTGCTTGCCAAGGCAGGGAAACCCCCAATGCCCTGCGCCCAAGGCCCTATTACATTAGTGCCACTCGACGGCGCACCCAGTGCAGCCCAACGAGGGGCCGAGGAGACAACCTACAAGCTACAACCACATTCAAAGCATCCGTTATGAGATGCAGCCTTGCAAGGGCGCCAACTTTCATGTTGGCGCCTTTTTTTTGTCTGCCTATCGCCTCAAACCTCAGAGGCTCAATTCGGGGCAGCCTCCGAGGTGGCGACGACCACGCTCACCTCGGCAACCGGGGTGCCGGGGGGCGTTTGTGCCTCAGCGCCCAACGACGGGTTCGAGGGTGCCATGGTCGGTTGCAATGGCGGCGAGTCCATCCCCCGCAGGCTCACACCCCCAGACTGGCGCATATTGCGGTCACCCAGCACGGGCTTGTTGTGTGCGGTGCCGAGTTTTTGCCGCCAAGGCTCCAGAATTTTTCCCAACTCAGCGGCATTGGGGATGTCGGCCTCGTAGCGTTTGAGCACCCGCCACGCCGTTTCAATCATTTTGGCGTTCAAGCTGGCAACGCCTGCGCTCGTCAAAACTTCGACCGACTTGCCCGGATCGCCAGAGCGACTGTGGGCTAGCCCTTGGTCTAATTGCCACAGCACTTGGGTGTTGCTTGACGACAGAACCTCGCAGTAAACGGGGTGCTTTTTGGCCGCCCCCATCAACAGTTCAGACATGGCCTTGGAGGTTGCAAAACGCAAGCCAATTTTGTGCACCACGGCTTGGGCATCGGGCAGCACAATGTCGCCGGTCGAGAGCAACGCAAACACCGACAGCACATTGCAGGCCGCCTCAAAATCAAAATCAGGCTCCAAGATCGCAGCGGTCAGCACCGCCAGCGCCTCGAGCGCAGGCTCCACGCCCAACTCTAAAAATACGTCCAGCACATGCAGCGTTTCTGTCATGCGCCGCATCCGCACCGACTCGGGATTGCGCTCGGCCATCGTCCGCAGGTCTTGCATGAAGCCGCGAAATTGCTTGGGTTCGTCGATCTCAAAGCGCTGCATTGCCAGCAAGGTGAGCGTTTGGGCATCAAACATCTTGGAACCCAATCCCAGCCGGGTCGAGCGCTCCAAAAAGCCAATGGCCTCGTCTTTATCGCCCAGATAAAACGCCAGCATGCCGTGGCGCTGCAAGCGTGCAACCGACGAGGGCGTGATGTCGGTGGCCGACTTGTATGCTGTCAGCGCTTCTTCAAACTGGCCCAACTCCATCAGGGAGCGGGCCATGTTGTCCCAAGCGTCGGCGTAATTGGGGCCGTCTTGTAGCAAGCTCTCTAACAAAGGTTTGGCTTTGTACGGCTCACCCAGCTCCAGTTGCACCCGGGCCAAGCCCAAACGGGCCCAAGGCTCTGGCTGGGCCGCGACCATCGCCTCGTAGAGCTTTTGCGCCAAATCAAACCGCGCTAAACGCAGCAACAGCTCTGCCCCTACGCGGGCCGCAAACGGCCAGTATTCGCCCCGGGCATCAAAGCGCTCCAAGCACAAACGCGCCGCCTGAAAAAACCGCTGCTCCTCAATGGCTTGGTAAATATCTTGCAGCGCCACTTTGCGTTTGCGCGCTTGGGCAATGCGGTCCATCAGGCGCGCTGCGGTAAAGGGCTTGAGCAAATAGCAATCAAGCATCGACTCGGCTGCCTCCGAGACTTTGGCGTACGAGGCCTCGGGGGTGACCATGATGAAGATCGTCGTCAAGGGCAACATACCGCCACGGCGCAGATCGTCCAGCAGCTCTTGGCCGGTGACCGACTCCTGTGGAAAGTCCTGTTCGCACAGCACAATGTCAAAGGTTTGTGCCTCTAGGTGCTTGCGCGCGTCACTGGCGCGCGAGGCCTGTCGGATCGAGCGCACTCCCAGCTCGCGCAGTTGCGCGCCCATGACACTGCGGGTGGTGGTATTGGCATCGGCCACCAAAGCGGTGGCTTGGCTAAAGTCGTTGGTTAGGGATCGGTTCCAGCTCATAACCCGATTTTGCCCCGACAACGCTACGGTATGAATTGGGTTCACGGCCCCACGCCCTCAAAATTGCTTTACTATCTATTCACTTAAATACATAACCTATTGATAAAAAAGATATTTTTCTATTTTTATCTATTCTGACAACGATTCATGACGGCCCTTAATGAAACCACCGCCAAGCTCCTTCAAGCCCTGCGCCGCCAAGGTAGCGTGCTTTCGAGCACCGAACTGCAAAATTTGCTGGGCGTGAGCCAACCAACCGTCTCGCGCGCGCTAGCGCCGTTGATTCAATCGGGGCGGGTGCAAAAAGTGGGGGCGGCACGCTCGCAGCGCTACGTATTGGCACGCCATGTGCCCGGTGTTGGTAGCCAAGTGCAGGTCATGCGTGTGGACACGAAAGGCCAGCCCTCGCCCTTTGCCCGCATGGTGGCGCTAGAGGGGGGGCTTTTTGGATTGATGAGACCGATGGTGTCAGTGCCCGGCACGATGGGCTACCGTGGTTTTTAGACGATATGCGCCCGCAAGGGTTCATGGGCCGCACCTTTGCCCATGCCCACCCCGAGCTACAACTGGGCAGCGACCCGCGCCACTGGAGCGACGATGACACCCTGCGGGCCATGGCCTTGTACGGCGACGATTTGCCGGGCAACTTGATTGTGGGCGAAGCGGCGTTTCAGCGCTTTTACAGCCTGCCCGAGCGCGCTTCGCGGGCTGCTTCTGAGATCGACTACCCCCACTTGGCCGAACAAGCCATGCAGGGCACCCATCCCGGTTCCTCGGCGGGGGGCGAGCAGCCCAAGTTTTGTACTTTGACGGCGGGGCGGCACGTCATCGTCAAGTTCTCGCCTGCGGGCGATGCCCCTGCCGAGCAGCGCACCCGCGATTTGCTGGTCTGTGAACATTTGGCGCTGCAAACGCTGGCACAGGCAGGGCTACCGGCTGCGCGCACCCAACTTTTCATGGGAGCAGGCCGGGTATTTTTGGAGTCTGAGCGCTTTGACCGTACCCCACAAGCCAGCGACGATACCTACGGGCTGGGGGGGCGCATTGGCATGGTGTCGTTGCAGGTCTATAACGCCGAGTACGTGGGCGATATGGACAACTGGGCCGCGACCGCCAACCGTATGGCAACGCGCCAGCTGTTGACCGCCGCCGATGCCCGCACCCTGCGCCTGCTCGAAGCCTACGGTCAGCTCATCGCCAACACCGACCGGCACTACGGCAACATCTCGCTGATTCTTCAAAACGACGACTGGGCACTTTCGCCCACTTACGACATGCTGCCCATGCTCTACGCCCCGGTCGGCGGCGAACTGGTAGCGCGTGATTTTGCCGCCCGGCCCTTGCAACCGACCACCGCCACCTTGCCCGAGTGGACGCAGGCCAAGGCGCTAGCGGCAGACTTTTGGCAACGTGCCGCGCAAGACCCACGGATTTCGGCAGGGTTTCGGGCCATTGCAGCGCAGAATTTTGACCTTATAGGCCGATAGCCCTTACCCAGTAACCACCAGCAGCTATTAATTTAGGAGCTACCTATCACGGAAAAGGTCAAAAAATATCGACCTTCAGGTAGTTAGCGCCGGGCACTGGGTTGTGGTAGTAGGGTGGAATTTCCTCAAACCCTAGGTCAGCGTAGAGTGCGCGGGCCGACTCCATCTCATCGAGGGTGTCGAGCAGCACGCAGGCGTAACCGGCTTGGCGCGCCGCATCGAGGATCGCCTCGGCCAGTTGCCGCCCCAATCCCAAACCCCGAAAGGCCGAGCGCACATACAGGCGCTTCATTTCACTGGCGTTGGGGTAATCGGCACTGTCGAGCGGGCGCAAAGCGCAGCAACCGGCCACCGCACCGTCCACCCGTGCCAGCAAAAGCTGGCCCCGTGGCGGCGCGTAATCGCCCGGAAGCTGGGCCAGTTCAGCATCAAAGTTCTGAAAACCCAAATCCAACCCCAGTCGGTCGGCATATTCACGAAACAGGCCGCGCAAAATGTCCAGCTCTTGGGCGTTGGCAGGGGGCAACAGGGTGATAAGGGGCGTGTCCACGGCACTCACGGATCAACATTGAAACGTGCAGTGTAGTGGTGTTAATTGCCCAACTGCACCAACCACCCCACCGCAGCACTGCACAACAGCAACACCACCAGCGCCACACTGCGCGAAACGGCATCGTCGCGCGAGGCAGGTGCCGCATGGGTCAAAACTTTATCGCCCAGCAGCATCGGGCGCACCAACGCCTTCTTTTTGACACGCACGTAAAAAACAATCGCCAACAAATGCAAAGCCACCAAGCCCAAAATAAGGTACTGACCAGGCCCCTTGTGGTAGCTGGTAGCTTGGCTGACCCAGTCGCCGGAAACCAAGGAAGTCAACGGGCCAGCAGAGGCGATTTCATCGTCACTGAACAAACCACTGAACACTTGCAACCCCAGCACCCCCAACAAGCCAAACACCGACAACGCCCCAGTGGGGCTGTGCCCGACCTCATCGTCAGGATGGGTTTGGCCGCGCAGGTAGCGCAACAACCGTGCAGGCGAATAGACAAAAGCCACAAAACGCGACCAACGCCCCCCCACCAAGCCCCAGACCAACCGAAACAACAGCAGCGCCAGCACCGCATAGCCGAAACGAAAATGCCAGAGCATCGCGTTGCCGCCCACTTTGGCGCTCACCACCAAAGCCACGATGGATACGGCCAAAGACCAATGAAAAAGACGGGTCGGTAGATCCCAAATACGAACGGTTTGATGCATGGAGCGAGGTCGCCACAGGGGGCGCGGAGCAAATCTAAAGAAAAAGTCCCGGCGAGCACATGCCGGAACTTCACGGAAATCAGGGGCTCTGAGGGGGGTCGTCCTAAGTGACCCATCGGCCATACTGCGACACGCAACGCTGCGCTTTTGTTCCGTTGCATTTCAAGAAAGACTATTCCATGAAAATCCTTACCCTGCTTGCTCTGGCCGCAGCCGCTGCCACCGCCTCCGTGCCCGCCGCCGCCCAATTCGCTAAAGCCGAAGACGCTATCAAGTACCGCCAATCGAGCTTCTCTGTGCTGGGCCACCACTTTGGTCGTTTGGGCGCGATGGTCAACGGCAAGGTTGCTTTTGATGCCAAAGCGGCCCAAGAAAATGCCGACATCGTCGCCATGATGGCCAAATTGCCCGCTGCCGGTTTTGGCGCTGGCACCGACCACGGCGCGCCCACCAAGGCCAAGCCTGAAATCTGGACAGAACAAGCCAAGTTCAAGGAACACGCCGACAAAATGGAGACCGAAACCGCCAAGCTGGCCGTAGCGGCCCGTACCGGCCATCTGGACACCCTGAAAGCCGCTTTTGGCGATGCCGCCAAGACCTGCAAGGCCTGCCACGACGCTTACCGCAACAAGTAAAGCGCTAACGAAGTCGTCTGCATTGCTACTAATTTAATAGCTAGAGACTAAGGCCTTACAAGGGCTAATGGCCGATTTGGTTTCCAATCGGCCATTTTTTATGCTGCAAGCGCCTTGCAGCGCGAGGTTGGCTCAGGTCTCGGCCAGCAACTTCTCGATCAGCTGGTGCAGATCATGAAAATTGGGCGATCCGACATAGCTCTTGACGATCTCGCCGCGCTTGTTGACAAGGTAGGTGGTGGGTGTCAGGCTCACGTCGCCCCAAGCTTTGGCAACAGCGCCCGTGTTATCGATGGCAACCTTAAAAGGCAATTTGCGGGTTTGGGCAAAATTAACGACGTAGTTGGGCGGGTCGTAACTCATCGCCACAGCCAGCGTCTCAAAACCCTTGGCGTGGTACTTTTGGTGGGTAGCCATCAGCTCAGGCATCTCGGCCACGCAGGTGGTGCAACTGGTGGCCCAAAAGTTGACCAGCGTGACTTTGCCCCGCAAATCGGCGCTGCTTTGGCGCGAACCATCGAGCAACACAAAGGTCGACTCAGGCGCTAGCGCAGCGCCCGTTCCCAAAGCCACCCAAGCACCCACGCCAGCAAAAACCGCCAGCGCCAGAGCCGCTGCTGCCTGTTTCATTCGCATAAAAAGCCTTCACGATAAAAAACCCAACCCAAGATTGTGCGACGGGTCGAGGTCACGAAGGGTTGGAGTGCGCTGCGGGTTGACATCCTCCCCTGCCTAAAGGCAGGGGATTCCTACCGCGCCAGTAACAAGCATAGCGCTTGTGCTGGTCGCCTCGGTGGGTTCCTGCTTCACTGAGGCTGCGCGCTTGGGTCTTGCGACTCTGGCACGGCTGATGTCCTCTCCACAGGCTAACAAGCGTAATCCACGCTCTAAAACATTCATCGCCCCGACCACATCCGCGTGGTTTTGGTAGCCACAGGCTACACACAGAAACTGCGTTTGCGTGCGCCGATTGTCCTTGGACACATGGCCGCAACAGGGGCAAGTTCGGCTGGTGTTTTGCGGCGCCACCGCCACCAGCATTCCACCTGACCATTGCAGTTTGTATTCCAGTTGCCGCCGGAATTCGCTCCAACCTTGATCCAAAATGGAGCGGTTCAGGCCAGACTTGGCTCTCACATTTTTTCCCGGTTGCTCTTGGCTGCCTTGTGCCGACTTGGACATATTGCCGACCTGCAAGTCTTCGATACAAACGAGCGCGTGGTTTTGGCTGATCGCTGTCGTAGCTTTGTGCAGGAAGTCTTTGCGGCAGTGGGCAATGCGGGTATGAATTTTTTGGACTTTGGCCTTTTCCTTTTTCCAGTTGCTGCTGAATTTGACCTTGTGCGCCATGCGCCGCTGGTAACGGGCCAGCCGCTTTTGGTGCTGTTTAAAACTGTTCAGGGGGGCCAGATAGCCTTCATTGCTAAAAGTGGCAAAGCGGGCAATGCCTACGTCGATGCCAATGGCGGTTGTAGCTGGTGGGACGGGTGGTTCTACTTCGCGCTCGGTCTGAATCGACACATACCATTTGCCCGCCCGGTGGCTGACGGTAGCGTTTTTAGGTGTGCCCAGCAGCGGGCGCGATAGGCGCAGGCGCATCCAGCCCAATTTGGGCAGAAAGATACGCCCATTGGACTCATCGAGCTTGAACTGCTTGGCATCGGGGTAACGAAAACTCTCTTTGCCGCCCTTTTTCTTGAACTGCGGGAAGGCCCCCCGTTGGGCAAAAAAGTTTTGATACGCCCGATCCAAGTCTTTTAGTGCGTGTTGCAAAGGATGCACGGGCGCTTGTTTCAGCCAAGGTGTCTCTAGCCCGTTGCGCCACTCGGTCAGGTATTTGGCCATTGCCACATAGCCAATGAACTTGCCCCCAGCCTCGTAATTGGCCTTTTGCAACGCCAGTGCCTTGTTGTAAACGAACCGGCACGACCCCGCAAAGCGGCGCATTTGCCGCTCTTGCTGGCCGTTGGGCCGCAATTCAAACTGAAAGGCTTGCAGACGTTGCATCACGCAATGATACTTGGCCTATGAGAAAAAACAACGATATTCGTCAAGGAAGACATTGTGTTTTCCTAATGCACGTCCATTTGGTCTTTGTCACAAAATACCGACGTGATGTATTCAACGCCCAAATTTTGAACGATCTACGTCCCATCTTTGCTAAGGTCTGCGCTGACTTCGAGGCCGAACTGGTCGAGTTCGATGGGGAAGATGACCATGTGCATTTACTGGTGAACTATCCGCCCAAGGTTTCGGTTTCTGCCTTGGTCAACAGCCTCAAGGGCGTATCGAGCAGGATGATTCGACAAAGAAACTACCCCAGCATCCAACAAAAACTCTGGGGTGGATCGCTATGGTCACCATCGTACTTTGCGGGCAGTTGTGGCGGGGCACCTATCGAGGTAATTCGCCAGTACATTGAACAACAGCAAACGCCGCATTGAGCGCTCACAGGACACCTGCGGTGTCCGCGCTATCCTTCCCCGCCCTGAAGGACGGGGTTTGACGCGCAGCTTGATCAAAGTTCGCCAGCCATAATGCCAAGCAAAACGGCCACACCCATGAGCACCCGAATTTTCATCATTGCCCACACCCCGCTGGCCCACGCACTGCGCGAATGTGCTTTGCACGTCTTTGCCGATTGCGCCCACAGCGTACTGGCGCTAGACGTCATGCCGCAGGCCTGCCCCGACGCTACGCTAGCGCAGGCCCAGCTTTTGCTTGAACCTGGTGGCGACACCCCCACATTGGTATTGACCGATGTCTTTGGTGCTACGCCCTGCAACATCGCCCAGCGGCTGGTGCAAGGCCGACAAGCCAGCTTAGTGAGCGGTGTGAACCTGCCGATGCTGCTGCGCTCGGTCTGCTACTGCACCGAGCCGCTCAACACCTTGGTGCAACGCGCCGTGGTCGGTGGCACCCAAGGTGTCATGCAGGTTGCCAGCAGCGTTCTACAGAAGATTGATAGCCATCCCCATGATTAAAACCTACACCACCATCATCAACCGATTGGGCCTGCACGCCCGCGCCTCGGCCAAACTGACCAAACTGGCCGGCAGCTTTCCTTGCGAAGTTTGGATGAGCAAAGGCAGCCGCCGCATCAACGCCAAAAGCATCATGGGGGTCATGATGCTGGCTGCCGGTATCGGCTCCGAA
The DNA here is from genome assembly GCA_019751915.1 of Burkholderiaceae bacterium. GTDB lineage: Bacteria > Pseudomonadota > Gammaproteobacteria > Burkholderiales > Burkholderiaceae_C > Simplicispira. The sequence goes on from JAIEMS010000019.1 coordinate 41,133, forward strand.
GTCGAACTCGAAACCAATGGCAACCAAGAGCAAGAAGCCATGGATGCCCTGCTGGCGCTGATTGCCGACAAATTCGGCGAAGGCGAGTGAGCGCAGCAGGCATCACTATCGTTTTCTAGGGCTGGGGCAGGAGCATAAATTTATGACGTTTTCGATTCCAGGGCTGGCGGTCGCGCGTGGTATTGCCATTGGCCGGGCCGTGCTGGTCGGCTCCAGTCGCGTTGATGTAGCGCACTACTTTATTGAGTCTGACCAAATTGAGGCCGAAATTGAGCGCGTACGCCGAGGCCGCAATGCTGTGGCCGAAGAATTGCAGCGGCTGCAAGACGAGATGCCACACGATGCCCCGCACGAGCTGGCGGCACTGCTGGACGTGCATTTGCTACTGCTGCAAGACGAAGCCCTGAGCAGCGGTGTCAAGCACTGGATCACCGATCGCCTCTACAACGCCGAGTGGGCTTTGACGACCCAGCTTGAGGTCATCGTGCGCCAGTTCGATGAGATGGAGGATGAGTACCTGCGCGAGCGCAAAGCCGACTTAGAGCAAGTCGTCGAGCGCATCTTGCGCTACATGAAGGGCGTAGCCCACCCGGTGGCCCCGCCACCGCCCAACGCCTCACGGCGCAAAACGCAGCAAGACTTGCTGCTTGAAGACGGCATGGATGTGCCACTGGTGCTGGTCGCGCACGACCTGTCACCGGCCGATATGCTGCAATTCAAAGAAAGCGTGTTTGCCGGTTTTGTCACCGATGTCGGGGGCAAGACCTCGCACACCGCCATCGTCGCGCGCAGCATGGACATTCCGGCTGTGGTGGGTGCCCGCACTGCCAGCCAGTTGGTGCGCCAAGACGATTGGGTCATCATCGATGGCGATGCCGGCATCATGATCGTCGATCCATCGGCCATCATCTTGGCGGAGTATGGCTTTCGCCAGCGCCAAATGGAGCTGGAACGCGAGCGCCTGTCGCGCTTGCGGCACACACCGGCGGTCACGCTCGATGGTCACAAAGTCGAGCTGCTGGCCAACATCGAACAACCCGCCGATGCCGTGACCTCGGTGCGCGCTGGCGCGGTCGGTGTGGGCCTGTTTCGCACCGAATTTTTGTTCATGGGCCGCAATGGTCGCCTGCCCGACGAAGAAGAGCAATACCGCGCGTACCGCCAAGCCGTCGAAGGTATGCAAGGCCTGCCCACCACCATCCGCACCATCGATGTCGGCGCTGACAAGCCTTTGGACAAAGCCCACAAGGACGACAACATCAACCCAGCGCTGGGGCTGCGTGCTATTCGCTGGAGTTTGGCCGACCCGGCCATGTTCCGCGTCCAATTGCGTGCCGTACTGCGCGCAGCCACGCACGGGCCGGTCAATTTGCTGTTTCCGATGCTGGCCCATGCCAGCGAAATTCGGCAAACGCTGGCGCAGGTCGATTTGGCCCGCACCGAGCTGGACGAGCGTGGCACACCCTACGGCCCCGTGCGTTTGGGAGCGATGATCGAAATTCCCGCTGCCGCATTGATGGCCCGGAGTTTTTTGCGCTACTTTGACTTTTTGTCGATTGGCACCAACGACCTGATCCAATACACCTTGGCGATTGACCGCGCCGACGAGTCGGTGTCGCACCTGTACGACCCGTGGCATCCAGCCGTGCTGCGCTTGGTGGCCGAAGTGATTGCCGAATGCAACGCCCAAGGGCGCAGTGTTTCGGTGTGCGGCGAGGTGGCGGGCGATGTCGCCATGACCCGGCTGTTGCTGGGTCTGGGGTTGCGGAGCTTTTCCATGCACCCAGCGCAGATTTTGGCCGTCAAGCAAGAGGTGCTGCGCGCCGACACGCGCAAACTCAGCGTTTGGGCGCAGCAAGTGCTAGCTTGCGACGAACCTGCCAACAGCGCTCCACTTTAGAACGCTGCCAGCAAACCCCGTCAAACCCCGGCAGCGTGGGCCTGCTGGTCGGCGTGGTAACTGCTGCGCACCATCGCGCCCACCGCAGCGTGGCTAAAGCCCATCTTGTAGGCTTCTTCTTCCAACATTTTGAAGGTGTCGGGGTGGACATAGCGGCGCACCGGCAAGTGGCTGCTGCTGGGCGCAAGGTACTGGCCGACGGTCAGCATGCTGATGTCGTGGGCGCGCATATCGCGCATCACCTGCAAAATTTCTTCGTCGGTCTCGCCCAAACCGACCATGATGCCGCTCTTGGTCGGCACATTCGGGTGCATGGCCTTGAATTTTTTCAACAAATTCAAGCTGAATTGGTAGTCTGAGCCGGGACGGGCCTCTTTGTACAGGCGCGGCGCAGTCTCTAGGTTGTGGTTCATGACATCGGGCGGCGCAGCCTTCAAAATCTCTAATGCCCGGTCATCACGGCCCCGAAAATCGGGCACCAAAATCTCGATTTTGGTTTGTGGCGAGAGCTGGCGAATATTCTGAATGCACTCGACAAAATGACCGCTGCCACCGTCGCGCAAGTCGTCGCGATCAACGCTGGTAATCACCACATATTTCAGCTTGAGTGCCGCAATGGTGTTGGCAAGATTGAGTGGCTCACTCGCGTCCAGCGGATCGGGCCGACCGTGGCCGACATCGCAAAATGGGCAACGGCGCGTGCATTTGTCGCCCATGATCATGAAGGTGGCCGTACCCTTGCCAAAGCATTCGCCAATGTTGGGGCAACTGGCTTCCTCACAGACGGTGTGCAATTTGTGCTCGCGCAACACGTCTTTGATCTCGTAAAAGCGCGTGGTTGGCGACCCGGCTTTGACACGAATCCACTCGGGTTTCTTCAAGACTTCGCCTTGTTCGACCTTGATCGGAATGCGCGAAAGCTTGGCCGCAGCCTTTTGCTTGGCCAACGGGTTGTAGTTTTCGGAGGATTGCGCTTCGCGCACAACTTCAGGGGTGCTCATGGCTGGTAAGTAAGGATCAGGGCGCGAGGCGGATGAGTAATTGCTGGGTCAGCACGTTCGCAGCGTCTTCCCAAGTGGTGTGGATGCCCATTGTAGAAAGATCGACCGTCGGTAAACCTGCGTAGCCGCAAGGGTTGATACGGCCAAACGGTTCCAAGTCCATTGCCACGTTGAGCGATACCCCGTGGTAAGTGCAATGGCGGCTGACTTTGATGCCCAGCGCAGCGATCTTGCCCAGCCCGGTAAAGTCAGGCGCAGGCACTGCACTGCCCTCGCGTTTTTGCGGGCGCTGGGGCAAGAGGGCATGGCTGTACGGATCGTCCAAGCGGACATAAATGCCGGGCGCTCCGGCAACCCGGTGGCCGGTCACGCCAAAGTGCGCCAACGTCCGAATCACGGCCTCTTCGAGGCGATAAACGTATTCTTTGACGAAATAACCAGCACGCTGCAAATCAAGCAAGGGGTAAGCCACCACCTGACCCGGCCCATGAAAGGTGACTTGACCGCCCCGGTTGGTGGCAACAACGGCAATATCCCCTGGCTCGAGCAAATGCTCAGCGCGCCCGGCCAGACCTTGGGTAAAGGTGGCGGGGTGCTCACAAATCCATAGCTCATCAGGCACACCAGCCGTGCGCTGAGCCGTGAAATCCTGCATGGATTGGTAAATAGGCAGATAGGGCACCCGGCCCCACATACGGGTTTGCATCGACACTGGGAACCGCGCCTTAAAGCACCATTTTGACCATCGGGTGCGAAGAAAGCGCCCAGTACAAATCGTCCAGTTGCGTGCGGCTGGTGGCCGTGATCGTCACGGTGATGCCCAAATACTTACCGCCGCTGCTGGGGCGAAGCTCGATAGTGGAGGGATCGAACGTCGGGTCAAACTGCTGCGCTAGCAAAGTAATGGCCTCAACGAAGCCCTCGACCTTCACACCCATGACTTTAATGGGAAATAGACTGGGGTACTCAATCAGCGAATCCTTGCGCGGATCAATCTCTGGCGCAGGCACAGTGGACGCGGGAGTCAGGGAAGGCTCGATCATGAAAATTGCTCTTAATTTAATAGCTAAAAATGCCCGCCAATTGTGCGCTACAGGCTATTTACTGGTGCTTTTTGGCACCAAAAAGAAGCATAACAGGCGTGCCATAGCATGCCGTACAGCAACTTTTTGCTGCACGGCACGGGTTTTTACTTATAATCAGGGGCTTTGTAAAAGTTTCGGTCTGTAACACGGGGGCAAGAACGATGAAAACAATCGCTCCCGGGACGGAAGCTGAGGCTGAAGAATCCGACTTCAAGCCCCTCACCGCAGAAGAAGCACAAGAGTGGCGTAAACGCCACCCGGCAGTGTCAGTCTGGCGCTTAATTTTGGCGCAGGTAGTGGTGGGCATGGTAGTCGCTGTGCTGGTGTGGTGGGTCTCTGGTCAGGCACAAACGGGCTGGTCTACAGGCTACGGTGCATTAGCGGTGGTAATACCAGCGGCACTTTTCGCACGTGGTGTGGGGCGTCAAATCCCTGCAGCCAAGGCTGCGATGACAGGGTTCTTTATCTGGGAAATGGTCAAAATTGTGCTGACCATTGCCATGCTGGCAGCTGCACCCCGACTGGTGGCGCAGCTTAACTGGTTGGCTTTGTTGGTTGGTATGGTAGTGACAATGAAAACGTACTGGATTGCACTCATGGTGCGCTCTGGTGTCCGAAAAACCGATTGATTAAGAGAAGAGTTGTCCGATGGCCGCAGAAGCGCATGCTCCGACTGCAAGTGAATACATCGTTCACCACCTGCAGCACCTTCAGAACATCAAGCAGACCTCCATCATCGATTTCTCGGTGGTGAACTACGACTCCGTTATCGTGAGCGTAGCCATGGGTCTGCTGGGGCTGTTTGTTTTTTGGCTAGCTGCCCGCAAAGCGACTTCGGGTGTTCCCGGTCGTTTTCAGGCAGCAGTCGAAATCATGGTCGAAATGGTTGATAACCAAGCCAAAGCCAACATCCACAATGCAGAAAGCCGCAAGTTCATCTCGCCGCTGGCATTGACGGTGTTTGTTTGGATTTTTCTGATGAATGCACTGGACTTGCTGCCAGTCGATTTGCTGCCTGCCATCTGGGGACAAATCTACGGTGCTGCAGGCCACGATCCGCACCACGCCTATTTGCGCATCGTGCCTACAGCCGACCTCTCGACCACACTGGGTCTGTCGTCTGCTGTGCTGATCTTGTGCTTCTTCTATAGCATCAAGATCAAGGGTATGGGTGGCTGGGCACACGAACTCGTGACGGCACCTTTTGGTACCAGCAAAAATCCTGTCTTCGCCCTGATTTTGGGTGTGGTCAATCTGCTGATGCAGATCATTGAATACGTTGCCAAGACGGTCTCGCACGGCATGCGGCTGTTTGGCAATATGTACGCTGGTGAGTTGGTGTTCATGCTGATTGCCCTGATGGGTGGTGCTGCTGCCATGTCGCTTTCCGGTGTGTTGCTCCCCGTGGGGCACATCATTGCAGGCTCGATCTGGGCGATCTTTCATATTTTGATCATCACCCTGCAAGCCTTCATTTTCATGATGCTGACGCTGATTTACCTCGGCCAAGCGCATGAAGCCCACTGACCATTTCCCTTTCTCTTTTTAACCTTTCTTTTTTTACTCAGGAGTCATCATGGAAAACATTCTCGGTCTCGTCGCTCTGGCTTGCGGTCTGATTGTTGGTCTCGGCGCTATCGGCGCTTCCATCGGTATCGCGCTGATGGGCGGCAAGTTCTTGGAGTCTTCGGCTCGTCAGCCTGAACTCATCAACGAACTGCAAACCAAGATGTTCATTTTGGCTGGTCTGATCGATGCGGCCTTCCTGATCGGCGTGGCTATTGCTCTGCTGTTCGCGTTTGCCAATCCGTTTGCATCCACATTGCTGGCCAACCTGCCTAAGTAATTCCCGTTCAACGCCACTCTAGAAAGGTGTTGCCGTGAGTATCAATGCGACCCTGTTTGTTCAGGCCATCGTCTTCCTGATCTTGGTGCTGTTCACGATGAAATTCGTGTGGCCCCCGATTGCGACTGCGTTGGATGAGCGAGCCCAGAAAATCGCCGATGGTCTCGCTGCTGCCGACCGTGCCAAATCCGAATTGACCGCTGCTAACCAGCGCGTCGAAAAAGAACTGTCACAGACGCGCAATGAGACGGCTTCCCGTCTGGCCGATGCCGACCGACGCGCACAAGCCATCATCGAAGAAGCCAAGGCCCGTGCCAGTGAAGAAGCACAAAAGATTGTTGCCGCCGCGCATGCCGAGGCACAGCAGCAATCCGTGCAGGCCCGTGAAGCCCTGCGCGAGCAGGTGGCAGTACTGGCCGTCAAGGGCGCCGAGCAGATTCTCCGCAAGGAAGTCAATGCTGGTGTTCATGCCGATCTGCTGACCCGCTTGAAGACCGAGCTGTAAGGGAGCATTTATGGCCGAAATCGCCACCATTGCCCGTCCTTACGCCGAGGCCTTGTTCAAGGCCTGCACAGCAGGTGCAGGCGTCGATATGGGCGCTGCCACTGCTTGGGTGGATGAGCTGGCGGCGATTGCCGCCAACCCCCAGCTTCGGCAGTTGTCCGACAACCCCCGGATCAATTCCGATCAGGTGTTTGATGTCATCACCGGTGTGGCGCGATCCGCCCTGCCGGACATGGCGCGTAACTTCCTGCGTACCGTGATTGAAAACGGGCGCTTGCAAGCCCTGCCCGAAGTGGCAGTGCAGTTTCGTGCGCTCGTCAATCGCCGCAGCGGCTCCTCGGATGCCATCGTCTACAGCGCGTTCCCCACGGACAGCGCAGCGCTGGCCGAACTGGGCGCTGCGCTTGAAAAGCGCTTTGGCCGCAAACTCAATCTCACCGTGCAGCAGGACGAGTCCCTGATTGGTGGGATTCGCGTTGTGGTCGGTGACGAAGTGCTCGACACCTCGGTCAAAGCACGTCTGGAACAAATGAAAGCAGCCCTCACTGCGTAATGCGCGGCTTGGGGTTTCGGCTAAACAAAGAAAGAAGGAAAGAGTCATGCAACTCAATCCCGCAGAAATTTCTGAACTGATCAAGAGCCGCATTGAGGGCTTGGCAGCCAGCAGCGACATCCGTAACCAAGGCACTGTGGTGTCCGTGTCGGACGGTATCGTGCGCATCCACGGCCTGTCGGACGTGATGCAGGGCGAAATGCTGGAGTTTCCCGCTACAGCGGACGGTGTCGCCTCCTACGGTTTGGCGCTGAACCTTGAGCGCGATTCTGTTGGCGCCGTTATTTTGGGCGAATACGAGCACATCTCTGAAGGCGACACCGTGAAATGCACGGGCCGCATTTTGGAAGTGCCCGTCGGCCCCGAACTGATTGGCCGCGTGGTCAATGCGTTGGGCCAACCTATTGATGGCAAAGGCCCGATCAACGCCAAGATGACCGACGTGATCGAAAAGGTCGCTCCTGGTGTGATCGCCCGTAAATCGGTTGATCAACCACTGCAAACAGGCCTGAAGTCGATTGACTCGATGGTGCCAATTGGTCGCGGCCAACGCGAACTGATCATTGGTGACCGTCAGACCGGTAAAACTGCTGTGGCCATCGATGCCATCATCAGCCAAAAAGGTCAGGGCGTTACCTGCGTGTACGTCGCTATTGGTCAAAAGGCATCTTCGATCAAGAACGTAGTGCGTTCGCTCGAACAAGCTGGCGCGATGGAATACACCATCGTTGTGGCTGCATCTGCCTCTGAATCTGCTGCGATGCAATATGTGTCGGCCTACTCAGGCTGCACCATGGGCGAATACTTCCGCGATCGCGGTGAAGATGCTCTGATTGTTTACGACGATCTGTCCAAGCAAGCTGTGGCTTACCGCCAAGTGTCGTTGTTGCTGCGTCGCCCACCAGGTCGCGAAGCTTACCCTGGCGACGTGTTCTATCTCCACAGCCGTTTGCTTGAACGTGCAGCCCGCGTGAACGCCGACTACGTCGAAGCCTTCACCAAAGGTGCTGTCAAAGGCAAAACTGGTTCGCTGACGGCTCTGCCCATCATCGAAACCCAAGCTGGCGACGTGTCTGCCTTCGTTCCAACCAACGTGATTTCGATCACTGACGGTCAGATCTTCTTGGAAACCAGCCTGTTCAACGCCGGTATCCGCCCCGCTATTAACGCCGGTATCTCTGTGTCGCGCGTCGGTGGTGCTGCCCAGACCAAGCTGATCAAAAATCTGTCCGGTGGTATCCGTACCGACTTGGCACAGTACCGCGAATTGGCCGCTTTTGCCCAGTTTGCCTCTGATTTGGACGAAGCAACCCGCAAGCAACTCGACCGCGGTGCCCGCGTGACCGAATTGCTCAAGCAAGCCCAGTACAGCCCGCTGTCGATTTCCTTGATGGGTGCTACTTTGTTCGCAGTGAACAAGGGCTACCTTGATGACATCGAAGTCAAAAAGGTTCTCGCTTTTGAAAGTGGTCTGCACCAGTTCCTGAAAACCAGCCACGCTGGTTTGCTGGAAAAACTGGAAAAAGACAAGGCGATGGACAAAGACGCTGAAGCCGCATTGACCGCAGCCGTAGTTGCGTTCAAGAAGTCGTTCGCTTAAACCCGGACGAGGAACCATCATGGCAGCAGGCAAGGAAATACGCGGCAAGATCAAATCGGTGGAAAACACCAAGAAGATCACCAAAGCCATGGAAATGGTAGCCGCATCGAAAATGCGCAAGGCGCAGGATCGCATGCGCGCCGCCCGCCCTTACAGCGAGAAAATCCGCAACATTGCCGCCCATCTTGGGCAGGCCAATCCTGAGTACACGCACCCGTTCATGAAACTGAACGATGCCAAGGTTGCCGGCGTTATTGTCGTGACGACCGACAAGGGATTGTGCGGTGGTATGAACACCAACGTGTTGCGCGTTGTGACGGGCAAGCTGCGCGAGCTACAGTCATCAGGCATATCAACCGAGGCCGTGGCCATTGGTAACAAGGGGCTGGGTTTCCTCAACCGTGTGGGTGTCAAGGTGGTTTCGCATCTCACCGGTCTGGGGGATACCCCACACCTGGAAAAGCTCATTGGCCCCGTGAAGGTTTTGCTGGATGCGTATGCAGAAGGCAAAATCAGCGCGGTGTACCTGAGCTACACCAAGTTCGTGAACACGATGCGACAAGAGTCGGTAATCGAGCAACTGCTGCCCCTGTCATCTGACACGATTCAGGGTCAAAAAAGCAGCCACGGCTGGGATTACATCTACGAGCCTGATGCCCAAAGCGTTATTGACGAGTTGCTGGTGCGCTATGTCGAGTCGCTGATTTATCAGGCTGTGGCCGAAAACATGGCGTCTGAGCAATCGGCACGCATGGTGGCCATGAAAGCCGCGACCGACAACGCTGGAACAGTGATTGGCGAGTTGAAGCTGGTCTATAACAAGACACGCCAAGCCGCCATTACGAAAGAGTTGTCCGAAATCGTGGCCGGCGCCGCTGCTGTGTAAGCAGCTCAACAGATATATTTTTTGGAGCAAGCAAAATGGCTCAAGCGAATTCCCCGGTGAACGCAAGCGTTCAGGGCAAGATTGTTCAGTGTATTGGCGCCGTGGTGGACGTGGAGTTTCCACGCGACCAGATGCCCAAGATTTACGATGCCCTCAAGCTTGAAGGTACAGCGCTTACCCTCGAAGTCCAGCAGCAGCTGGGCGACGGCGTGGTGCGTACCATTGCGCTGGGTTCATCCGACGGCTTGCGCCGTGGTCTGATGGTGTCCAACACTTCAGCCCCTATCACCGTGCCAGTGGGCAAGGCTACGCTGGGTCGGATCATGGACGTGCTGGGTACGCCCATTGACGAACGTGGCCCAGTCAGCCAAGAGCTGACCGCGTCAATCCACCGCAAGGCTCCCGCATACGACGAGCTGTCGCCTTCGCAAGAGTTGCTGGAAACCGGCATTAAGGTGATTGACTTGGTTTGCCCGTTCGCTAAGGGCGGCAAAGTGGGTCTGTTCGGCGGTGCCGGTGTGGGCAAGACCGTGAACATGATGGAACTCATCAACAACATCGCCAAGGCCCACAGCGGTCTGTCGGTGTTTGCTGGTGTGGGTGAGCGTACCCGTGAAGGTAACGACTTCTACCACGAAATGGCCGATTCTGGCGTGGTGAATCTGGAGAAGCTCGAAGACTCCAAGGTTGCCATGGTTTACGGTCAGATGAATGAGCCTCCAGGCAACCGTCTGCGCGTTGCCCTGACGGGTCTGACCATCGCTGAATCGTTCCGTGACGAAGGTCGTGACGTGCTGTTCTTCGTGGACAACATCTACCGCTATACATTGGCCGGTACTGAAGTGTCTGCGCTGTTGGGTCGTATGCCTTCCGCCGTGGGTTACCAACCTACGTTGGCCGAAGAAATGGGCCGCTTGCAAGAGCGTATCACTTCGACCAAAGTGGGTTCGATCACCTCGATCCAAGCCGTGTACGTGCCAGCCGATGACTTGACCGATCCATCGCCTGCTACGACTTTTGCCCACTTGGATTCCACCGTGGTGCTGTCGCGTGACATCGCTTCGCTGGGTATTTACCCTGCTGTTGATCCACTCGATTCGACCAGCCGCCAGCTCTCGCCTGACGTAGTGGGTGAAGAGCACTACAACGTGGCCCGTGGTGTGCAAAACACACTGCAACGCTACAAAGAATTGCGCGACATTATCGCCATTCTGGGTATGGATGAACTGGCTCCTGAAGACAAGCTCACGGTGGCCCGTGCCCGTAAGATTCAGCGTTTCCTGTCACAGCCATTCCATGTGGCCGAAGTGTTCACTGGCTCGCCCGGTAAGTACGTTTCGTTGGCTGAAACCATTCGTGGCTTCAAGATGATTGTGAACGGTGAGTGCGATCACCTGCCCGAGCAAGCCTTCTACATGGTTGGCACCATCGACGAAGCCATGGAAAAGGCCAAGAAGGTGGCGTAAGGCCTTCTGCTGGGTTGCACTGTTGTGTTTTGACTCCCTGTACTCTTTGGTGAAATGCCAAGGAAGTGCGCGAGTCTGTGACAAATGCAACCCAGTTGTTTGCTTTCACCCGCTTTTTTGTAGACCGCAAAGGAAACCCCGATGGCCAACACCATACATGTCGACGTTGTCAGCGCAGAAGAGTCCATCTTTTCTGGCGAGGCACGTTTCGTCGCGCTGCCCGGTGAGGCGGGCGAACTGGGCGTTTATCCACGCCACACGCCATTGATTACACGCATCAAGCCTGGCTCGGTTCGCATCGAGATGGCAGATGGCAGTGAAGAGTTCGTTTTCGTGGCCGGTGGCATTCTTGAAGTCCAACCCGATTGCGTGACTGTGCTGTCTGATACGGCGGTACGTGGCAAGGATCTGGACGATGAAAAAGCCAATGCATCTAAGGCTGCTGCCGAAGAAGCATTGAAAAATGCCAAGAGCGAACTTGATCTTGCACGGGCACAATCCGAGCTGACCATCATGACCGCACAAATTGCTGCATTGCGAAAATTCCGCCAAAAGCGCTGATTACGCCCCTCTTGCTTTGCCAAAGCCGCCCACAAGGGCGGTTTTTGTTTTTTGGCATCCATTTCCCATCTACCTAGAAAAAATCAAGCACTCGATGGCGGGCCATGACAGTCTTGCACATTACCGACCTTGAGGTAGCCATCAACTACTGGCGCAAACATGCACCATCCACCGATGGCGTTGCACTGACCCCCGAGGTGCAAGTGCTGGCCGAAGTTTATGGACAGATGGTTTTCAGGCACATGGTCGAGATCCATACCGAATCCCTACCAACGCAAGCTATGGCCGCATGGCAGGCATGGTACGACACCACCCCCGACACCCCCTGCATTGCCATTTGCTCCACCAGCCAAGGCGATGACTGGTGCAAAGGCTGTGGCCGCAGTTTTGAGGAAGTCCAGCACTGGCTGGCCTATACCCCAATGCAAAAACGGGCTGTCTGGCGGCGCATCACACAACAAGGCAGCGCTTGGCGCTTTACCCGCTATATCGAACGCGCGACGCAATCATGATGCTCTACCAAAAGTTCAGGCATGGTTTAAGTCGGTGATGTCGGGTGCGGGTTTAAACAACACCTGAGCACATAAACCTGGACCATCGGCAGCAGGCATCAGTGCCAAGGAAGCGCCCAACAATTCAGCATAGCGACCAACAATCGCCAACCCCAACCCAGCCCCCGTGCCCAATTGTCGCCCTGCCACGCCCTGCGCCCCACGCCGCAGAAGCTGATGCACCTCGTCTTGGCTCAGACCAGGCCCATTGTCGGTGACAGACAGTGCAATACCACTGTGTAAACGTTCGAGCGCCACCGTCACCTGAGGCTGTACGGCGGCACGGCCATAGCGCAAAGCGTTGTCTAGCAAATTGGTCAGCATGCCCTCTACCAATGCAGTATCGGCCCAAACAGTGTGTCGACTGTCCAGCCCAAGCGCCCCTAAATCAATGCCAGCAGCATCGGCACGGGGCAAGTAGCGAATTAACAAATCCCGCACCAACACATCCAGCGCAACAGGCACCGGGGTCAAGATACCCGAGGCTTCATCGGCCCGTGCCAGTGCCAACAATTGATCTACTTGGTGGCTGGCGCGGGCCTCGCTGCGGGCAATGCCTTGTAATTGCTCGCGCCAAATTTCTGGCGCATTTTGTGCCAATGCAAATCCTACTTGGGCACGAATGCCAGCCAGCGGCGTGCGCAGTTCATGGGCCACATTACCAGTAAACTCGCGCTGCGCTTGAAGGCTAGCCCCCAAGCGGGCCAACAACGAGTTAATTGCACTCCCCAAACGCTGGACATCACGCGAACCAGCATCTTCAGACAATTCTTGTGGCACTGGCATCAGGTCACTGGCATCGCGCTGATTGACAACGGCTTGCAGTTCCGACAGTGGTTGCAGATCACGCCCAATAATGCGACGCAGCCACCAAGCCAAAAAAATCAGCAATAACAATTGCGGAACCACCGAATAGGTCAACAAACGCTGAAGCAATTCACTGCGTGAGGCAGTGGTTTGGGCCATCACGACAGTGAATAAAAACGGACGATGGCGACGCAAACTGACAGCATGCAAAGTGCGACCATGCAAGCGCACATTGGCAAAATCATGGTCTTGGTCAGCAGACAACGGTGTCGGGCGTAAACCTGCATGCCCAGCAACCAAAGCACCGTCGGGGCCAAAAATAGCAAAATACAAAGTGTCACGCTGGTCAAACAACACCATCTGCATTTCGGTCGGTGAGAGGTCAAACACCAGTCGATCATTTTCCAGCCTGACATGGGCTGCCAATGCGTGTGCATCGTCGAGTAAAGATCGGTCAAATGCCAGTCCCAAAAAATAGCTGGCAACTCCAATGACCAACAAGCTCCCCAGTGCCCAAGTAACTGCCAGCGCCAGCACCACATGCCACAGCAACCGAGAGCGCAGTGACGGCTTGACCGCACTCACCCCTGCACTTCCAGCACGTAACCCAGCCCACGCAATGTGCGAATGCCCACACCACTGCCACTATCGGCTAATTTTTTGCGAAGCCGCGAGATAAATGCCTCCAGCGCGTTGTGGCCCAGCGCATCGTCTGTGCCCGACAATTTTTCGGACAACACCTGTTTGTTCACCACCCGCCCCGCAGGGGTCATCAGCTCCCAAAGCACCTCAAACTCACGGGCAGGCAACGCCCACGCAGTACCTTGCAAAAAAAAGCGCCGCGCCTTGCGATCGAGCACCAGTTGCCCCATTTCAACGCGGTCTTGTGTGCCATGCGTGCGGCGCATCAACGCGCGAAGACGTGCCTCCACCTCTGCTAAATCAAAGGGTTTGCCCAGATAGTCATCAGCACCGGCATCGAGTCCGGCAATGCGCTCTTCGGTGCGGTTACGCGCCGTCAAAACCACCACCGGCGTGCGATCACCCCGGGCACGGGCCTCACGCAGGGCCTGCAAACCACTGCCGAGGGTGCTGTGCGAAGCATCCGACTGTGGCAGATTTAAATCGAGCAATACAGCATCGTAGGGCTGCACCCGCCACCAATGGCGCGCGGCATCAACGGTGGTAGCGACATCCACACGATGACCCTGTGCACTCAGGCTGCGCAACACCACATCACCCAAGATGGCGTCGTCTTCTACCAACAAAATACGCATCGTTATTTCACCAAAATGGTGCAATTAGGGAGCCAAGTCAGGCACCGGTCAGCCCTCATAGGCGATAAATCAACAATGAGCATACGACAGATATTTCTTGTTTCAGGCTTGGCACTGGCTGCACCTTGGGGTGCGCAAGCACAAGTGACCACGCCTGCCCCCATACAAACGTCAGTACCCAGTGGAACGATGGTGACGTTGGCGCAAACGCTGCGGGCTGCACGCAATAACCTCGATGTCACGTTGGCACACAGTGCACTGAGCGCGGCACAGGCCGATGTGCAAAGCGCAGACCGCGCACCCTTCCCAGTACTGTCAGGCAAGCTCGGGTCGATGGATTTGCAAAACGGCTTGGGCGGTGGAAGTTGGGCGACAAAAAAGCGGGTCGATAAATCGGTCGGTGTCGACTGGACGTGGGAGCGTGGCGATAAACGTGCCCTGCGCACACTGACAGCCCAGCGCGCTGCACTTGCGGCCCAAGCAGACCTCGAAGACACCACCGCCCTGCAGCTACAAGCCGCATACGCCGCTTTTTTTGATCTCTTGGCAGCACAAGAGCGCGAACAACAGGTGGCAGCACTGGCACACAGTGCAGCGCAACTGTCCGACACTGCCACACGCCGTGTGCAAGCGGGTGATATGTCGGCACAAGAGGCAGCACGCACCGACATCGAAGCCCAACGCGCCCAAGCGGATTGGGTGAGCGCCACTTTGGAACGCCAGCGTGCAGCGCTCGCACTGGGCCAAATTACGGGTTGGACGGTACCTGCCGATACCCTTAGCGCGCATCCCGATTGGCCAGTCACAGCACCTGTGCCCAGCACACTGCCTGATCCAACCGCACTGGCACTCCTGCGCCCGGATGTTCGGGCAGCACAAGCCCGGGTGCAAGCGGCACAAGCGGCACTGGACAGTGCCTCAGCACTCAAACGTGCTGACGTTACTTGGGGAGCATCCATTGATCACTTTCCCGGAACCTCGACGCGCCAACTCGAATTGCGCATGCAAATGCCACTGCAGTGGGGTTACGACCACCGAGGCGAAGTAGGCCGCGCCCAAGCGCAACTGACACAGGCCCAAGACCTTTACGAAAAGGTGCTGCGTGCAGCCAGTGCCGAAATGCAACGCCTGCAATTAGAAGGTGTGGCCAGTGCCGCACGTGCCAATCGCTACCACACCGACATTTTGCCGCGCGCGCGCAGTGTGGCCGCTGGAGCGGAGCTGGCCTACCGCCACGGTGCGCTGTCTTTGTCAGACTTGCTCGATGCCCGGCGCACATTGCGCGCCACCTTGATTGAGGCTTTTGCCGCCCGCGCCGATGCAGCCAAAGCCGCTGGTGCATGGCAGCTGCGCGTTCAACCAGAAACCTTTTTGTCTTCTCTTTCTTCGACGGAATCGTCCCAGTGAAAATTGCTTCCTTCTCCCGCGCTTGGCCGTTGGCACTGAGTCTGTGCCTACTCAGTGCCTGCACTGAAGCCCCTGTTCCGGTGCCAGAGGCACCCCAGCCCATTGTTCAAGGTACGCAATTGCGTTTTCCGGAGGGACACCCCCAACTGGCACTGCTGACCTTGAGCGCCGCAATCCCCAGCACCTCCGTAACCGTTGATTTGCCTGCCAAGTTGGTCTGGAACGAGGAACGCACCCAGCGAATCTACCCAGCCTTTGCAGGCCGGGTTACAGCCATTACGGCGGATGTCGGCCAGCGTGTGCAGGCAGGCACCCCACTGGCACAACTGGCCTCGCCCGATTTTGGTGCGGCACAAGCGGATGCAGCCAAGGCACAAGCCGACACACACCTGACGCAGAAGGCACTAGCGCGCCAACGTGAGCTTTTCGAAGCAGGCATCGTAGCGCGCAAAGACTTAGAACAAACCGAGGCCGATGCAGCCCGTGCCCAAGCAGAAGCAGCCCGCGCAGCAGCCCGTACCCGTTTATACGGTGGTGGCACCCATGTCAGCCAAGAATTAGCGCTGTCATCGAGTCTGCGCGGTGTCGTGGTTGAGCGCAACATCAACCCCGGACAAGAGCTGCGCCCAGAGCAAGCAGGGCCGGGCGTACCCGCGCTGTTTGTTGTCACCGATCCGACCTCACTGTGGGTACAAATTGACGCACGCGAGTCTGAAGTCGGCACCTTACAGCCGGGCGCTGCATTTGAATTGATAGTGCCTGCCCTGCCCGGCAAAAAGTTCACTGGCAAGGTGATTTCGGCAGCAGACTTCATTGACCCTTCGACCAGAACCATCAAAGTACGCGGTGTCATCAACAATGCCGAACGGCACCTGAAAGCAGAAATGCTGGCAACGATCCGTTTTGAGCGCCCCTTGGGTATCGGCGTAGTCGTTCCAGCGACAGCGGTATTCCTAAGCGGTGCCCAGCACGTTGTTTTTGTTCAAACACAAACTGGGGTGTTCGAACGGCGAACCGTCACGCTCGATTACGAAGGCCCCAAGGAAGTGGTGATTTCACAAGGTCTGCGGGTAGGCGAAAAAGTGGTGAGCGAAAACGCTCTGCTGTTAGCGCGCCAGTTCCGTCTTGCCCAAAGTGAAGCTGCCATGCATGCAGCATCGGTGCCTGCCCCTGCACAGACCACCTCCAACGCCCCAGATCGCAAGGCGGTGGCCCCATGAGGCGGTTGATTCACTTCGCGTTGCACCAATCGCTGTTTGTCGTGCTCGGTACGCTGCTGTTTGCGGCGGCAGGCTTTATTGCCTTCAAAAACTTGACGGTAGAAGCTTTTCCGGATGTCACGGACACCCAAGTGACGGTCATTTCGCTGTTTCCGGGCCGCGCCGCCGAGGAGGTAGAAAAACAAGTCACACTGCCGATTGAAGTTGCGCTATCGGGATTACCCAATGCCATCCGGGTGTTTTCACACACACAGTTTGGCCTATCGTTCACCGTCGTCACTTACGACGACAACGCCAATGTGCAACAAGCACGCCAGCAGGTCAGTGAACGCCTGCGCGGCATTGACTTACCCCCCGGGGTTGAAGCCGATATTGCCCCCAACGCTACCCCAGTTGGTGAGGTGATGCGCTACCGCTTGCGCGGCGATGGGCAATCACCCACGGCATTGCGCACACTGCAAGACTGGGTGGTCGAGCGCGCCTTGCGCCAAGTGCCCGGCGTAGCCGATGTGGTGGCCATGGGGGGCTTTATCAAACAATACGAGGTGCAGCCCGATTTGGACAAGCTGCGGGCGCACAAACTCACATTCCAAAATCTGCTCGACGCGCTGGGCCGGGGTAACTCCAATGCCGGTGGCAGCTATGTGGCCCAAGGTGCCCAACAATACGCCATTCGCGGTTTGGGTTTGCTGCACTCAGCCGATGACATTGGCCGCATCGTCGTGGCCTCGCGCAACGGCACCCCCATTTTGATTCGGGATGTAGCACAGGTGCAAATTGGGGCCGTGCCCCGGCTGGGTACCGTGGGCCAAGATGCCGACGACGATGTGGTGACGGGCATCGTGGTGATGCGCAAGGGCGAGAACCCCAGCTTAGTGCTCAAAGGCATCAAGGCCAAGATCGAAGAACTCAACAGCCGCGTTTTACCTCCGGGGGTGCAGGTTCTGCCCTACTACGACCGCACTTGGCTGATGGACAAAACCCTGACCACCGTATTTAAAAATTTGGTCGAAGGGGCTTTGTTGGTAGCACTGGTGCTGTACCTGTTCTTATCGAACTTGCGGGCTAGTTTGGCGGTGGTGGTGGTGATTCCATTGGCGCTGCTGGCAACGTTTCTGGGCCTAAAAATCATGGGCGTGCCCGCTAATTTGCTCAGTTTGGGCGCGATGGATTTTGGCATCATCGTCGATGGTGCTGTGATCGTGATCGAAAACATCATGCACCGGCTGTCCGAAAACAAAGAAACCATGTCCGATGCGGAGCGGCGTGACACCATCATTGATGCGGCCAACGAAGTCGGTCGCCCGACGCTGTTTTCGATGCTCATCATCATTGCGGCACACATTCCTATTTTTGCCCTGCAACGCCATGAAGGGCGTATTTTTCAGCCAATGGCACTATCGGTCACCACAGCACTGGTCGGTTCGCTGATTTTCTCCCTGACGCTGGTGCCGCTGCTGGCTTATTGGATGCTGCGGAAAAAAATACCCCACGGTGACAATCGGGTGGTAGCCAGCAGCAAACGCTTGTACGCACCGGTGCTGGGCTGGGCGCTGGCCCACCGCCGCCATGTGGTTGTCATTGCATTGGGTGTGTTTGCCTTATCGATGGTGGCAGCCTCGCGCTTGGGATCGGAGTTTTTGCCCGAACTCAACGAGGGCACGATTTGGATGAATGTGCGCTTGCCCGCCAGCGTCTCAAACGGCGAAGCCACGCGCATCTTGCACGACGTGCGAAAGGCACTGCTGACAGTGCCCGAGGTACGCACCACGGTTTCCAAAGCCGGGCAGCCCGAAGACGGCACCGACCCCAAAACCATCAGCATGGCGGAAGTGTTTGTGGACATTAAACCGGCCGAAGAATGGCGCAAGGGGTTCACCAAAGAACAACTGATCGATGAGATGGACCGGGCGGTGTCGGCCATTCCGGGGATGGAGCCTACTTTCTCGCAGCCCATCCGCGACAACGTACTCGAATCGATCTCGCAGATTGACGGACAAATCGTCATCAAAGTCGCGGGCGATGATTTGGTCGAACTGCGGCGCGTAACCCAAACCATCGAGCACGAGATTAAACAAGTTCCCGGTGTCTTTCGGGCCGAAATTGACCGTTTGGGCGAACTGCCACAGCTGCTGATCGACATTGACCGTGAACGTGCAGCGCGTTACGGGCTGAATGTGAGCGATGTGCAAGATGTCATCGAGGCTGCTTTGGCCGGTAAAGCGGCGACGCAATTGTGGGAAGGTGAACGCAAATTTTCGGTTGCCGTGCGCTTGCCTGAAGACAAGCGTGCCATTGCCCGCCTGAGCGCCACGCCGATTGCCACGCCCGATGGCAACTACACCACACTGGGCAACGTCACCAACATCCGCGAAACCACCGGCGCTATGAACATCGCCCGCGAGGCCGGACGGCGCACGATGGCGATTGGCATCTTCATTAAAGACCGTGATATGGGTTCTGTAGTAAAGGACATGCAGGCCCGGGTGGAAGCCAATGTCAAGCTGCCAGCCAGCTACGTCGTCAATTGGTCGGGGGAGTTTGAGAACCAAGAGCGTGCCATGCAGCGCCTGACGATTGTGGTGCCGATTTCGTTGGTGCTGATTTTTGTGTTGCTGTTTGATGCTTTCAAGTCATTCAAGCAAGCGGCACTGATTTTGCTCAACGTGCCGCTAGCGCTGATTGGTGGTTTTGTAGCACTGTGGATTTTTTCGATTCCACTGTCAGTTTCGGCGGCCATTGGCTTTATTGCCCTGTCGGGGCAGGCCGTGCTGAACGGTGTGGTGATGCTGTCGGTGTTTGGACAACTGCGCGCACAGGGCCAGACGGTACTCGAAGCCGTGCGTGAAGGCTCCATGCAGCGCCTGCGCACGGTGCTCATGACGGCCCTGCTCGCGGCACTCGGGCTGCTGCCGATGGCGCTTTCGCACGACATTGGCTCTGAAACGCAAAGGCCACTGGCCATTGTGGTGATCGGTGGTTTATTTACCGCCACCCTGCTGACGCTGGTGGTGCTGCCGGTGCTGTATGTGGCGTGGTTCTCGCCGCGCGGCACCAAAACCGATGTTGCGGATGCTCCGGCGTGAGTGCGCCGGGTCTGCAAGAGGTGGGTGTGCTGTTGCTGCATGGTCTGTGCAGTACCCCCGATGAACTGCTGCCAGTGCAACAGGCCCTGCGCCGCGCAGGGTACGCGGTGTATGAACCGTGCATTGCCGGGTACTCGTTTGACCCCACGGCAGTGCACCAACAAGCACGGCCTTACACCGAGTGGCTAGCGGCAATAACAGAACAAATCAGTGCCATGCGCCGCGACCATGCACGCACCGTACTGGTCGGAATCTCAGCGGGTGCAGCGCTGGCACTGGGCGCAGCCATCCGTTGCACTCAGCAAGTCGATGGCCTGGTGCTGATGTCCACTACCTTGGTGTCTGATGGCTGGGGCATTTCGCGCTTCCAATGGCTGTTGCCACTGGCACTCTATACGCCGCTGGGGCGCTGGTGGCAATACCGTGAACGGCCCCCCTATGGGGTCAAAAACGAGCGGGTGCGCGCTTGGATTGAGCGCGAATTACAGCAACGGCGCATCTCTAGTGCTGGGTGCGCTGTGCTGGGTATCGGCCACCTGCGCGAGCACGACCGCTTGCGCCGCTATGTTCGACGCAATCTGGGGCGTGTCACCTGCCGCGAGGTATTGGCCATTCACGCCCGCGAAGATGAGGTTGCCAGTCTGGTCAACCTTGATCTGCTGGCACGTGGGCTGGGCCCAAGGTCCCTGCGTACCGTGGTGCTAGAGAACAGTTACCACATGATTTCCATTGACAACGACCGACCGCAAGTGGTTCGCGAAACTGTGGCGTTTGTCGCCAGCGTTGGCGCTGAACCGTCCCAGAGCGGCGTGTGCCGTAACGGCATTGATTAACTTTGAGAGACTTTTGAATGCGTACCGATATTTACCCCACTTTGGCCACACTGCTGGAGCAAAGATTTGGTTGTGATCCGACCCAGTTGAGCCCAGAGGCCAGTCTGGAGAATCTCGGACTCGATTCGCTTTCGCTGATGGATTTTGTCTTCGCCGCAGAAGATGCATTCCACCTGCGAATTCCTGAAACATTGCTTGATCCGCGCCAAGGCGGTATCACCTTGCAGCACATTTGCGAGGTGATCGAAAGCCTTTTGCCGCCCCCCAGCGCGGATGCCGGGAGCACCCCGTGAGTGCAGCAGTTCGTATCACCGGCTATGGCATGGTCACCCCGCTAGGGAACGACTTTGCCAGTTTCGATGCCCATCTCTTTGGTGGTCAGTCGGCAGTGCGAGCGCACGATTTGAATCTGCCGGGCCTCGATTCGATGCTGATTCCGGTGGCGCAATGCACCTTTCATGAAAGCGCTCTGCGCGCGCCCTCGCGCCTGCCGATGGACCGTGGTACTGCAATGGCACTGTTTGCCGCACAAGCTGCAGCCCAAAATGCTGCACTGGTGGCGCAACCGGAGCGGCTGGGCATTTTTTGGGGCAGTGGCATGGGCGGTGCCAGCAGTTTTGAGGCCACCTGCAAAGCACTCTACGGTGAACAACGCCGTATGCGCCCGACCACCGTGCCCACCACCATGCCCAACGCCGCAGCCGCTGAATTGGCCCTGCATTTTCAGGCGCGCGGCGCGGCACTGACTTACGCTTGTGCCTGTGCATCTTCGGCAGTTGCGATTGGCGAGGCCCTGCGTGCGCTGCGTGCTGGCTGGATTGATGTCGCCATTGCAGGTGGACACGAAGCGATGCTGGTGCCAGGGGTGATGGCCAGTTGGCACGCCATGCGGGTACTGGCAGCGCTGCCAGGCGAGGCTGATGCACCGGCTGCTTGCCGCCCGTTTTCGGCCCATCGCACAGGTTTTGCGCTGGGCGAAGGTGCGGCTGCGCTGGTGCTGGAATCGCAGGCCCATGCACACGCCCGGGGCGTAGAGGCTCCACTGTTCTTGGCTGGCTACGCTACTAACTGCGACGGCATGCACATCACCACCCCAGACTCTGCCGGTCAAGCACGGGCCATGCGCACGGCGCTGGACGATGCTGAACTCAACCCAGCCGACATTGGCTACATCAATGCCCACGGCACCGCCACTTTGGCCGGTGATGCCGCCGAGGCCCACTCCATCGCCAGCGTGTTTGGTAACGCAACGCCCGTAGGATCGACCAAGGCCATTCACGGGCACTTGCTGGGCGCTGGCGGCGCGGTGGAGTTAGTGGCTGCGCTGCGCGCACTGGAGCTTCAGCGCTTGCCACCCACAGCCCATGTGCAGCTGCTTGATCCAGCGCTGCCGAGCATCGACTTGCTCTGCGGCACCAGCCGCGATGCCCCACAGCTGCGTTATGCCCTGTCAAACTCGTTTGCATTTGGCGGCACCAATGCGGTTCTCATTGCGGGACGGGAAAACTAAACGCTTTTATTTTAATAGCACAAAACGCTGTCTGAATGAGGGCTATCGCCTGATTTGACACCAAATCGGCTCGAAATTACTTCCAGCGCACCGGCTCCACATGCACACTGCCTAAATTGCTGCTCAGGGTGATGGCCCCCTCTTGCACCGTAGCTTGCAGCTGCATACTGCGCTCGGCCAGCTGGGCCAACTCTTGCGAGGCTTCTGACGGAATACGCCAAACCTGCAATCGCTCCAGCCGCGACAATTTGGTTTCGATGCCCTTCCACCACACCTCGGCGGCATGGTGAAAGGCATAGACCACCACCGCATCGGCTTTGCTACAGGCCTTGGTCAAGGGTTTGTCTTCGGGTTGGCCTACTTCAATCCACAGGCGCTTGCGACCCGTAAAGTCCGTCAGCGAGGCATCTGGATCATCAGGATCAGACAAACCTGCACCAAAGGCCAGCGTCCCGTCGCCGTTGCAAATGTCTTGCAGGCAATGGGCATGGAGTGCCAACGCAACCAAGCGCACCATCATGCGCTCGTCGGTCTCGCTGGGGTGGCGTGCCAAAGTGAGCGCATGGTCGGCGTAGTAGCTGTGGTCGATATCAGCGATTTGCAGGCTCGCCTTGAAGATGGTGGATTTGATAGCCATGAAATATCAGACCCGGCGGGCCAACTCGGCAGCCTTGCCGGTGTAACTGCCCGGCGTCATTGCCAGCAAACGGGTTTTTTCTGTCTCAGGAATTTCTAAGCTCTGAATCAAACCGTGCAGCGCCTCCGCAGTGACGGTCTTGCCGCGCGTGACCTCTTTGAGCTTCTCGTAAGCGCCCTGCACACCGTAGCGGCGCATCACGGTTTGGATTGGCTCGGCCAACACTTCCCAAGCGGCATTCAAGTCGTCGGCCAGGGCTTCTTCGTTCAATTCAAGTTTGTTCAGTCCGGTCAGCAAAGAACTGTAGGCCAGCGTCGCATAGCCCAGCGCCACGCCAATGTTACGCAGCACGGTGCTATCGGTCAGGTCACGTTGCCAGCGCGAGATGGGCAGCTTCTCAGACAGGTGGCGCAACAGTGCATTGGCCAAGCCCAAATTGCCTTCGGCATTTTCAAAATCAATCGGATTGACCTTGTGTGGCATGGTCGAAGAGCCGATCTCACCGGCCTTGAGGCGCTGCTTGAAATAGCCCAAACTGACATAGCCCCAAATGTCGCGCGACAGGTCGATCAAAATGGTGTTGGCACGGGCCACGGCATCGAACAGCTCGGCCATGTAGTCGTGCGGCTCAATCTGGATGCTGTAGGGCTGGAATGTCAGGCCCAAACCCATCGGTTCGGGGGTCTCAATGACCTTCTTGCTGAAGGCTTCCCAGTCAAAATCGGGCCAAGCCGACAAGTGGGCGTTGTAGTTACCAACAGCGCCGTTCATCTTGCCCAAAATTTTGACGTTGGCAATGCGGTCACAGGCCGTGGTCAGGCGCGCCACCACATTGGCCAGTTCTTTACCGACGGTGGTCGGGCTGGCAGTTTGACCGTGGGTGCGACTGAGCATGGGCACATCGGCATAGAGCAGCGCCATCTCGCGCAGCTTGAGCACGATACGGTCAAGCCCGGGCTGCACCACCTGATCGCGCCCGGAGCGCAGTTGCAGCGCATGGCTGGTGTTGTTGATGTCTTCGCTGGTACAGGCAAAGTGAACAAATTCAGCGGCTTTTTCTAGCTCAGGACGGGCCTCGAATTTGGCTTTAATCCAGTATTCAACGGCTTTAACGTCATGGTTGGTGGTCTTTTCGAATTCTTTGATGGCGGCGCAATCGGCCTCAGAGAAGTTTTTGACCAATCCCAGCAAGTAGGCACGTGCGCCGGGTGTCAGGGGCTTGAATTCGGCAAAACCAGCATCTGACAGCGCAATGAACCAAGCCACTTCAACCTGCACCCGGCGGTGCATGTATCCGTGCTCGCTCATGATGGGGCGCAAGGTGGAGAGTTTGGCGGCGTAGCGGCCGTCCAGCGGCGACAGGGCAGTAAGGGTGGAGAGGCTCATGGAGCGCGATTGTAGGGGTGCTGCACCATGTTCTGCTGTAAAGACGGGTAGTCGATAGAATCTCACCTCTAGCCTCTCCAGCGCTTGCACGCGCCCTCAACTGCCATGAAACTGATCGGATCGACCACCAGCCCCTACGTGCGAAAAGTGCGTGTAGTGATGGCCGAAAAGAAGCTCGACTATGGGTTTGTGCAAGAGAACGTCTGGGCCGAAGGCTCTACCATGGGCAACATCAACCCCTTGGGCAAGGTGCCTTGCTTGGTCATGGAGGGTGGCGACAAACTGTTTGACTCGCGCGTCATCGTTGAATACCTCGACACCCTGTCGCCGGTTGGCAAACTGATTCCAACCACAGGGCGTGGCCGGGCCGAAGTCAAAACCTGGGAAGCGTTGGCCGACGGTATGCTCGACGCGGCCATTTTGGTACGGTTAGAGCGCACCTTTGAGGGCCGCAAAGACAGCGAACGCTGCCAAGCGTGGATTGACCGCCAAATGGGCAAGGTGCAAGCGAGCCTACAGGCCATGAGCGTCGGATTGGCCGACAAACCTTATTGCAGCGCCATCCACCCCAGCCTGTCGGACATTGCCGTCGGCTGCGCATTGGGCTGGCTGGAGTTTCGCTTTCCTGAGATCACTTGGCGCACCGACTACCCCAATCTGGGCCGCCTGCTCGATAAGCTGATGCTGCGCCCGAGTTTTGCCGATACCAAGCCGGCCTAAAACGCCAACCCCCTGCGGGTGTGTGCACCGAGTGCATCTTGGCTCAAACCATTGCCAACAGACGCTCTAGCGGCACTTGTACGCGCATATTACGCGGTGCAACTACGCTGACAATTTTCCATTGCGCCAGTGCGGTGTCGCGCCGAATCATCTCGCCCGTTGGCATGCCTTCGCGGTTAATCAGCACGGCAACGCGCGGTGTGGTCGCCGTACCACCACGGCGCAGCACCAAACCGGTTTCTTGGCTGGCCAAGCGCACATAGGTTCCGGGTGGATAAACCCCCAGCGTTTTGACAATAGCGGCCCCGGCCTCATCGACCTTGTGTTCCTCGTCGTGGTAACACGATTGCATAGCCGCCGTGACTGGCATAGGGGTGCGCGATGCACGCGGGGCCAACCGCGCGGCAAAAATGTCAGCACGCTGAATCAGCCGAGCAATCTGTTGCACATCGGTCTTGTTTTTGAGCGAACCGGGAGCACGGTCGTGGTGCGAGCGCACGGCCTCAAGCCAGACCTCGTCGTCGATACCCAAGTTGCGCAGCAAGGCTTCAGAGCGGTCGGCGTGGTTTTCAATATCGGCAATCTGCGCTGTGGTCAGGGGGGTCGTTTGCAATGCCAATTGGTCTTGCAACTCGGTCATGGCGCAGTTCATGCTCAAAGCAGCGCAGCCCAGCGGGCGCACCTTGTCTTCGGGCCAATTGAGCGTCGTGCGCGCTACCACGATACAAACGCAGGCCACCAACATACTGTGGGTGGCACTGTACATCTGCGCTTCGCGGCCCGACATCTGAATCAGTCCAAGCAACGTCGCATCCGGATAATTCTGGCACTCCTTCGACAAATCTTCGTACAACCCCGACAAGCGCTCAAAAAAATCACCAGCCCGAGGCGAGCGCAGCAACTGTGTGGTCAGCATCTGCAAGTTGGGCCAGTTGGCCGGGCCTTTTTTCGGGGCCTCGCGCTCTTCCTCAGGCACACCGTCGCCAATGCGGGTGGCAGCGATTTCACCCATGGGTCTGTCCGACAGCAACATGCGCTGCAGATGCTTCAGATAATTGCGGTGGCTATCGCCCGACTCTACCGTGTCCAAACACAACTCGACCCCGCGCTTGACCAGAACCTCTAGTTCAGCACGGTCGCGTATGACGTAGCCTTTATTGGCCAGTAACAAGCCAGTTACGCCGCGCAACGCAAAAGGCATGGGCTGACCGAGCGGGATGGTGTCGATGTCAATGGTAAGGAGGGTCATAGCAGCGGTGATTATGGCGGTGGTGATGCCCAATGCAAACATCGCAACTGGCCCCTTGGCCTGATCGTTTTGACTGCGACGCAAAGCAACCCACACTTATAGAATGATAATGCTATTAAAAATATAGCTACCAATGCAAGCTAGACAAGCACTGGTAGCCAATTTATTTCAAATTTAGCAAATCCAAGGCCCTCAATGGGTACCAAATACTGCCGCCCACAGCGCCTGCACACTTGCACGCTCGGCCTGCAATATTGGCAGCGCGACTTGGGTTGGTACCTCGTCCAGACGGGCACGGTGTTGGATGCGGCGCAGTTCGCGGTAGGCGGTCGCTGCGGCTTGACCGATGCCCGGCGGCAGCAGCCCTGCACTTTCGGCACGCTGGAGCAAAGCGATGTTGCCTACGTTGTCCATCAGCTCGGGATGCGTGCACGATTGCGACAGCACCAAATACTGCATGGCAAACTCGGCATCGACCATACCGCCTGGGCTGTACTTGATGTCAAACTGCCCCTCGTGCGCTGGGTGGGCACCCAGCACACGGGCGCGCATGGCGGTGATTTCACCTCTCAGGGCCTGCGGATCGCGCGGGGCACTGATGACGGCCTCGCGCACCGCATCAAAGCGTGCGCGCAACGACGCACTGCCCAGCACAAAGCGTGCGCGCGTCATGGCTTGGTGCTCCCACGTCCACGCGGTATTGCTGCCGCGCTGCTGCTGGTAATTGGCATAGGCCTCAAAGCGTGTGACCAGCATGCCCGAGTTACCGTTGGGGCGCAGTGCAGTGTCAATCTCAAACAAATCGCCTTCGCTCGTCTTGACTGTCAGCCAGTTGATTAACTTGCGCACAAACGCGGCATAGACCTCAGCGGCGCGCTCATCGTCGTCGTCAAAAACAAAAACAATGTCTAAATCACTGCCGTAACCCAATTCTTTGCCACCGAGTTTGCCGTAACCAATGATGCCAAACTGGGGCACCTCGCGGTGGCGGTTTTTCAGACGATCCCAGCACCACTGCGCGGTCACGCGCAACACACTGTCGGCCAAAGCACTCAAGTCGTCAGCGACCTGCTCGACGCTCAGGCGACCACCCACATCGCGCGCCAAAATTCGGAAAGTTTCAGCGTGGTGGGCACGGCGCAGCAAATTGAGCAGTGCCTCATCGTCATCCTCATTGGTCGAGCGCAGCGACACCAGCCGTCGGCCCAAGTCGCGCTCAAAATCGGCAGCAACAAAGCGCTCCGACATCAAGGTATTGCCCGCCAGCTCGTCAATCACGCCGGGGTGCTGCAGCAAATAGCGCGCAGGCCAGCGCGCCGCGCCCAACAGGTGCAGCAGTTGCTCGTGCACGGCGGGGCGCTCGAGCAGCAGTGCCAAATAGCTTTCGCGGCGCAGCAACGATTCCAGCCAATTGACCAGCCGTACCGCAGCCTCGGCGCTGATCCGGCCCTCGCCCAACCATAGTCCGGTGCGCTGAATAAGACGGAACAAGCGGGTGCGCGTTTCCTCGCGCAGGGCAATCACCTTGGCATGGGTGCGCCACTCCACCACACGCTCACGCAGCGCTGGGGGCAACTGTTCGAGCACCCCCTCCAGTTCAGGCGCTAGGCTGGCACCGCTGGCCTGCGGGCCACCGCAACCATTGCCATTGCACGGCTTTTTGTCATCCCCGCCGAGCAAAGTGTCAAACTCTTGGGCCACCAGTTCACGGTGGGCATCGAGTTCGTGCAAAAAGGCGCTGGTGTCGACAAAACCCATCGTCTGACCAATCCACGCCAAATCGTCGTCACGGGTGGGCAAAACGTGGGTCTGCTGGTCGTCAAGGTACTGGATACGGTGCTCGACCCGGCGCAAAAACAAATAGGCCCGTGCCATCGCATCGGCAGTGGCTTGTGGCATCAGCCCCGCTTGTGCCAAACGCTGCAAGGCTTCGAGGGTGGGCCGACGGCGCAATTCTGGAAACTGACCACCGCGCACCACTTGCAACAGTTGCACGGTAAATTCGATCTCGCGAATCCCCCCGCGCGAGAGCTTGACATCGTTGGCCCGCTCGGGGTGGCCTGCGCTGCGCCGGGCGGCGTGTTCGCGGATTTGGCGGTGCAAACTGCGCAGCGCATCAAACACGCTGTAATCTAGGTAGCGCCGAAACACAAACGGCAACACCACACCGCGCAGCGCCTGCACCTGCGGTGTGCCAATGCAATCGAGTGGGGCCACGACCCGGCTCTTGAGCCACGCAAAGCGCTCCCACTCGCGCCCCTGAATCTGCAAATACTCCTCCAGCGCCGCCAGTGAGACCGCCGGTGGGCCAGAATTACCGTGCGGACGCAGTGCCAAATCGACACGAAACACCATGCCATGCTCGGTGGTGTCACCGACCAAGCCATAAATGATTTTGACGGCACGGCCAAAATATTCGTGGTTTGAAATGCGACCACGACCATCCGGGGTGCCAGCGGTATCGCCATCGTGCTCATAGACGTAGATCAGGTCGATGTCGCTGGAAACATTCAGCTCACGCGCCCCGAGTTTGCCCATGCCCACAATCCACATTTGCACCGGCTGACCCGCAGGGCCGCAGGGCGCACCGTGGCGCTCGTCCAAATCGCGCCGGGCCTGCTGGTAAGCGCGGTCCAGCGCCAACTCAGCCAACTCGGTGACGGCCCGCGTCACATCCGATAGCGGCGCTTGCGCTTCACAATCGAGGCGCATCAGGCGCTCCATCACCAACTGGCGCAGCGTTCGCAAGGCGGTGGCCGTATCGCAGCCGCTGGCATACAGCGCCGCCAAAGCTTGCTCCATCGTGGCCCGTACCGGCGGGCCGGGGGGCAGCAGTGCCAATTGCGCGCCGTAGCGCCGGTGCAGGCGCTGAAAAAATCGGGAATGGGCGGCAGGACTTTCAGCACTGTCGGCACGAAGTTCGGTAGAAATTGCAGGGGTTGTGGACATAGGCTTGCTTGACTCCGGGGCCGCATGGGTGGTGCGGGTGATAATTCTTGGCTTGCTCCTGCGCTACCCATGACCGAACCCTCACCGCAACCGACCCGTCTGCTCAGAGCCATGGCGGTGCTTGCGCGGTGGTCTTTGGGTGTGATGCTGGCCGCAGGTTTGTTCCTGAGCGCCACTTGGGGCGCGCTTCACGGCTGGATTGTGCCGCGAATTGGCGATTACCGCCTGCAACTGCAGGAGCAGGCCGAACGCGCTCTGGGGGTGCCGGTGCGCTTGGGCGCAGTTTCAGCTGTCAGCAATGGTCTCATTCCCTCTGTCGAGCTGCGCGAGGTCGTGCTGCTTGATGCCCAAGGCCGCGAAGCCTTGCGTCTGCCGCGCGTGGTGCTCGCGCTGTCGGCGCGTTCGCTGTGGCGCTTGGGGCTAGAGCAGCTCTACATCGAAAGTCCTCACCTTGACATCCGCCGCAGCGCCGATGGCCGCCTCTCGGTAGCCGGGCTGACACTGGCCGACAACCCCAGCGGCGACAGCCCCGGTGCCGATTGGCTGTTTGCCCAGCCCGAGGTGCTGGTGCGCGGTGGCACTGTGCGCTGGACAGACGAGCAACGCAGTGCGCCTGCATTGGTGCTGGGCCAAGTCGATGTGCTGCTGCGCAACCGGGCATGGCAGCACCGCTTGCGTATCGACGCGACACCCCCGTCCGAATGGGGCACGCGCTTTAGTTTGATGGGGGCCTTTCGCCAACCCCTGCTGTCCACGCACAGTGGCCGTTGGCAGCGCTGGAGTGGACAGCTGTTTGCCGATTTTGCCCAGCTTGACCTGTCCCGCCTGCGCGACTATGCCGATGTTGGCATTGACCTTGCACAAGGCCAAGGCGCGCTGCGCGCTTGGTTGGATGTAGAACGCGGCCAGTGGGTCGGTGCTGTGGCAGATATCTTCCTGACCGACGTTCACGCCACCACAGAGGCCGGGTTGCAGCCCTTGGGATTGGCACAGCTACAAGGCCGCCTGAGTGGACGGCGACTCAACCAAGGCTTTGAGGCAGCAACGCAGGGCTTGCAGTTTGTCACCGACGACGGCTTGCGCTGGCCCGGCGGCGATATGCGCCTGCAATACAGCAACACACCGGGACGCGAGCGCGGCGAGTTTCAAGCCGATCGGCTCGATTTGGCGGCACTGGCACAGGTAGCACAGCGCTTGCCGTTGGGCCAAACAAGCCACAACGCCTTGCAGCGCTACGCCCCCCGGGGGCTGGTCGAGTCGCTGCGGGCGCAGTGGCAAGGCCCACCGACCAAGGCCCACCACTACCAAGTGCAAGGCCGTATCAGCGGCTTGGCGTTGGCCGATACGCCTGCAGCCAGAGCCGCATCTTCGGCAGAAACACAAATGCCGCTGGGTTTGCGCGGTGCCAATATCGATGTGCAGGCCACCCAAGACGGCGGCAGTGCCACCGTCGCATTGACCGATGGCGCACTGCTGCTGCCGGGTATTTTTGAAGACCCAGTGCTAGCGCTGACCCGCCTGAATGCACAGGTGCGTTGGAAGGTCGATGGCGAAAACCTGTCCGTGCAGGTCAACGATGCCCAGTTTGCCAACGCCGATGCCCAAGGCCAAGCACGCGCGCAGTGGCACACCAGCGACCCTGCCCGCTCGGGCAGTAAATCGCGCTTTCCGGGCGTGCTGGAGCTGAGTGGCAGCCTCAGCCGCGCCGATGGAACCCGGGCCTACCGCTACTTGCCGTTGGTGATTCCACAGCAGGCGCGCCACTATGTCCGCGATGCAGTACGGACGGGGCGCGTGCCACGGGTGGACTTTCGGGTCAAGGGCGACTTGCACGATCTGCCGTTTCAAAATTCTAAGCAAGGCGAATTTAGGATTGCAGCGCAGGTCAAAGATGCCACCTACGCCTATGTACCGCCCCCACTGCAAGCTGCGGGCGAGTTGCCGTGGCCAGCGCTGGCACAACTCGAGGGCGAACTGATTTTCGAGCGCGCCTCCATGCGTGTGCAGGGTGCGCATGGCATTTTGGCGGGCACCCGCAACACCCGTCTGAGCCGGGTGGAAGCGCATATTCCAGACCTATCGAACCCGGTAGTCACTGTGAATGGTGAGGCCCGCGGGCCACTGCCTGAATGGTTGGCTTTTGTGCGCACCTCGCCACTCGATGCCATGATCGACCACGCGCTGGCACGCGCCAGTGGCAGCGGCAATGCCGATCTGCGCTTGCGCCTGCAATTGCCCATTCACCAGCTTGGAAAATCGCAGGTGCAAGGCAGCGTCATGCTGGCAGGCAACGACGTACGTATCACCCCCGACGCTCCGGCGCTGTCGCGGGCACGGGGCACGGTGCAATTTAGCGAGACCGGCTTTGCGCTCCAAGGGGTGCAAGCGCGGGCGCTGGGCGGCGATGTCCGCTTAGAAGGTGGCCTGCGCGCTCTGGCGGCCACAGCGCCAGCCACCGAGTCGGCACTGCAAATGCGCGCTCAGGGCACAGCCTCGGCACAAGGCTTGCAGCAGGCCAGTGAACTGGGATTTTTAGCACCACTGACACGCCATGCCACAGGCAGTGCACCGTACACCTTGGCGCTCACGCTGCGCCGGGGGGTGCCCGAGGTACAAGTGCAAACTAGCCTGCAAGGACTGGCGCTGGCGCTGCCCGCGCCGCTGGGTAAAAGTGCCGACAGCGCCATGCCGCTGCGCATTGAAACCCGGCTGACACGCGAGTCTTTGGTTACCACAGCACCGGGCGCGCCACCCGCGCCACTGCACGAACAAATCACGATTGAGGGGGGGCGGCTGGGACACGTTCAGTACGTGCGCGACATCGGCAGCGCCCCACCACAGGTGCTGCGCGGGGCCATCGCCGTGGGTTTGGCCGCTGGGGAATCCATGCCCTTGCCCGCCCACGGGGTCGCCGCCAACCTGCAATTGGGACAGGTCGATGTAGATGCGTGGGAAAAGCTGCTGTCCGACGGCAATACGGCGGCACCGGCACCGGCCACCCTCGACTACCTTCCCAGCGTGCTGGCCCTGCGCGCCCAAACTGTGACGGCACAAGGCCGCAGCCTGCACAACGTGGTGGCTGGCGGCACGCACCAAGGCACTGTCTGGCGCACTACGTTGGATTCCACCGAATTGAGCGGCCACCTCGAATACCGGCCTGCCGGTAGCCCCGACAGCCCCGGTGGGCGCTTGTTTGCCCGGCTCTCGCGTTTGACGGTGCCACAAAGCGAGGCCACGCAAGTCGAAACACTACTGGCCGGACAACCGGGACAGTTGCCAGCGCTGGACATCGAAATCGACAAGCTCGAACTGCGCGGACGCAAACTGGGGCGGCTCGAAATTGAGGCCGTCAACCGTGGCGGTGAAGGTGTCCAGCGCGAATGGCGGCTGCAAAAATTTAACCTTACCACCCCCGAGGCTGCGCTCACGGCCAACGGCAACTGGGCCTTGGCCAACACTCCCGGCCCCGCAGCGGCTGGCCCCCAGCGGCGCACCGCGCTGAACTTCAAACTCGATATCCGCGATGCCGGGCAACTCTTGGGCCGCTTTGGTATGGCCGATGTGGTGCGACAAGGCCGGGGGCAATTGCAAGGGCAAGTGGCATGGCGTGGCACCCCCTTCAGCCCAGACTATCCCAGCATGACCGGACAAATGCACCTGAACATCGAGACCGGCCAGTTTCTGCAAGCAGACCCCGGTTTAGCCAAGCTGCTGGGGGTGCTGAGTTTGCAATCGCTACCGAGGCGACTGGCACTGGATTTTCGCGATGTGTTCAGCCAAGGCTTTGCTTTCGATTGGGTGCGGGGCGATGTTCGCATTGACCACGGCATCGCCAGCAGCAACAACCTGCAAATGAAAGGTGTCAATGCCGCTGTGCTGATGGAAGGCAGTGCCGATATTTCCCGCGAAACCCAAAGCCTGCATGTGGTGGTGGTGCCCGAGATCAACGCCATGACGGCCTCGTTGGTGGCAACGGCCATCAATCCGGTGGTCGGGCTGGGCAGTTTTTTAGCGCAGATGTTCTTGCGTGGGCCACTGAGTACCGCGACCACGCAAGAATTTCAGATTGATGGCACATGGACGGATCCCCATGTGGTGCGCCTGCGCGGCGCAGCACGCACGGGCCGCAATGCCAATGCACCCGAGCCAGCGTCCAGTGCTCCGCCCGCTGAGGCCCCCAGCACTGCGGACATCGAGCGCCCTGTAGCGCCTGCAAGCACCGCTGACACACCACCACCGGCCCCGGTGGGCGACTGAGTTCAGCGGCGCGGTGGTTCACCGACAAAAATCTCAACCCGGCGGTTGCGCGCCCGGCCTTGGGCGGTATCGTTGCTGGCAATCGGGTAACGCTCGCCCATACCGTCGATGCTGATGCGCCGGTCATCAATGCCACGCGCGGCCAAATAGCTGCGCGTGCTGGCCGCACGGTTGACCGACAGGGGGTTGTTCACCGAGGGGCTGCCGGTGTTGTCGGTATGGCCGACGATGCGAACCTCCGTGGCAGGGTTGTTGCGCAAACTGTCGGCAAAGCGGTCGAGCACACCGGCAAAGTTGCGTTTGATGTCGGATCGGCCCACGTCAAACGAAATATCGCTGGGAATGTTGAGCTTGAGCTGGTTGTCTGCGGTCTGCGAGACGGCAATGCCGGTGCCTTGGGTCGCTTGCTCCATCTCGCGCTTTTGGCGCTCCATGTTTTGCGACCAAATGTAGGTGCCCAAAGCGCCCACGCCCGCGCCAACCACCGCCCCCGTGGTGGCACTGCCGCCCGTGGCCGAGCCGAGCACGGCACCAGCCAGTGCCCCCACGCCTGCGCCGGTGGCAGTGTGGCGCTGGGTGTCAGACATAGTGGCGCAGCCGCCAACCAAAAAAACCGCCGCTGTCGTCGCCAAAATCAAGTGTTTACGCATAGGTACGCTCCATCAAAAATCGATGCACAGTCAAACAAAAGGGCCGTATTGCCCCGTCTGGTCGATTGTGTGCGGCTTTGGGCAGATTGCCAATCAAGCAAAATCGCCCCCCATGAAAATCGCATTCCTGCGCCTTGCCACGGCGGCCTTGATGGTGGGTGCCTTGGTGGCATGCTCTACGCCCCCGTCCCCATCCCCCAGTGCTGTCTCGGTGCCCAGCGCCATCAAATACCCCGCTCCAGCGGCAGGGGCACCCATCGCCCAACCCGGCAGCCGCTGGGTGCCCGTGGCGTGGGAAGAGCTTCCCGGCTTGGCCGAAGACAATCTGCACGAGGCTTGGAACGCTTGGGTGCGTAGCTGCGAGCGTCCACCCGCCGCTTTTGCCGCTCTGTGCCCACAGGTGCGCCGCCTGAGCATTGGCACCCCCCAAGAGCAGCGCGCGTTTTTGTTTGAGCGTTTGCAGCCCTACCGCATTGAGTCCACCAGCGGTGGTGCCGATGGCCTGCTGACGGGCTACTACGAGCCGCAAATCAACGCTTCGCGCACGCCCGGCAACGGGTACACCGTGCCGCTGTACCGGGCACCGGCAAACCTGAACACACGCAAGCCGTGGTACACGCGCCAGCAAATCGAGACCCTGCCCGAAGCCCAAGCCGCGCTGCAAGGCCGGGCGCTGGCGTGGCTGGCCGATCCGGTGGATGCGCTGGTGCTGCACATTCAAGGTTCGGGGCGGCTCTACATCACCGAGCCAGATGGCAGTGTGCGCTTGGTGCGCTTGGCCTTTGCTGGCACCAACGAGCACCCCTACCGCAGCGTGGGCCGCTGGCTGCTGGACCAAGGCTTGATTCGCGATGCCTCTTGGCCCGGCATTCGTGCTTGGATTGCCCAAAATCCCCAGCGCGTGCCAGAGATGCTCTGGAGCAATCCGCGTTATGTCTTTTTTCGTGAAGAGCCGCTGCAAGGGCTGGATGTGCAGTTTGGCCCACGCGGTGCCCAAGGCGTAGCGCTGACACCGGGGCGCTCGATTGCAGTAGACCGCCAGAGCATTCCCTACGGCACCCCCGTGTGGATGGCCTCTAGCGGCCCGACCGGACAAATCCAGCGGCTGGTGTTGGCACAAGACACCGGCAGCGCCATTGTCGGCGCGGTGCGGGCCGATTACTTTACCGGTTGGGGCACCGAGGCGGGCGATATTGCTGGGCGGCTGAAACAAAATCTGCGCCTATGGGCGCTGTGGCCGCGCTAAAACGGCCCTCAGAGGCACTGCAATGGCATTTTGAGCGCCAAAAGTGCCTCTAGCGCTTTTGCAGCATAGCTTTTTAGCTATTTTATTGATAGCGACTGCAACAAGCGGCGCACGATATGGTCGGCGTAGCGGCTGGCAACGGTGGCCATAAACTGCGGAAAATCCACATGCGCGGCATCGTCGGCCCGGTCAGAGATAGCCCGCACCGCCGCAAATGGCACGCCGTAATCCATGCACACTTGGGCCACGGCAGCGCCTTCCATCTCAACGGCCAGCACATCGTGGCCCGCTGCCAGCAACGTTTGGCGCAGTGCCTGTGCGCTGGCAGCACTGCTGACAAACTGGTCTCCGCTGGCGATCAGCCCGGCGTGCAAGCGAGGCAAATTTTGGCCTTCTTTGATGTCAAAAATATCTCTAGCGCTTGTCAGGCAAGCATGGACTGCTCCTGAAAGCAGAGCAGTCAAGTTGGCATCGCAAGGCAGGCGCACCCCGGCATAACCGGGCACGCACCAGCGCTCAAACAGGGGCGAAGCGTCCATATCGTGCTGCACATAGTCGTGCGCTACCACAACATCGCCCACCTGCACGCCCTCACCCACGCCCCCAGCAACGCCGGTAAAAACGATCCGTGCAACACCAAAACGCTCTATCAGAGCGGTGGCCGTGGTGGCTGCGGCCACCTTGCCAATGCCCGACAGCGCCAGCACCACCGGCTGACCATGCAGCGTGCCCTGCCAGAAGGTGCGGCCAGCGTGGGCCGTGCGCTGGGGCTGTTGCAAGGCGGCAAGCAGCCCCGATTGTTCTTGGAGCAGGGCGCTCAGAATGGCGGTGGTGGTCATGGGGAATCAGTTTCAGCGCTTTTCGCGCAGTTCGCGGCGCAAAATTTTACCCACTGGGGTTTTGGGCAACTCCTCGCGAAACTCCACCACCTTGGGCTGCTTGTAGCCGGTCATATTGGCGCGGCAGAACTCACGCACATCGGCCTCGGTCAAGTGCTGGTCTTTTTTCACAATCACCAGCTTGACGGCTTCGCCGGTGCGCTCGTCGGGCACGCCCACGACAGCGCACTCCATCACACCGGGGCAGCTTGCCACGACCTCCTCGACTTCGTTGGGATAGACGTTAAAGCCGCTGACCAGCACCATGTCTTTTTTGCGGTCCACAATCTTAAAGAACCCACGCTCGTCCATCACGCCCACATCACCCGAGCGGAAGTAACCATCGGCGGTCATGGCCTTGGCAGTTTCGTCGGGGCGTTGCCAATAACCGGCCATGACCTGCGGGCCTTTGATGACGATTTCACCGGACTGGCCCACCGCAGTCACCGCATTGCCCTCGTCATCGAGCAGCTTCATGTAGGTGTTGGGCAAGGGCACCCCAATCGTGCCGGTGAACTCTTTGGCCGTCACGGGGTTGCAACTGACCGAAGGGCTGGTCTCCGACAGCCCGTAACCTTCGCAAATGGGGCAGCCGGTTTTTTCCAGCCACAACTGGGCCACCGCAGCTTGCACGGCCATGCCACCGCCCACGGAAACTTTCAAATTTCTCCAATTGACCGTACCAAAGTCGGGGTGGTTTGCCAGCCCATTGAACAGCGTATTGACCGCCGGAAAACTGTGAAACGTGTGCCGCGACAGCTCCTTGAGCACGGCGGGCAGGTCACGCGGGTTCGGAATCAAAATGGTTTTGCCACCGGTACGCATGCTGAGCATCATGTTCACCGTAAACGCAAAGATATGGTAGAGCGGCAAAGCGCAAACGCTGGTGGTTTGCTCATCGGCAGGCACCGACTTCATCACCGGCAAATACCAAGCCTCCGACTGCAACACGTTGGCGATGATGTTGCTGTGCAGCAGCACCGCGCCCTTGCTCAGTCCGGTGGTGCCGCCTGTGTACTGCAGCAAAGCAATATCGTCGGGGTGAATATCGGGGGCAAGGAAAGTGCTGCGCTCGCCTTGGGCAATGGCATCGTTAAAACGCACCATATCGGGCAGGCTATAGGCAGGCACCATTTTTTTAACGTTGCGCACCACATAATTCACTAGCGCGCCCTTGAGCCAGCCCAGCTGGTCGCCCATGGCGCACAGCACCACGTGCTTGACCTGCGTCTGAGCAATGCAGCTTTGCAGGGTTGAGGCAAAATTTTCAATGATGATGATGGCCTTGGCACCGGCATCCTTAAGCTGGTGCTCCAACTCGCGCGGCGTGTACAGCGGGTTGACATTGACCACCACAAAGCCAGCCCGCAACACCGCTGCCACCGCCACCGGGTACTGGGGCACATTGGGCATCATCAGCGCAACGCGGTCGCCCTTGCTCAGGCCCAGCCCTTGCAGGTAGGCTGCCAGCGAACGGCTCAGTGCATCGGTTTCGGCATAGGTGATGTCTTTGCCCATAAAACTGTAGGCCACACGCTGGGCATACTGGGCAAAGGCCTCGTCCATCAGCGCCACCAGCGAGGGGTAGTGCGAAGTGTCGATGTCGGCGGGTACACCTTGTGGATACACCCCCAACCAAGGGCGATGGGTCATTTTTTCGTCTCCTCTATTTTTGATTTTTGGTTTTTGGTTCTTACGGGTTTTGGCTTACTCAATCGCCTTGACCATGTCTTCAACGACCTTTTTGGCATCGCCAAAGACCATCATGGTTTTGTCCATGTAGAACAATTCGTTGTCCAAACCGGCATAGCCCGCTGCCATCGAGCGCTTGTTGACAATCACCGTCTTGGCCTTGTAGGCCTCCAAAATCGGCATGCCGTAAATCGGGCTACCCTTGTGCAAAGCCGCTGGGTTGACCACATCGTTGGCCCCCAGAATGATGGCAACATCGACCTGCGCGAACTCACCATTGATGTCTTCCATCTCAAAGACTTGGTCGTA
This sequence comes from Burkholderiaceae bacterium, assembly GCA_019751915.1. Lineage (GTDB taxonomy): Bacteria > Pseudomonadota > Gammaproteobacteria > Burkholderiales > Burkholderiaceae_C > Simplicispira. The sequence continues at coordinate 79,200 of JAIEMS010000019.1, forward strand.
AGGCACCTCAGCCTCGGCCAGCAGCACATTCATGTGACCGGGCATGCGTCCGGCCACCGGGTGAATGGCATATTTGACGCTAATGCCTTTGTGGATCAACTTCTCGGCCAGTTCATTGACAGCATGCTGGGCGCGTGCCACCGCCAAGCCATAGCCGGGCACAATCACCACCGTTTCGGCGTTACTGAGCATGTAGGCGGCATCGTCGGCGCTACCGCTTTTGACCGGACGCTGCTCGGCGCTGCCTGCGGTGCTGGTGCTGGCCTCGCCGCCAAAACCGCCCAAAATCACACTAAAGAACGAGCGGTTCATGGCCTTGCACATGATGTAACTCAAGATGGCGCCCGAACTGCCCACCAAGCTGCCCGCGATGATGAGCATCGAATTGTTCAGGCTAAAACCGATCCCCGCTGCGGCCCAGCCCGAGTAGCTGTTGAGCATCGACACCACGACCGGCATATCGGCACCGCCAATCGGAATAATGATGAGCACGCCCAGCACAAACGACAGTGCCAGCAGAGCAAAAAACGCCGTCCAATTTCCGGTGAACATAAACACCAGCCCCAAGGCCAGCGTGCCCAGGCCCAGCAGCAAATTGAGCAAGTGCTGGCCGCCAAACTGCACCGGAGCGCCCTGAAACCAACGAAACTTGTATTTACCCGACAGCTTGCCAAAGGCAATCACAGAACCGCTGAAGGTAATGGCACCAATGGCAGCGCCCAAAAACAGCTCCAGCCGGTTGCCCAGCGGAATCGGCTGGCCCTTGGCCGCAATCTGAAAAGCCCAAGGCTCGGCCACTGCCGCTACGGCAATAAACACCGCCGCCAAGCCAATCATGCTGTGCATAAAAGCGACCAATTCGGGCATTTTGGTCATCTCGACACGCTGGGCCATCAGCGTGCCCACGCTGGCACCGACCACCAGTGCCGCCAGCACATAGGCCAAGCCCATGCCAAAGTCCACCCCCAAAATTTGCGCTTGGCTGTAAATCAATCCGACGGTGGTTAGCACAGCGATCGCCATGCCGGTCATGCCAAAGACGTTGCCCCGAATCGAGGTCATCGGGTGCGACAAGCCCTTGAGGGCCTGAATAAAGCAAACGCTGGCCACCAAATACAACAACACCACAAGGTTCATGCTCATGCTGTGCCTCCTTGGGTAGGGGTGGCGGTCTTCTTCTCTTTCTTGCGGAACATCTCTAGCATCCGGCGCGTGACCAAGAAGCCACCAAACACATTGACTGCGGCCAACGCCACGGCCAACAGTCCCATCGTTTTGCCCAGCGGGGTTTCGGTCAATGCCGCTGCCAGCATCGCGCCCACAATGACGATGGCCGAGATCGCATTGGTCACGGCCATCAAGGGCGTATGCAAAGCAGGCGTAACCGTCCAGACTACGTGGTATCCCACATAGATGGCCAACACAAAAATGGTCAGGTTAATCAGGGTGGGCGATACCAAGTCCATGCTCAATCTCCTCAGTTACTGCGGTGGTTCAATGGGAAAGGGGGCAATGCGCAGATGGCCGTCAAGCATCGAAGCACTTTGGCGCACGGCTTGGCGTATCTGGCGAATCCACGCTTGGGCTGGCTCACCAGAACGCAAAAATCCGTCGTTGTGGTAGGTTGGCGGCACCAACAAACGCTGATCGACAAAGGCATTGATCTCGACATACGCGCCGCCCTCGGAGGCGTAGCGGTAGTTCAGGTGCGAGTACGGCTGACCCGGCGCGGCGCGGTGCTCGGTAAGCCACTGCGCCAGCGCGGGATGGTTTTTGCCCAGCCAGTTTTCGCTGTTGTTAGCCCAACGCTTAAAGCGCAGGCAGTCGATACGCACGGGGCCAGCGGCATCCTCGACCAAAACGTCTTTCTCCGGCAGGCACGACCCCGTCCAGAGCGTGTGGTTGCGTGGCTGGTTGCTGCGGTTGGTCTGCACCAGCAACACCGCCAACCAGTCGTTGTGGCGACCGCGCAGGCCAACAGCACGGGTCTGCAAATCAAGGGTAGCGCCGGAGTCGGTCGGCAATTCGGGCTGAAACGCTAAGGCTTCGTCCGAATGGCCTAAATCAACCCACTGCCCCGGCGGCAAGCTCAAGCGGGCACGGCCCACGGGGTACTCAGCCTGCGGTGCCTGCAAGGGAGCGCCACAAGCGCCCAACAGCACCAGCGAAGCAACCACCAGCAGCGCCCGGCCCCGACGCACCACAGAGGTCAAAGCGCCATCGTCCAATCGTTTCATCATCGTCTCACAGTACCTTCGTGTGCCACCAAACAGGCCGCGACGATGTCGTCGCCCAAATCCAACTGGAAATGGCCTTCTGGGTTGAGCACCAGTTTTAAAAAATCGAGCACATTGCGTGCGTACAAAGCCGAGGCATCGGCAGCCACGAGCGCAGGCAGATTGGTCTCGCCAATCAGCGTCACACCGTGGCGCACCACGCTCTGGCCCGGCTGTGTCAGCGGGCAGTTGCCGCCTTGGGGTGCGGCCAAATCGACAATCACCGAGCCGGGCTTCATGGCCTTGACCATTTCTTCCGTCACCAACACCGGCGCGGCCCGCCCCGGAATCAACGCAGTGGTGATAACGATGTCGGCGGCAGCTACGCGCTTGGCAACTTCGATTTTTTGGCGATCCAACCAGCTTTGCGGCATGGGCCGTGCGTAACCACCAACGCCTTCAGCGGCTTCTTTTTCCTCAGGGGTTTGGTAGGACACATCAATGAACTTAGCCCCCAGCGATTCGACCTGTTCCTTGACACTGGGGCGCACGTCCGAGGCCTCGATCACCGCCCCCATGCGCCGGGCTGTGGCAATGGCTTGCAAGCCGGCCACGCCGACCCCCAAAATCACCACACGGGCTGCCTTGACGGTGCCTGCCGCCGTCATCAGCATCGGGAAAATACGCTGGTACTTGTCAGCGGCCAGCATCACGGCCTTGTAACCGGCAATATTGGCTTGGGACGAAAGCACATCCATGCTTTGGGCGCGAGAAGTGCGTGGCGCGGCCTCAAGCGCAAAGGCCGTCAGTCCGGCCTGCGCCATGCGCTGCAAGCCGGGGGCATCAAACGGGTTGAGCATACCGACCAGCACCGTACCGGGGTGCAGCAACGCCAGTTCGTGTTCTTGGGGAGCGCGCACCTTGAGCACCAAGGCACAGCCGAGTGCACCGGCGGCATCGGTCAGTTCAGCACCAGCAGCCTCATAGGCAGCATCGGGTACGCTGGCAGCCAAGCCAGCACCGGCCTGCACGCGCAACGTGTACCCTTGGGCCTTGAGTTTTTTGACGGTTTCAGGGGTCGCAGCGACCCGGGTCTCACCCGCAATGGTCTCAGCCGGTATGCCAATCAGCATGTTTTTCCTCCTTGTGTCGGTATGTCACCCACTGACTACCAGCTTACAGGAAGAAAATTTCACGCCGGGGCGTTTTTCAAGCAGCCAAGGGAAGTCCCTGACAAGAACTGGCCCTTGACTGTCGCTTGCGCGATACCGGCACGGGGCCGGTGTGGACAAAACCCCGTTTGGCTCAGTTGACCACTTGGGCTAACTCGCCCTGAACATAGCGTGCTGCCATGATCTGCAAGGTAGCGCCCTTGATCTTGGCACCTTGGCCTTCGCAGCCAAACTCGATATAACGCTGTTTGCAAATGGCCTTGGCCGCTTCGCGGGCAGGTTTGAGCCATTCGCGGGCATCGAACTTTTCGGGGTTCTCGGCCATAAACTTGCGCACGGCACCCGTCATCGCCAAGCGAATATCGGTGTCAATGTTGATCTTGCGAACACCAAATTGAATGGCCTTTTGGATTTCTTCGACCGGTACGCCGTAGGTCTCTTTCATCTTGCCGCCGTACTGGTTGATGATCGCCAGCAAGTCTTGCGGCACGCTGGAGCTACCGTGCATCACCAAATGGGTGTTGGGGATGCGGGCATTGATTGCCTGCACACGGCTGATCGCCAAAATGTCCCCCGTGGGCTTGCGCGTGAACTTGTAAGCGCCGTGGCTGGTGCCAATGGCAATCGCCAAAGCATCCAGTTGTGTCGCCTGCACAAATTGGGCGGCTTCTTCGGGGTCGGTCAGCATCTGGCTGTGGTCGAGCTTGCCTACGGCACCCACGCCGTCTTCTTCACCGGCCTCGCCGGTTTCCAACGAACCCAAGCAACCGAGTTCGCCTTCGACCGTCACGCCCACTTTGTGCGCCATCTCGACCACTTTGCGCGTCACTTCGACGTTGTAGTCAAACGAAGCGGGTGTTTTACCGTCTTCGCGCAGCGAGCCGTCCATCATCACCGAGCCAAAGCCCAAATCAATGGCACCTTGGCAAATCGCTGGCGACGTGCCGTGGTCTTGGTGCATGACCAACGGAATGTGCGGATACATCTCGGCAGCAGCCTGAATCAGGTGCTTGATGAAGGCCTCGCCTGCGTACTTGCGGGCACCCGCACTGGCTTGCAAAATGACCGGGGCGCCAACCTCGTCGGCAGCGGCCATCACAGCCTGCACTTGTTCGAGGTTGTTGACGTTGAACGCCGGAATGCCGTAGCGGTTTTCAGCGGCGTGGTCGAGCAGTTCGCGCATCGAGACGAGGGGCATGGTCGTGGATCCGTTCAGGGTGGGTTAAGGGTACTAAGGGCGAAGCACAGCGGCTGTCACCGATTCGTAACCGGCAATTTTAGCTGGGTGTGCCAGCGCAAATAACTGCTGGCCCGCAGCGGGCGTGGCATACGGTATCGTCCACGCCCATGTCTTTATTTACCCGCTCTTGCGCACACTGCCCATCACCCGCTCGCCTACTGGTCTGGACGGTGGTTTCTTTGTTCTGCTTGCTGGCATGGGATGCCAGCGGCCAAGACATCCAAGTGGCCCGCTTGTTTGCTTCGGCATCGGGCTTTGCGCTGCGCGATCACTGGTTTTTGGTACGGGTGCTGCACGAGGGCACACGCAATACCGCTTGGCTGGTCATGCTGGCCTTGGCAGTGGCGATCTGGTGGCCGTTTGGTGTGCTGCGCCAGATGGACCGAGGCCAGCGCGTGCAATTGGTTGCCAGTACGCTGTTGGCGGTGCTGCTCATTAACGTGCTCAAGTACGCCAGCACCACCAGTTGCCCTTGGGATTTGTCCGAGTTTGGCGGTGTAGCACAGCACATATCGCACTGGGCGCTGGGCATGGCCGATGGCGGTGTCGGTCACTGTTTTCCGGCAGGCCATGCTTCGGCTGGGTTTGCTTTCGTGAGCGGTTTTTTTGTCCTGCGCCAGCATCAACCACGGGCGGCCCGCTGGTGGTTGGTTGCGGCTTTGGCGGCTGGTTTGGTTTTAGGCGGGGCGCAGCAGCTGCGGGGGGCGCACTTTGTGAGCCATACCCTGTGGACGGGCTGGCTGTGCTGGACAACCGCTTGGCTGTGTGATGCAGCTGTGCGCCTGCACCGTTGCCGCCGCACCAGCGCCTGACCTGACCGGGCAGGGGCGAAAACTGCAAGGGCGCTTTATTCGACGCGGCAGATTTTCAGCATATTGGTGCCACCGGGCGAACCCATGGGCGCACCACAGGTAATGGCGTAAACATCACCACTTTGGACGATGCCCCGGTCTTTCAGGTTGCGCTCGGCTTGCTCAAGCGCAGTGTCACGGTCGGTGCTGGTGTCCATCAACAAGGGGCGAACATTGCGAAACAACGCCATGCGCCGCTGCGTCACCACCTTGGGCGTGAGCGCGTAGATCGGAATATGGATGCGGTGGCGGCTCATCCACAACGCTGTGGAGCCACTGTCGGTCATAGCCACAATGGCTTTGGCACCCAAATGGTGGGCGGTAAACAAAGCGCCCATGGCAATCGACTGGTCAATGCTGGCGAAATTGCGCCCGGAAAAATCAGCGTCGAGTTGGATATCTTCTGCAGCTTCGGCGGCGGTGCAGATTTTTGCCATCTCTTGCACCGTTTCGAGCGGGTATTTTCCTGCGGCGGTTTCGGCACTGAGCATGACCGCATCGGTACCATCGAGCACCGCATTGGCCACATCGCTGACCTCGGCACGGGTGGGCACCGGGTTGGTAATCATGCTCTCCATCATCTGCGTGGCGGTGATGACGACTTTGTCCATATCACGGGCCATGCGGATCATCTTTTTCTGCAGCGCAGGCACCACCGCGTTGCCCACTTCCACGGCCAAGTCACCCCGGGCAACCATGATGCCGTCGCTGGCGCGCAAAATCTCTTCCAACCGTGGAATCGCCTCGGCACGCTCGATTTTGGCAATCAGGCCGGGCTTGTGGCGGTAAGCGGCAGCGGCCACATTGCACAACTGGCGGGCCATTTCCATATCGGTGGCGTTTTTCGGAAAGCTCACGGCCACGTAATCGGCCTGAAAGCTCATGGCGGTTTTGATGTCGTCCATGTCCTTGGCCGTCAGGGCCGGTGCCGTCAAACCACCGCCTTGCTTGTTGATGCCCTTGTTGTTAGACAGCTCACCGCCGAGTTTGACGGTGGTGTAAACCTCTTCACCGCGCACGGCATTGACCGTCAACACAATCAGGCCGTCGTTGAGCAGCAGCAAGTCGCCGGGTTTGACATCGCGGGGCAGCTCTTTGTAGTCCAGCCCCACGCCGTTGATGTCGCCCAGCTCGGTGCGCGAAGCGTCCAACACGAAAGGCGCACCGGGTTCGAGCTGCACCTTGCCCTCGGCAAACTTACCAACGCGAATTTTCGGGCCTTGCAGGTCGGCCATGATCGCCACCTCGCAACCAGCACGGCGCGCGGCCTCGCGCACCGCAGCGGCGCGGTCAATGTGGTCTTGCGCCTTGCCGTGGCTGAAATTCAAGCGCACGACATTAACGCCCGCCAGAATCATCTGCTCCAGTAAAGCCGGGTCGCTGGAGGCGGGGCCGAGGGTGGCAACGATCTTGGTAGCACGGTGCAGCGTCATGAAAAAACCTTCAATGTCGGATCAAAAAAATCAACGCGGCACTTGCAGCAGGCGCTGCACGTCGCGGTCGTTGGGCAAAGCGTAGTCGTAGCCACGCACAATGCGGCTGTCTTCGGTACGTACCAGTTTAATGCTGACATAAGTCAAATTGGCCGCTGCCGAGTAGGTACCGACCAGTACCAAAGAAGCATTGTGGCTGCGCGCAATGTCTTTGATTTCGCGCGACAGCAGCAATTGGCCCGTGCCTTCGCGGATAAACAAATCACCGCGCAGTTTGACTTCTTTGACGTTAAAACCAGCCATCGTCATCAACGAAGCATATTGCTCGGACAAGGTGCGCCCCAGCGGGGCCGCGCGGCCCATATCGTTGACATTGACCACCGTTGCCACCAGCACCGGGCCATCGCCAAGAGCACCGAGGTCAAAGCCTTCGGTCAGCCGGACAATGGCTTCGCGGTTGGTTTGTAAAAATGCGCTGGCCGCTGCATCTTGGTAGGTAGGCTCGACGCGCACCGGGGCGCTGGGGGCACAACCGGCCAGCACTGCACCGGCCAATATGCTCAAGAGGACAAAGGGTTTCATGGGGCCACGACCTTCATATTGACGTTGCGGTACGAGGGCCGCATGAACAGCGGCGCATCGACGTTTTCGAGGTAGTAAACATCGGTTTTACGCACCAAATACTGCCCGCCCCGGCTGACCGTGGTGGTCAAAATCAGCTCGGTGTTGGTCGGGCCACCGGAATTGACGCTGGCACCGTAATCGAGCGTTGATGTCAGGCCCAGCGTCCCGAGCAGTTTGGTGTCCAGGTGCTGGTTGCTCAAACCGTAGGCGGCCATTAGCCCCGTCGCCAACATCGTGAACTGACCGGGAATGAAGTGGGGTCGGTCGCTGTTGTGGTAAACCAACTGGGTGTGGTAGGTCACATCCAGCGCTTGGCCGGGCATTTGCAACACTGGGGCACCGCTTTGCACCAGTTTTGTGATGAGAAACTCTCGAAAAGCCAGATCAAACGCACTCGGGCTGGGCGGCAAGCCCACATGCAATTGGGTGCCAATGGGCATACCGGCCTTGTCGAGTGAGTCCAGCGTTTGCGTCACTACGTCACGCGACAGCAATTCCCAGTGACCGGCAGAGCGCACCTTGGGTTGCACCGTCAATTCGAAATTTTCTGCCAGAGGAATGGGCGATTTTGAAGCGCACCCCACCAAAGCAGCCACAGCGCCGACCAGCACGGCTGCGCTGAATGCTCTTGCCAATTTCATGAGTTCTCCCCCTGTTGTGAACGCAGCGACTATTGTCGGCAGGCTCAAACGGCTGCGGCAGCGCGTTTTTGCAAAATCTCAAAGGCTGGCAGCGTTTTGCCTTCGAGCACTTCGAGGAACGCACCACCGCCGGTCGAGATGTAACCGACTTGGTCTTCCATACCGTATTTGGCAATAGCCGCCAGCGTATCGCCTCCCCCGGCAATGCTGAAGGCTGGCGATTGGGCAATGGCCTGCGCGATGGTGCGGGTGCCATTTTCAAAAGCGGCAAACTCAAACACCCCGACTGGGCCATTCCAGACGATGGTGCCAGCGGCCTTGAGCTGGGCGGCCAAGCGCTGGGCGGTTTCGGGGCCAATGTCCAAAATCAGATCGTCTTCGGCCACGTCGGTGGCCGCCTTGACAGTGGCCGGTGCATCGGCAGCAAAGCTCTTGGCCGTGACGACATCGGTGGGAATCGGCACTTCAGCGCCGCGCGCTTTCATGGCATCCATCACGGCGCGGGCTTCGGCCAGCAAACTGGGTTCGGCCAGACTTTTGCCAATGGGCAAGCCTGCGGCCAGCATGAAGGTGTTGGCAATGCCGCCGCCGACGATCAGTTGATCGACCTTATCGGCCAAACTTTGCAAAATCGTCAGCTTGGTGCTGACCTTGCTACCGGCGACGATGGCTGCCAATGGGCGCTGGGGCTGGGCCAGCGCTTTGGTCAGGGCATCAATTTCTGCCGACAGCAACGGGCCAGCGCAAGCGACCGGCGCAAATTGGGCAATGCCGTAGGTGGTGCCTTCAGCGCGGTGGGCGGTGCCAAAGGCATCGTTGACGAAGATGTCGCACAGCGCGGCCATTTTGCGGGCCAATTCTTCTTTGTTTTTCTTCTCGCCCACATTGAGGCGGCAATTTTCGAGCAGCACCACTTGGCCGGGGGCTACTTGCACGCCTTCGACCCAATCGGCCACCAGCGCCACCTCGCGGCCCAGCAGCGCAGACAAGTGCGCTGCCACCGGTGCCAGTGAGTCTTCGGGCTTGAATGCGCCTTCGGTGGGGCGACCCAAATGGCTGGTCACCATCACAGCCGCGCCCGCATCGAGTGCCATCTGGATGCAGGGAATAGAGGCGCGGATGCGGGTGTCTTCGGTGATACGCCCGGTGTCGTCTTGCGGCACGTTCAGGTCGGCACGGATAAAAACACGTTGGCCGCTGGCTTGGCCTTGGGCACACAGATCAGAAAAACGAAGGATATTCATGGCGAAAAAATGGTCTGAAAGCGGGCAATTGGAAGCGGGCACATTGTAGGCGGCACCTACCAGCCCATCCCAATATGCAGCGGCAGATACACCGCCATCCCCAGCATGATGGTGCCCAAAATACCCCTGCGCCAAAAGTAATAGGCCCCCGCGCACAGCACAGCCGGCAGGCGCGCATCCTCGAGGGTGTGGATGAGTGCGCCGTGGCTCATCAAAACCTCTGGGGCTACCACGGCAGTCAAAGCAGCCAGTGGCGCATATTTCAGGCCGCGTTGGAGCCAACCGGGCAGCGGCAGCTCGCGGTCGGAGAGCATGAAAAAGGTGCGCGACACCACGGTGATGACGGTCAGCCCGACAATCGCCAGCACCGGTTCGGCCCAAGAGGTGTCTAACATCATGGTGCTTCCTCGGGTGGCGCGCCGTGGCGGCGCTCGGCGGCTTCGGCCAGCAGCCCCATCGTCACTGCTGCGGCAATCGCCACCAAAATGTTGAGCTTGAGCGGCAGGGCAAAGGCAGCAATGGCAGCGGTGGCAGCCACACCGGTCGCTAACCAAGTGGTGCGGTCGATCAGCATCGACATCAGCACCCCCAGCAGCGCCAGCACACCGGCAAAACCCAAGCCCCACGACAACGGCACCACATTGGCCAGCAAAATCCCCGCAATCGACGGCAATTGCCACGCCACCCAATTGGTCGAGGCAGCGCCCCAAAAATACGGCACCTGATCGGGATGGGGCTGCGCCTGGGTATAGCGCTTCATGAACGCGACAAAAATCACATCGCCACTGAAGTACCCAATCGACAAACGCTGGCGCAGTGGCAAATGCGCAAAGTAGTTGCGCCACATGCTGCTAAAAATGACAAACCGCAGGTTAACGCAAGCCGCTGTCAGCCACACCACCCACAGCGGTGCTCCCGCCGCCAGCAGGGGCACCACCGCCAACTGCGCGCTGCCAGCAAACACCAGCAACGACATCAGCACCGCCAGCGGCACCGATAGCCCGCCTTTGACCATTGCCACGCCCGTCACCAAGCCCCACGCGCAGATACCCACGGCGATGCCGCCCATGTCCAACACCCCTTGGCGAAAAGCCGGGTGCGCCAGCGTCTGGCGCAGAACGTGTCGGCTCATAGCAAATGCTCCGGCGATGTCACTGCGTCCCGCCGGTTGCTGTCGATGCCCCCAGCACCATGCCCGGCTCCAGCGCAAAGCCGCGCAAGAAGTCTGCCGCAAGCAGGCGTTTGCCACCCGCGCGTTGCAAGGTGCTCAGGCACAGGGCATCCTGACCACAGGCCACGATCACACCGGCATCGTTTACCGACAAAATCTGGCCGCAGCGCACGTCTTCCGTGCGTTGGTAGCTATTGATTTGATAGCTCCAGAGTTTGATCACTTCGGTGCCCAGCGTGGTCGAAGCGCCCGGGAAGGGGTCAAAGGCGCGGATGCGCTGACCAATCACGCTGGCCGGTAGCGTCCAGTCGACGGCGCTTTCGGCTTTTTCGATCTTGTGCGCGTAGGTCACGCCGTGGCCCGGTTGGGGCGTGGCCTGCAAGCGGCCAGCAGCGGCGCGTTCGAGGGCCTCGACCACCATGCGCCCCCCCAGCAGCGCCAGCCGGTCGTGCAAGATGGCGGTGGTGTCGGTAGCGGCAATGGCGGTACGCTCGGTCAGCAGCATATCGCCGGTGTCCAAGCCCGCATCCATCTGCATGATGGTGACACCGGTTTCAGCATCGCCCGCCTCAATCGCCCGGTGGATCGGCGCTGCACCGCGCCAGCGCGGCAGCAAACTGGCATGGATATTCAAGCAGCCGTGGGGCGGCAGGCTCAAAGTCCACTGCGGCAGGATCAGCCCGTAGGCAGCCACGACCATCACGTCGGCCTGTGCAGCCTCGAGCGCAGCGCGTGCGGCGGCAGCGTCTTCAGGGTATTTGCCATCCAAGCGCAGACTGCGCGGCTGGGCCACGGCAATGCCATGCTGCACAGCACACTGCTTGACCGGCGAGGCCTGCAACTTCATGCCCCGACCAGCGGGGCGGTCGGGCTGGGTCAGCACCAGCGGGACGCTAAAGCCCGTATCCAGCAAGCGCTGCAAGGCGACTTGGGCAAATTCTGGGGTTCCAGCAAAGACGACCCGCATCATGCGCCGCGCTCTTCGCGTTCTTCACGCTGGCGCTTGAGCATCTTGGATTTGATGCGGTTGCGTTTGAGTGGTGAGAGGTATTCGACAAACACTTTGCCGCGCAGGTGGTCGATTTCGTGCTGAATGCACACCGCCAGCAAGCCTTCGGCTTCCACTTCGCGCACGTTGCCGTGCTCGTCCAAGGCCCGAGCACGCACAGACTCAGAGCGCTCTATGCCGTCGTAGATGCCCGGCACCGACAGGCAACCCTCGTCGCCGACCAGTTTTTCGGGGCTGGCCCAAACGATTTCAGGGTTAATCAACACCAAGGGCTGGTTGCGCTCTTCAGAGACATCAATCACCACCACTTGCTCGTGGGCATTGATTTGCGTAGCGGCCAAGCCAATGCCGTGGGCATCGTACATGGTGTCGATCATGTCGGCCACCAACTGGCGCACACGCGCATCGACCTCTTTGACGGGCCGGGCAGCGGTGTGCAAACGAGGGTCGGGATAACAAAGAATGGGAAGAATAGCCATCACATCAGGGGGTTGGAACAGTCGGCAAAATAGTCGCGCGGCCTTGGCCGACCAAGATAGCGCACATGCAGGCTTGAATTCTCGCAGCCATGCCGATGGCCTTCAAACTGCTGGCCCAAGCCCGGTGGGATTGAAAGGCCTATGGCGAGCGGCTGCTCGCCAACGCCGCATGGTGCCCACGGGTAAAGGCCTCCTCGAACACCGAGTAACCCGACCAGTCCGCGTGCGCGAACGCCAGCCGCGCCGTGGCGGGCGTGGGCAGTGGCGCTACGCGCTCTCCATTGGATAGCACCATTGTCTTACCAGATGCGCGCTGCATGCCAATTTGGCTCAAAAACTGTTGCATTCCGGGCGCTGGAATCGCCATCGCGTGGCCGTGGCGGGCAATGTCGATGCGCGTGGTGCGGGCCCGCAAGTCGGGGTGTGCGCCCGAGAGCGCTTGCACAATGGCCTCGGCCCAGTGTGCCCACGGTTGCTGGGCCAGTTGCGCTCGGCCATCGGGCCAGTCGCCCAGCGCTTGGTAGTAGGTCAGCACCGTGGGGGCCGGACGCGGATCAAGCCGCTGATGACCAGCATCAACATAGCCCAGTCCCCCGGCCACTGCCCCCGCGCCGCTGCCGGTGTAGATCACGTTGTCCCACGCCGGGGCAGCACCGGGAATTTGGTCGGCCAGCGGTGCATCTATGTGAATGTTTGCCACCAACCACGGTGCCCATTGCAGGCGCTGGGCCGCCTGCTGCAAAAAGGCCGGTGGCTGCTGCACCACCCGCGCGGCCACAAACACCGGCAGCGCCACGATACAGTGCGCGGCCTGCCAGCGCTGCACCGTCTGGGTGGCGTGGTCAAAAGCATCGACCTCGACACCGCGCAGGCCCTCGGTAATGCGCAGCACGCTGGTGCCGGTGTGCAGTTGACCAGCACGGCGCAGCGGCTCGGCCAAACGCTGGGTGATCCAGCCATTGCCCTCGGGCCAAGTCAGCACACCGTCGCGCTCAGGGCTGGGGGCATCACCGGGCGCATGAAAACCGTGCCGACTGGCAAAGTAATGCACCCCCGCCCAAGCCGACACCCGTGCCGTGCCCGCGCCGTAGTCATCGCGGCAACAGTAGTCCAAATACCAGCGCAAGTGCGGGTCGGTAAAACCTTGCTGCCCAAGCCAAACATCAAAATTAATAGCATCTAACGATTGATGCAAGCGGGCTAGGCCCTTATTTGATTGCAAAACCTTCATCGCAGGCATCGAAAACCGTGCCTGCGTGCCCAGTGCCGCCACCGCTTGGGCAAAACGCCGGTACTGTGCCAGCGTGTCAGCGCCCACGCCCTGCACTGGCAGCAAACCTTCTTGCCACTGTCCGGCAAAAAACAGCCGCTCTTGCGGGCTGTGACACAGGTGGCGCTCGTCGTACTGCCAGCGCCCGGCCACGCGCTGGCGCAGACCGAGTTCTTCGAGCACGTCTTGTACCTCGCTGGCATCGTCGCTGGGCACCGGCAGGTAGTGCGCCCCGAGCGGGCAGGGCAGCCCGCCAACGGCAGTGGCCCGGCTGTTGCCACCGGGCTGGTCTTGCAGCTCTAACAGGGCAAAGTCGTGGATGCCCCTCAGTCGCAGCGACCGGGCTGCGGCCAACCCGGCCACACCGCCCCCGGCAATAACCACTTTGGCACGGTGCAACGTGGTCGGCACGGGCCAGCGGCCCTCAGCCAGCGACTGGCGCAGGCCGTGGCCGCGTGCCATGTCGCTGCCAGTAAAACCACCTTGCAATGCTGCCACGGCAGGGTTGCACCCCCCCAGCACTGTGGCCGCCAGCGCCGCCGTACCTGCCACCAAACTACGCCGCTGCATGGCGGCTCAATCATCCGCCCAGCGCTGCCGAATCTCGAGCAACTGCGGCAACAGTGGCACAAACAATGCCACCAAACGCGGATCAAAATGCTGGCCCGATTGGGCTTGGATGTGGGCCATAGAGTCCTCGACCGTCCATGCCTCCTTGTAGGGCCGCCGGGTAGTCAGGGCATCAAAGACATCGGCAATGGCAACGATGCGCGCCTCAAGTGTAATGGCCTCGCCAGCCAACTGGTGTGGATAACCGCTACCGTCCCATTTTTCGTGGTGGGCCAAAGCGATGGAATACGCCATTTGCAGCAAGCCCGAAGGGTGCTGGCCGATGATTTCAGCCCCCATCGCCGGGTGGCGGCGCATGACCTCCCACTCCTGCGCATCGAGCGGGCCGGGCTTGCCCAAGACGGCATCGGGCACCCCAATTTTGCCCACATCGTGCATGGGGGCGGCGTTGAGCAAGTCTTCAGCCCACGCCCGATGGCACCCAGCAGCCAGCGCCAAGCAATAGGCGTAATGGCTCATGCGGATGACGTGCATGCCCGTTTCGTTGTCCTTGTATTCGGCAGCACGGCCCAAGCGCTGGACAATTTGCAGGCGCGTCTCGCGCAGCTCATCGACCCGCACCAGCGACAAATGGGTGCGTATCCGCGCACGCACCACCGCAGCACTGACGGGCTTGGTGATGTAGTCCACCGCGCCTTCGTTCAGACCCCGTGCCTCGTCCTCACAGTTGTTCAACGCCGTCACAAAGAGCACCGGAATGGGTGCGGTGCTGGCATCGGCCTTGAGCGCACGGCACACCGCATAGCCATCGAGCTGGGGCATCATGATGTCCAGCAAAATCAGCGCCGGGCGCTGGCGCTGGGCAATCTCGATGGCACGGGCACCATCGGTGGCAAACAGCAGCCGGTAATCGGCCTGCAAAATGTGGCGCAGCACCTGCAAGTTCGTGGGCTCATCGTCCACCAACAGCAAGCGAGGGCGGTCGTCTTCGAGGGCAATCATGGGGCGACTTCTTCGGGGGCCGGCGCTAACTGGGTGCGCAGGGCCTCTACGCAATCCAGTGCTTGGTCAAAATCAAAATGGTCAATGGCTTGTTGCAGCGGCTCCAACAGCAGAGCAGGCAGTATGCACGCCAATGTGTGCAATGGCGATTCAGACAGCTCCCCCGCAGCCAGTGCTTGGGCCAAAAGCTCCAGCGCTGCCAACGCCGTCGCTTGGCACGGTGCATCCAACAACATAGACGCTGCTGCAGCGGTCGCAGGAGGCGCGCCGCACGCGCGGCAAGACTGCACGGCCTGCAAAGCTTCTTGGAGAGCCACGGACACCTGTGCAATCCATAAACGCCCGCTGGCGGCATCACCGGCATGGGCGGCACGCTCAAGTCGCTGGGCCAACGCATGCAGTGGAACGAGGGCCAAATTGTGCGCAGCCAGCCCCAGACGCTGTGCGCTGGCGCTCAGGCCAGACCAATCGGCAGCATCGAGCAACGCCAGTTGCGTGGCCGCAAGGGTCTGGCTCTCGTCACAAAAGCGTTCGACCGCATGGCAGAGCAATTCCAACCGCATCCACAGGCGCACGCCTTGCTCCCAATCAATGGCCGGTGGCACACTGGCCGGTGCGCCGGCCCCCGCAGATGGCAGCGCTTGTGCGACCATCTGCGGCCCCTTTGCTGGTGCCGCCGCTACGGGCAGCGGCAAACACACCCTAAAGGTACTGCCTTGGCCGAGCACACTTTGCACCCCAATGCGCCCGCCCATCA
This sequence comes from Burkholderiaceae bacterium, assembly GCA_019751915.1. Taxonomy (GTDB): domain Bacteria; phylum Pseudomonadota; class Gammaproteobacteria; order Burkholderiales; family Burkholderiaceae_C; genus Simplicispira. The sequence continues at coordinate 94,879 of JAIEMS010000019.1, forward strand.
ACTCGGTGAGCTGGCGCGAGATGGTGGTGCCCAACCCCGTGCCGCCAAAGCGCCGCGTGGTGGTGGCATCGGCCTGCGCGAACGGGTCAAAAATACGCTCAAGATGCTCTGGCGCAATACCAATACCAGTGTCTTGCACCTCCAGCAGCCACTCGCCGCTGGCGTAGGCCACGCGCAGGGTCACACCGCCAGCCTCGGTGAATTTGATAGCGTTGCCCAACAAATTGACCAAAACTTGTTGCAGCCGCATCGCGTCGCCATGCAGGTAGTCGGGCACCTCGCTGGGATACTCCAGCAGCAAAAACAAGCCTTTTTTGCTGGCCGTGATACGCAGTGAAGCCAAAATTTGCCCACACAACTCGCGCAGCGAGAAATCTTCCGGTTCGAGTTCAACGGCAGCTTTTTCTAATTTGGCCGTGTCCAAAATGCTGTTGAGCAAGCGCAGCATGGAGTGTGATGCTTGCTGCACGGTGCCCAATTGGTGGCGCTGCGAGGCATCGAGTGGCGACTCCAGCAACGCCTCGGTAAAGCCAATGATGGCGTTCATCGGTGTGCGGATTTCGTGGCTCATGTTGGCTAAGAACATACTCCGGGCCGCCGCAGCCAGCTCGGCCCGCTCTTTGGCACAACGCAGCTCTTGCTCCATGGCGTGGCGCTGGCTCAAGTCGGTGGCAAACAAAACAATTTTGATGAGCTGACCTTCGGCATCAAAAATCGGGTTGTAGCTGGCCTGAATCCAGACCTTGCGCCCCTCTTTGCCCAAACACAGGTACTCACCGGCATCGCGTTCGCCGCGCATCAAGCGCGCTGCCAAATCGGCATAGGCCGGGTCTTGGGCGTACTCGGCAGTGCAAAACAAGCGGTGATGGCGACCTTTAATCTCCGCTAACTGATAACCCGTCAGTTGCAGAAAATTCGCATTGGCCTCCACCACACGGCCTTGCAAATCAAACTCAACCACCGCCAGCGCTCGACCAATGGCCCGCACCGTGCCCTCAAACTCGGCATTGCGCGCCTTGGTTTCGGTGTTGTCCACAATCACACCGTCGATCCACAAAATCTGCCCCTGTTCACCGCGCACACCCCGGCCTCTTTCACAGATCCACAAGGTAGCCCCGTTGCGGTGGCGCAAGCGGTACTCGACTTGGTAAGAGCGCCCTTGCTGGAGCGCCAACGAAACCTCGTCCCACAAGCGATGAATGTCACTGCCGTGGGTGATTTGGGTAAAAGTGACACGCCCTTCCACAAAGTCACGCGCCGACCAGCCAGTCAGCGCCTCGACCGCATCGCTGATAAACAGCGTCGTCCAGTCGCGGTCATAGCGGCAACGAAAGGTCACTCCCGGAATATTGCTAATCAGCGAGCGAAATTGCTCCTCGCTGCGCTGGAGGGCCGATTCCATTTTGCGGCGCAGGCTGATGTCGGTCACAAACCCGACAAACAGCGCTGGCCCCGGCAACTGCACCCGGCCCACCGCCAAACGCACTGGCACCAAAGTGCCATCTTTGTGCAGCGCCTCCATCTCGCGCCCGGCAGCGCTGATGCCACTATTGCCGCTCGCACAATACCGACGCAAGTAGCCATCGTGGGCATTCTGGTGCGGCTCTGGGATGAACATATTGACATTGCGACCCAGCACCTCTTGGGCCGTCCAGCCCAAAATACGCTGCGCTGCCGCGTTGTACGACTGCACCAAGCCTTGGGCATCGATCATGATGATGCCATCGACAGCGGTCTCCATCACAGACTGCAAGCGCGACTCGTTGCGCTGCGATTCTTGCAGCATTTGACGGTAGCGCAGTGCCAGTTTGATTGCCAGCGCCAGTGCGGCAGCAAACCCACTGACGGCCACAGCGGCCATCAGCGCCGATAAACGCGGGTGTTGCTGCTGCCACAGCAACGCCCAGCGCACTAAGCCGCTAGAGAAGAAAAGTTCAACCATTCAATCAGTGCCCCACTTGGCCCCATTCGTGTTCGTAGGTCGTCACCAGCACTTGGTTAGACAACCGATTGACCTCGGTGGGTACCCGCGCCATGTCTAGCGGAAAATCAAACAGCAAGGGCAATGTCGATGGGCTCAAAAACTGCAATCCCACAGGCAATGCACTGGGCAAGCGCCACGGGCGGCGACTGGCAATGGCAAAGCCCCACTCGCCAAAGCTGGGCACATGGGCATGGTAGGGCGCAACGCGCAGACCTACCGATTCAATGGTTTGCACCACCGTCCAAAAACTGCGCCGCGCCACCAACGGCGAGGTCGTTTGCACCACGGCATAACCGCTGGCACTCAAGCGCTGCTCCAGCAGGGCATAAAAGCTCTGGGTGTAGAGCTTGCCAATGGCAAAGTTGGTGGGGTCAGGAAAATCAACCACGATGACATCAAACACCTCGGGCGTGTCTTGCAGCCACTGAAAGGCATCGGTATTGACCACCGTCACTTTGGGCGACAGCAATGCGCCGCCGTTGAGCCGCGCAAGGGTGGTGTTTTGGCTAAACAGGCGCGTCATGGCCGGGTCTAACTCGACCAGCGTGACCGACTCGACCGAGGGGTATTTGAGCATCTCGCGCACCGCCATGCCATCGCCCCCTCCCAGCACCGCCACCCGCTTGGGCGCGCCGTGGGCCGCCATGGCCGGATGCACCAGCGCCTCGTGGTAGCGGTATTCGTCGCGCTCGGCAAACTGCAAATTACCATTCAAAAACAAACGGTGCCCGGCCTTGCCGTGCGTGACGACAATGCGCTGGTAGGGCGAAGCGGCGCTAAAAACAATGCGGTCTTGGTAGAACTTGTCTTCGGCAAAGGTGGTGATGTGGTCAGCGCCCAGCACCCCGGCCAGCAGCGCACCGATGACCAGCGCACACGCCAGCGCATGGGCACGCCAGCGGCGCAACTCGTGGCGAAACAACCACAGCGCCCACAATGCCACGGTCGCATTGAGCAAGCCAAACAGCAACCCGGTGCGAATCAGCCCCAAGTGCGGCACCAGCAGCAACGGAAACGCCAGCGACACCGCCAGCGCTCCCAAATAATCAAACGTCAGCACCTGCGAGACCAAATCTTTCAGTGCCACGTTGCGCTTCAAAATCCGCATCACCAGCGGAATCTCTAGCCCCACCAGCGTCCCCACCAGCAGCACCATGCCGTAGAGCAACACCCGAAACGCCCCCGGCGCATAGGCATTGGCGATAAACAGCGTCGCTGGCAACGCCCCGCCGACCAGCGCGACCATCAACTCAATGCGCAAAAAATGCGCCGGTAGCTGGCGCTCAAAATAACGCGACAGCCACGACCCCACCCCCATGGCAAACAAGTAGCTGCCAATGACGGTCGAGAACTGCAACACCGAGTCGCCCAGCAGGTACGACGCTAACGCCCCCGCTGCCAACTCGTACAGCAGGCCACAAGCGGCCACCACGAACACGCTGGCGAGCAGGGCGATGTCTATCGGACGGGGGTTGGGGTGGTGGGTCTGGGTATCGGCCATGAAAAAGGGGGTGCCGACGCTTGAGCCGCCCATCAACGCAAACGCCGTACCGGTGGCGGCACCTGTACCGCAGAGGACGACCCTTCGGACAGTTTGAAGCCCGCCACCACATCGGCCAGCTGGCTGGCTTGTTGTTGCAGCGACTGGGCTGCGGCGGAAGCCTGCTCCACCAAGGTTGCATTTTGCTGCGTGCTTTGGTCCATCAGCGCCACGGACTGGCCCACTCCGGCAATGCCGTTGCTCTGCGCTTGGCTGGCGGCGCTGATTTCGGCCACGATGGCACTGACACGGCGGATGCTATCGACCACCTTGTCCATCGTCACCCCAGCATCGTGTACCAATTGGCTACCGGCGTTGACTTGAACCACCGAATCGTCGATCAGTGCCTTGATCTCTTTGGCTGCAGTGGCGCTGCGCTGTGCCAGCGTGCGCACTTCAGAAGCAACGACGGCAAAGCCGCGACCTTGTTCGCCAGCGCGTGCGGCCTCGACTGCGGCATTGAGCGCCAGAATATTGGTCTGGAAGGCAATGCCGTCGATCACGCTGATGATGTCGACAATCTTGCGCGAGGCCGTGTCAATGCCGCCCATGGTTTGCACCACCTGTCCGACCACCTGTCCACCGTGGGCGGCAATGTCCGAGGCCTCGCTGGCCAATTGGTTGGCCTGACGGGCATTTTCGGCATTTTGCTGCACGGTGCTGGTCAACTCCTCCATCGCGGTCGCGGTTTGTTGCAGGGAACTCGATTGCTGCTCCGTGCGAATCGACAAATCTTGGTTGCCGTTGGCAATTTCGTGCGAAGCCATGCGCACGGCATTGGACGACGTGCCGATCTGCTGGAGCACCGAGGCCATCTTGTCCACAAACTGGTTGAATGCTTTGGCAATGTGTGTCAATTCATCGTTGCCGCTGTCGGCGATCCGCCGGGTCAGATCGCCTTCGCCGCTGGCAATGTCTTGCAGAGCGTCGCGCACACGGGTCAGGCGCTGTAGCTGGCTACCGACCACGGCTTTCACCACCACGATAGCGGCCAGTATGCACAGCACGGCAATGAGGGTCGCCACTTGCAACTGCCGGTGCAGTGGCTGCATGGCTTCGTTGTAGTCCACACCGATGGCCAACATCCAAGGGGTGCCTTCGACCTTGGACGCATAGAGCATGTGTTCAGCACCATCAATGGCAACCTTGGCATAACCGCCCTGACGGGTCAATTGCTGAACCAGTTCGGTACTGAGGCTGGACGCAATGTCCGATACCGGCTTGAGCACCAAATCGGCCTTGGGGTAAGCCAGAATTTTGCCCTCGTCATTGATCAAAAAGGCAAAGCTTTTGTCGGTGGGGCGAATGTTAGCGACGGTGCGGTTGATGCTGTCGATGGTCATGTTCGAGCCGACCACCGCAATCACTTGGCCGTTGTGCATCACCGGCTCGGCAAAGGCGAAGGTGAGCTTTTTGTAAATCATGTCGATGTAGGGCGCGGTCAAGATGGAACCGCCGGTTGCCACTGCCTGCTTGTACCAAGGGCGCTGGGTACCATCGAAGTCCGCAGGCATTTTGCGGATGAAGGCGAAACGCTTGTCTGAATAGACGAAGAACGCGCCATCGAGTCCGCCCGCCTCTTTGATGACCTTGAGCATCGGGATCGGATCGGGTGCCGGAGCCGAAGGGTCTTGCACCGTGCTCACAGCCGCTTTAATGGCGCTGGTGGCTTTACGCTTGTCCTGAACCATTGCTGCTAGGTCGGCGGCGTGAAGGTTTGTCAGTTGCCCCATGCGTTGGTCTTGGGCACTGAGGAGGTGATCGCGCACCATCCACAGCGTTGCGCCTGTGAGCACCAACAAAGAAATGGCGGTGATGACGATACTAAAAAGCGTCAGGCGTGCGCGCAGACTGCTGGTCATAAGGGGGGCTCCTTGGAGGGATGAATTTTTTGGTTTCCTGTGCGCGGCAGGGGGAACGACTTTCTCGTCAACGGGCTTGGAATATCTGTACAAAACAATCAAAGTAGGCTGACCCCGTAAGAGGAACTAAGCCACAGCCACAAAAAACAGTACGCACAAACGTGCAATTCGATGTAGTTTGTGCCGCTCACCCGCCATGAATCGCCGCTGCCACAATGATGCTAATGCCCAAACACATAGCGGCGACCACCATGCCCAAGGCCTTGTTTTGCTTTTCGACAATCTCAGCCCACAGGTCGTATGGGGTGATTTTGTCGATGATGACGAAGCTGACCCAAAACACTACCACGCCAATCAGTGCAAACAAGATGGAACTAAAAAATGCGCCAGGCCGCAGCCATTCGATGCCCATGGTGAATTCCTTTCAAAATTAAAGTTACTTGTGGCCGCCGCCACTGGAAAAGCCACCAAACGAGCCGCCCGAACTGCGTCCACTGCTACCCGAAGAGCCTGAACAGTTGCTCATCAGCAATAACAAAATGATCAAGATGATGGCAATGACAATCAACGTGCCGCAGCCTAGCCCCGAGCCACCCGACAGCGGCGCAGCATCTTGGCGCTCCAGCAGGTCTTTTTTGTCGTCGAGCTTGAAGGCCGCAGCCACCGTACCGCTAGAGAGCTTGCTGCCATACGACCACGTCACTTCCTGCGGCGTTTGCTCCATCGATAGCAAGCCTTTGGCGCTGGAAAAGTCGCTGTTGAAGGTTTTTTGGCCGCGTTCGACCGGCCAATAAAACTCCCCCAGCACGTAGGTGGTTTCGGCGTTGTAGCTGTATTGCAGCGTGTATTTGCCGCCCAAGTAGGTGGCAGTTTTGCCCGTGCCAGAGAGCTTGGGCGCACCGGTGGCCGGGCGCACCAGACTCCAGCCATCCTCGGCATCGACCAGAAATGAAAAACCACGCTTTTGGTGATAAAGCAGGTATTCGCTCCAGCCAAACTGTTCGTCGTCGCCCGGCTCTTGACCAACACGGTGCTGAAACCCCACCACTTGCCACTCTACCCCCTCGAGTTGGCCCAAACTGCCCAGCGCAATCAGCGGCTGCACCGGCTCGTGTTGCAGGGCATGGCGCAGCTCACCGCCCACACCCGCATCGAGCGTGATGATGCTGCTGCACGACGGACACGTCAGGCTCTGGGTGTTTTCGAGTTTGACCTGCACCGGCGCGCCGCAATGCGGGCAGTTGAACTGGCGGCCTTTTTCTTCTTTGGTCGATTCGTCTTTCAAACCCTTGAGTTGCAATTCTTCCAACTGCACGGCACGACCGCGCTCGACGTGTGCAGGGGTACTGCCATAGTCGATAGAGAGCACCTCGCCATCTTCGCTGCGCAGCTCGACCACGGCAAACGGCTGGCCCAGCGGCGGCAGTTTGGGCAACTCGCCTTGGGCCGACATCAACGCGGCCTGCACGTTCGAGGCTACGCTGTAGGGCTTGCCATTGATGGCCGTGGTAATGCCGACGCGAAAACGCGCGGCCTCGGGCAACTCGCGCCCGGCATCGACACTGCGGGTAAAGACGTAAGCGCCGTTGTCTTCCCCCAGCGTGGCGGTGCTGCCATCGTCAAAAATGGCGTTCCACTCTGTCCACGTCCCCGTCTCGCCCTTGTATTGCAGGCGACCAATCAGGGTAAAGGGCTTGTCTTTGCCATCGAGGGCGATGCGCCCACTTGCCATGAGTTGCAGCGGGCTGTGGTCGTCAAACAACTCGGCCATCTTGCCCATGCGCTGGAGCACATCGCCGCTGCGTACCACGGTGCTTTGGCAGTAAGCGCAGACAGCGTGGGTCGATTGGGCGCTGCGAAACTCCACCGGCGCGCCGCAGCCGGGGCATGGTGCGCGGTAGCTGCGCTGGGGTGATTGGGTGGCCATCGGGCGTGGTGCGTCGTGGAGCAGTCCCGGCGGAGCGCTGGGGGATATTTTAAGGGTATTTTAGGCCTCTAGCGCTTGTATACCAAGCATTTGCAGCTATAAATTTAATAGCAAAAATAACAGGCACTAAACCAGCTTTTTCAGCAACTCGGATTTTTTGGCATCAAATTCCTCTTGCGTCAGGATGCCCTTGCCTTTGAGGTCAGCGAGCTTTTCGAGCGTCGCCATGATGTCATCGGGCGAGATGCCCACTGGGGCCGCAGTCGGCGCTGCTGCCGGAGCCGCGTTGCTGTGCAGGCCCCCCAAACCACTTTGCAGGTTCTGCGCCAGCAACTGGCCCATCGCCATGCCCGCGCCCAAGCCCATGGCATCGCCTGCCACGCCACCACCACCGCCTTGGCCGGCCACTTCGGCAAACTTCGGGATAGCCTGTGCCGTTTGGTACTGCATGAACTTGGCCATATCGTTGCCGACCATGCCCATGCCAATTTTTTGGTCGAGTATTTTTTGCAACTCTTCGGGCAGCGATAGGTTCTGCACCGTCAAATTTTCCAACTGCAAGCCCAGCTTGGCAAACGCTGGTTGCAGCTCTTTGGCCAGCGCATCGGCAAACATCACCTGATTGGCGGCCAAATCGAGAAAGGGCAAGCCGCTACCGGCAATGGCATTGCTGATGTTTTGCAGCACCAAGCCGCGCAACTGGCCGTCGAGTTCGGCCACTGTGTATTCGGCCCGTGTGCCTGAGATTTCGGTATGAAACAGCTTAGGGTCGGCAATGCGAAAAGCGTAGTTGCCAAAAGCGCGCAGGCGCACCGCGCCAAAGTCCTTGTCGCGGATGGTGATGGGCTGGGGCGTGCCCCACTTTTGGTCAATCTGCTGGCGGGTGCTGAAAAAATAGACATCACTCTTGAAGGGCGACTCAAACAGCTTGTCCCAATTTTTCAGATAGGTCAGCACCGGCAAGGTCTGCGTGGTCAGCTTGTAAGTGCCGGGGGCAAAAACATCGGCCACCTGTCCCTCGTTGACAAACACCGCCATCTGCGACTCACGCACCACCAGCGTGCCGCCGTTCTGGATTTCCATGTCCTGCATCGGAAAACGCCACGCCAGCGTGCCGTCGCCATCCTCCGTCCATTGGAGAATGTCAATGAACTGTTTCTTGATGAAATCGAAGAGGGCCATGCGTGCTCCCGGTTGCGTCGAGGGGTTAAAAAGGAAGAATCATCATAGCGCCGGGTTGAGGCATCCCAAGCGGTGCTCGGTTGCAGCAAAACCCCAGACGCATGCACAGAACGAAAGCGAATTTTTAGGCTTTTTCGTCCAGCAGCGCACCGAGCATGCGACTTTGGCTGCGAAAAACCTGTGCGCTGGCCTTGAAGGCGTAAGTGGCCGAGATTTGCTCGACCACATCGTGCGCCAAGTTCGATCCCGCTTGGGTCGCCGTTTGCACCGCAGCGCTGACACCGCCGCCGGTCTGTGCCTGCTGCACCACGCTCTGGCGCTTGAAGTCGGTGGTGTTCAGGTTGGCAACGTTGTGCGCGGCAACACTGGAGCGCAACTGGGCTGCCTGCAAACCCGAAAATGCAGCCGAAGGAGACGAAATACGCAGCATGGCAATGCTCCGGATGAATTGGAAAGAGTCTCTGCCATTGTCTGCCCTAGCGTGCCAAGGGGCAAGCACAACAGCAGCGACAGGCCTACAATCTGCGTCCCCTCATGGGAGCCAACGGTGCATCCTTGGCAAAAACCAGCGCACCGTCCGCTCCACCACCTGCTGGAGATGCTCGATGCCTGACCCCACTATGGCCAATTCACCTGAAAAAAAAGCCGAATTGCGCCGCGCCGCGCTGGAATACCACGAGTTTCCCAAGCCCGGCAAAATTGCCATTGCCCCGACCAAACAAATGGTCAACCAGCATGACCTAGCGCTGGCCTACTCGCCCGGCGTGGCTGCGCCGTGCGAAGAAATCGTCAAAGATCCCAACGCCGCCTTCAAATACACCAGCCGAGGCAACTTGGTCGGTGTCATCACCAACGGCACCGCCGTGCTGGGTTTGGGCGACATTGGCCCACTGGCGAGCAAGCCCGTGATGGAAGGCAAGGGCGTTTTGTTCAAAAAATTCTCTGGGATCGATGTGTTCGACATCGAAATCAACGAGAAAGACCCTGAAAAACTGGTCGAAATCATTGCTGCCCTCGAGCCGACCTTTGGCGGCATCAACCTCGAAGACATCAAAGCACCCGACTGCTTTTACGTCGAGCGCAAGCTGCGCGAGCGCATGAAGATCCCGGTCTTTCACGACGACCAGCACGGCACCGCCATCGTCGTCGGTGCGGCCATCATCAACGGCCTGAAAGTGGCCAACAAAGACCCGAAAAAAATCAAGCTCGTGACCTCGGGCGCAGGCGCTGCGGCGCTGGCCTGCTTGGGCCTGTTGGTCAAACTGGGCATCCCGCGCGAGAACATCTGGGTGACCGATTTGGCCGGCGTGGTCTATGAAGGCCGCACCGAACTGATGGACGCGGACAAAATTGTTTTTTCGCAAAAAACCGACCAACGCACCCTGAGCGAAGTCATCGAAGGGGCCGACGTATTTTTGGGCCTGTCGGCAGGCGGTGTCCTCAAGCAAGACATGGTCAAAAGAATGGCCGAGCGCCCCTTGGTGTTTGCGCTGGCCAATCCCAACCCCGAAATTCAGCCTGAAGATGTCAAAGCCGTGCGCGACGATGCCATCATTGCCACGGGGCGCTCGGACTACCCCAATCAGGTCAATAACGTCCTGTGTTTTCCGTACATTTTTCGCGGTGCACTCGATGCGGGCGCATCGACCATCACGATGGAGATGGAAATTGCCGCAGTCCATGCCATTGCCGAGCTGGCCCAAGCCGAGCAAAGCGAAGTGGTGGCCGCAGCCTACGTTGGCGAGCCACTGGCCTTTGGCCCAGAGTATTTGATTCCGAAGCCCTTTGACCCCCGGTTGATGATGAAAATCGCTCCGGCAGTGGCCCAAGCAGCTGCCGACAGCGGCGTTGCCCTGCGCCCCATTGCCGACATGGATGCCTACCGCGACCATCTGCAAACCTTTGTCTATGCCTCGGGCACGATGATGAAGCCGATTTTCACGGTGGCCAAGGCCGCAGCGAAAAAGCGCGTGGCCTACGCCGAGGGCGAAGAAGAGCGCGTACTGCGCGCAGCCCAGATCGTTGTCGACGAGAAAATTGCCCGCCCAACCCTGATTGGCCGCCCCCCGGTCATTGCCCAACGTATCGAAACTTTTGGTCTGCGCCTGAAAGAAGGAATCGATTACGACGTTGTTAATGTCGAGCAAGACCACCGCTACCGCGACTTCTGGCAGACCTACCACCGCCTGACCGAGCGCAAAGGCATCACCGAACCGATTGCCAAGATCGAAATGCGCCGCCGCCTATCGCTCATTGGTGCCATGCTGCTGCACAACGGCGATGTCGATGGCCTGATTTGCGGCACTTGGGGCACCAACCCAATGCACCTGAACTACATTGATCAGGTCATTGGCAAACGCGCTGGCGTAGCGACCTATGCGTGCATGAACGGCTTGCTGCTGCCCGACCGCCAAGTGTTTTTGGTCGATACCCACGTCAATTACGACCCCACGGCAGAACAATTGGCCGAAATCACCGTCATGGCCGCCGAGGAGATGATGCGCTTTGGTATCAAACCCAAGGCGGCACTGTTGAGCCACTCCAACTTTGGTAGCAGCAACCAGCCCAGCGCCATCAAGATGCGCGATACGCTGCAACTGCTGCAAGCGCAAGCGCCTTGGCTGGAAGTCGATGGCGAAATGCACGGTGACGTGGCACTCGATGGCAAATCGCGTGCCACCATCATGCCCCACAGCGCACTGATCGGCGATGCCAACTTGCTGGTGCTGCCCAACATTGATGCGGCCAATATTTCGTACAACCTGCTCAAAACCGCCGCAGGCGGCAACATTGCCATCGGCCCAGTGCTGCTGGGTGCTGCCAAGCCAGTGCATATCTTGACCGCCAGCGCCACCGTGCGCCGGATTGTCAACATGACAGCACTGACCGTGGCCGATGCCAACGTGCAACGCTAACGAAGTCTCGAAAAAAGCCCAAAGTGCCTGCCCGTATCAAGGGCAGGCACTTGCATTTTGGTAGGCTTTGCGTCACACTAGCGCCTTGAAATTTCGGGTAAACCCGTGATTTCCGAAAGGTGTATTCAATGCTGAAAGCCCTCGCCAGCCAGGTGTGCAAGGCAGGATTTGTGTGTGTTCTGGGTGCCACTTTTGTGTTTGCGCCAGTCCTTGTGCAGGCGCGTGGTGCGCCAGCCGCAAACAGCACAAGCACCGTCGCTATGGCCGACCTGCCGCCCCAAGGGCGCAAGACCTATGCCCTGATTCTTGAGGGTGGCCCGTTTCCTTATGACAAAGACGGTGTAGTTTTTGGTAACCGCGAGAGAATTTTGCCAGCACAAAAGCGTGGCTACTACCGCGAGTACACCGTCAAAACTCCAGGCAGCCGCGACCGCGGTGCCCGGCGCATTGTGTGCGGTGGCAAGCCTCAGGTACCGGATGCCTGTTATTACACCGATGACCACTACAGCAGTTTTCGGGAAATTGTTCAATAACCTGCACCGCAGTGATTTTGGCTTTCCCTGTGTGACCGAATTTTTTGGACTTTAAGAAAGAGAAGCGGAGATGGATATGCCACTTCGTAAGGATCAAGACTCTCCCCTGCGCGCAGTGCGTGCCAACATCGTGCAGTCCATTCGCGCGTTTCGCGTGCAAGACCTGCAAGAAGCGGCCGCTGCCTTGGGGAACCATTTTCTTTACGCCAACCTAGCCCATGCACAGTCTAAGCAAGATGTGCTGGATCTCATCGCCCAGCAATTTACCTTTCCGGCCCATTTCGGCAAGAATTTTGATGCGCTATACGACTGCATGACCGACCCCCTGCACAAGTCTGGCCCCCAGCCTGGCTTTGTCGTTGTGCTGGAACAAATTCCGGCGACAGCCAAGTTTGACAAAGAAGCGCGTGAGCAATTGCTGGATATTTTCCGCGATGCTGCCGACTACTGGGCCGACCGAAAAATAGCGTTTCGTTGCTTTTATTCTTTTCTGTAGCCCGTTCTGCGTCCAACAGCCAGGCAGAACGGGCGAACGAGGCTAGCGGTGCATCTGTGCCCGCCCCAGCAGCAGTGCAAGGCATTGAAGTCCCGACTGAAGTGGCCGAGAAAATGCCCACCGATAAGCTGGTGGACATCTCTCCGCTGGCGCTGCGCATGAGCAGCCCCTTCAACTCAGGGTACTGGCTGACTGCAGCCTAAACCGCCGTACGCCGGCGCAGCGCGCCTCTGACCCTGCAAAACCCGTCCTTGAGACGGGTTTTGTGTTTGGTGGCGACAAAATTGGATAAACGTTGATTCGGCTATGGCAATGAATTTCGAAAGCAAGGCTCATGAAAGAGTTTCTTGGTGCGCTTGCCACCAAACTCTGAGGTTTGGATTGATTTTTTGCCAAAGGATGCCGTGGTATGACGGGCTTCGCAATTCCAAAGCCACCAAAATGCAGGTGATCGCCAATGAAGCAAAAAAAGTTTGGCTCCAAGAAGGTGCGCCATTGAGTGCTGATGCGGTAGAAAGAACAACGAAAGCACCTGCCCAAATAAGCTCCCTTGGGCGTGCCATACGCACAATATTGCAGAACAGAAAGAAGTGGCCCACAGTGAAGGCAATTGCCAACCCGAGGGGTGCATCCATTCGGTATGACCAGCCCGCGCCCACTGCACCCAATAGTACGACGATGCAGTCAAGCGCCGAGAGACGAAAACCGGGATTGAACTGGCAAGAGCTTTGCATAGTTGGAGTTTTAAAGGACTAAGGTTACGCAGATACAGGTTGATAAGGCTCTGGTATGGAATGCCGGTTTCTTTAGCTTTGATGCGTATGGATTTGGCGGATTCAAGTCTGAAGCGCAACACCTGCCAACGAAGTAAAGTTCGCAGATGCAAAGGAAAAACCGGGGTCTGACACCAGTTTTTCAGAATCATGCGGCCTATCCATCAATTTGTATCTGCGAGATTGTGCGGCATCACATCGTTAACTTAATTTAAATTGGTCGTGAATATATGAAATGTTGGGTTAAAAATAACCCAACCTACGTGGCTACTACGTGGCTACTACGTGGCTACTACGTGGCTACTACGTGGCTACTACGTGGCTACGTGGCTACGTGGCTGAATTAACCAACAGCACGACTTGTCGCGCCGTCGGTGTTGAATGGTAGATTAGCCATTGATTCAAGAAGGCGAGAGACTTCGCTAGCAAGCCGTCGCAGAAAGTTAACGTCAATATTTGCCGATTGACTCTCATAAATGTAGCGCCATTCGACGAACGCTCTAGAAATAGAGCCGATTTCATTTAGCAGCTCTATTTCATCGAGAGATAGCGCAGAAGCTAAGGCAGTTTTAGATTCTTTCGAGAGTTTGATGAACAGTTTTAGTAAATCATGCCCGGTAGCTTTTCCATTTTCAATGGCAATGATTGCTTTAAGACAAAGCTCAATTCCGAATGCAGTGCACACTATGGCTGGGGCCAAGGGCATTTCAAATTGGCCGATTGGCAAGGGTCTCTGCTCAAAGCACCTGTCAGCACCGACGAAAAAGCTAAATGCAGTGTTCTTAATTTGTTGCGGATCATACATCACTAATGGCTCCAGATGGCTAACAGAATAGGTAAGCCTCCCGCCGAAGGCGGGTCGGCTTGACTGCACAGTTATATTTTTCAACAATTAGTTGGGAGTTTGCTAATATATGAATTTTTTTGTTTTGCTGGCTCTGCTTTGTGCTGAACCAAAAAACAACTTAACAAATTCTTTACTCTGTAATTTTATAAAGTAACCATATTCATGAGAGTCAAAGTCAGGATGTTCTGTAGGAGTGCGGTCAAGCCTGAATACAGCTATTGACTTGCCTGGCTTTATGACAAGAAAATTCAATTTTGCTTTCCCTTGCTCTGGAAGAGGTTCGTTTTTTGCTAATAGGCAAAACCCTAAACCATCGTTTCTTTTATATGGCTGAATAATACAATTAGAGCTTCCAAATTCCTCCCAAAGAAAATACTCTAAGCAAATATTTTTTATTCAATATTCCTATTGATTGAATCTGGATTGATTTTTCCAAATGTTTTAAGCACTCAAAAATTGAATTTAATCGACGAGGCATGAAATCACCTTTGAAATAGGTTATCTAACGTACAGTATGCACCAAAATCGGTGCATACTACACCTTTCATAGGAAGAAGCAATGCTTTTATTTTACCGTTACTTCTAAGCTATGCAAAAAACTGCATCTTCACCTCATAAATTACTCAATCAGCCACGTAACGTAGTGTGCCTAAGGTACTCCAGCCTGTAGTACCGAATCGTAATTTCTACATATAGTAAAATATTATCGACGCTGCTTTATAACGATGTGCTCGGTTAAGATTTATTATGGGCAACCTTCTCTTCTCAATAAAAAGCTAACTGTGACAAGTTGGGCGTGTGTTGTCTTTGGCACGCGGGCGACAAACTTGCCAGAGGCCACGCCGCCGCCGTTGGGCGCGGGCACGGGGAACCCCTTCGCTTCTAGCGCAGCGATAGTGCTCGCCAACGCGTCGTGGCCGTTGGTGATGGCCTCGTCGATCGTCTCGCCATCAGAGATGCACTCGGAAAAATCCGGGTACGGAATCAAAAAACCGCCGCTTTCGGCAGCCGTCAAGGGGCGAATCTCGAAGGGATAATCGTCTGGGTTTCTCATGGTTTACGCTCCACTGACAGGCAATGGACAACTTCGCGCATGGCTGTTGTACAAGTTTGTGCCAGTGTACTTACCATTCCACAGCCTAAAAAGCTAACCCTCATGGCCAAAGAAAAAACGCTCTTCACCTGCACCGAATGCGCTGGAACCAGCCCCAAATGGTTGGGCAAGTGCCCGGCCTGCGGTGCTTGGAACACGCTGATCGAATCCATTGCGGACACAGGCGCAGGCAAAAACCGCTACAGCGGCGCGCAGCACCAAGGCTTGGCCCAAGCACAGCCGGTCACGCCGCTGTCGGCGATTGAGGCCACCGACATTGCCCGCACTCCCAGCGGCATGGACGAACTCGATCGGGTGCTGGGGGGCGGCATCGTCGAAGGCGGGGTGGTACTGATTGGCGGCGATCCGGGCATTGGCAAATCGACCCTGCTATTGCAAGCGCTCGATGCCTACCAGCGCGCCGGTCTGCCCACGCTGTACGTGACGGGCGAAGAAAGCGGCGCACAGGTAGCATTGCGTTCACGCCGCTTAGGGCTAGACCACAGCCAAGTCAATGTGCTGGCCGAAATTCAATTAGAAAAGATTTTGGCCACCATCGAAGCAACGCAGCCCGCTGTGGCGGTGATTGATTCGATCCAAACGGTCTATTCGGATCAGCTGACTTCAGCACCCGGTTCGGTAGCGCAAGTACGCGAATGCGCCGCCCACCTGACGCGCATGGCAAAGGCCACCGGAGTGGCCGTGGTGCTGGTGGGCCATGTCACGAAAGAAGGGGCACTGGCCGGGCCGCGCGTGTTGGAGCACATGGTCGATACGGTGCTGTATTTCGAGGGCGACACGCACAGCAGTTTTCGGTTGGTGCGCGCGATCAAAAATCGCTTCGGTGCCGTCAATGAAATCGGTGTTTTTGCCATGACCGAAAAAGGACTCAAGGGTGTCACCAACCCCAGCGCCATCTTCCTGAGCCAGCACAGCGAGCCAGTGCCGGGCAGTTGCGTACTGGTCACGCTCGAAGGTACTCGGCCTTTGTTGGTTGAAATCCAAGCCTTGGTCGATAGCGCTGGCCCTAGTCCTAGGCGCTTGTCGGTCGGCTTAGACCGGGATCGCTTGGCTATGTTGCTGGCGGTGCTGCATCGCCATGCGGGTGTTGCCAGCGCCGATCAGGATGTGTTTGTCAATGCTGTGGGCGGCGTGCGTATCAGCGAACCAGCCGCCGACTTGGCAGTCATGTTGGCAATTACCTCTAGTTTGCGTGGCCGACCACTGCCCAAGGGCTTTTTAGCGTTTGGCGAAGTCGGGCTGGCCGGTGAAGTGCGCCCGGCACCACGCGGCCAAGAGCGGCTCAAAGAAGCGGCCAAATTAGGTTTTAGCGTTGCAGTCGTACCCAAGGCAAATGCCCCCAAAAAGCCCATTGCAGGCCTCACCATCCATGCTGTCGAGCGTGTTGATGAAGCCATGGAAGTCGTGCGCAGCTTAGGTTGATTTAAAAACGGCCCACCGCGCCGTAAAATCGCAGGCTTTGCGAACCCCTGCAACCCAAAGGACATTCCATGAGCCCCGTAATCTCCCCGATATCTGACCGTGATGGCAAGATCTGGATGGACGGTCAGCTGGTCGATTGGCGCGAAGCCAAGATCCACGTGCTGACCCATACACTGCACTACGGCTGCGGGGTCTTTGAGGGGGTTCGTGCTTACAAAACCGCCGACGGCCCAGCGATTTTTCGCCTCGAAGACCACACCGACCGACTGTTCAACAGCGCCAAAATTTTGCGGATGAAGGTGCCCTTCAGCAAAGAAGAGATCAACGAAGCGCACAAGGCCGTCATCCGCGAAAACAAACTCGAGAGCGGCTACATCCGTCCGCTGGTCTGGATTGGCTCCGAAAAGCTCGGTGTCTCGCCCAAAAACAACACCATCCACGTCATGGCCGCTGCTTGGGCTTGGGGTGCTTACTTGGGCGAAGAAGGCATGACCCGTGGCATCCGCGTCAAGACCAGCAGCTTTACGCGCCACCACGTCAATATCACCATGACGCAAGCCAAGGCGGTGAGCAACTACACCAACTCTATCCTTGCCAACTCTGAAGCCACCGACGATGGCTACGATGAAGCACTGCTGCTCGATAGCAGCGGTTTTGTCTCGGAAGGCTCGGGCGAGAACGTTTTCATCATCAAGAATGGTGTCATCTACACCCCTGACTTGTCAGCAGGTGCCTTGAACGGCATCACGCGCAACACTATTTTTGCTATTGCCAAAGATTTGGGCATTGAAGTGGTGCAAAAGCGCATCACCCGCGACGAGGTGTACATCGCCGACGAAGCCTTCTTTACCGGCACAGCCGCCGAAGTCACTCCGATCCGCGAACTCGACCGCATCGAGATTGGCACGGGCAGCCGTGGCCCTCTGACCGAAAAAATCCAAACGGCCTTCTTTGACATCGTTAATGGCCGCAACCCTCAATATGCCCACTGGCTCACCAAAGTCTAATCATGTCAAACGCTGCGATTGAACTGCTGGCCAAAGATTTGAACGGCCAAGGCGGGGTTTTCTGCCCCAATCCCAAGGCCAAAATGGAGCTTTGGAACAGCCACCCCAAGGTGTATTTGGATGTGGCCCACACCGGTGAAGGCAAGTGCCCGTACTGTGGCACGGTGTACCGCCTGAAGGCGGGAGAGCACGTCCACCACGGGCACTGATGTCCCCGGTGGTCTCTGGCAACGCGCCAGCGCCCACACCTACGCTGACCGTCGCGGTTCTGACCCACAACGAAGCGCACTGCATCGACGCTTGTCTGCGCAGCGCGTCTTTTGCCGACCATCTACAGGTGGTCGATAGTGGCAGCACCGACGACACCGTGGCGCGTGCGCGCGCTGCCGGGGCACAGGTGTTTGTCGAGGCTGACTGGCAAGGCTTCGCCGTACAGCGCACGCGCCAACTGGCCCATGTGCAAACCGACTACGTTTTTTTTCTGGATGCCGACGAGGTCATGTCGCCGGAATTTCAGCAAGAGTTGCAAGCTGTTGTACGTTCAGGTTCGCAATCGGTGTGGCAAGTCCGCTGGCGCATGGTGGCTTTTGGCCGCGAGTTGCGTTATTTGCGCGCCAGTACCAAGGTCGAACGCCTGTTTCGGCGCGACCAAATTCAGGGCTGGAAAGGCGTAGTGCACGAGCAAGCGGTGCTGCGCGATAGCCATGTTCCGCGCCAAATCATGCGCACTCCGCTTTTGCACCACTCACGCAGCAGTGTTCGCGCTAGCCTTGAGAAAATGACCCAATACGCCCAACTCGGGGCCGCCAAACGTGCCGCCCAAGGCGGCCAGCGCGGTGGCGTGGTGCGTGGCCTGCTGGCAGGTGGTGCGATGTTTTTGCGCCTCTATGTGCTGCGGCTAGGTTTTTTGTGTGGCGGCGCTGGTTTTTTATATTGCCTGTGCGTCGCGCTCGAAGCCTTTTTTCGGTATGCCGCCTTGTTTTATGACCGCGAGACCTTAACCGATCGGGTGGGCCGTTGAAGACCCTACGCCCTCGGTTAGAGCAGCTTTCAGCTCTGGCCGCCTTCATGGTGCCTGGCTTGGCGCTGTGGTTGCCATCGGGCTATTCTTGGGGGGCACTGCTGCTACTGCTGTGCAGTGCTGCCAGCGCAGGCCTGTGGCTGCGCCGTCCAGTCGCTTCAAGCAACGCATGGTGGCTGGCGGGCAGCATTGCCTTTATGGGGGTGGTGTGGGCGCTTGACTTGGATGGCGCTGGCGGCCTGCGCAACCTTGATCGCGCTGCCAAGTACTTTGCGGCTCTGCCCTGTTTGTTTTATTTACTGGCCTATCCACCCCGAGCCACAAGCCTGTGGTGTGGGCTGGCCGTAGGTAGCGCCGGTAGTGGGCTGCTGGCCATCTACCAAGCCGGATTTTTGGGCGTGGGGCGTGTGGCCGGATTTACCAATGCGATCCAGTATGGCAACCTGAGTTTGGCTCTGGGTGTCATGTGCGGTTTGGTGCTGTGCGTTTTGGGTACCCACTGGCGCCGCTGGCAGGTGGCAGCAATGGCTTTGGCCATGCTGCTGGGACTGCTGGGTTCGCTGCTATCGCTGTCGCGTGGCGGCTGGCTGGCGCTGGCGCTGAGTGTGCCATTGTGGGGCGTGCTGTTGTGGCGCTCAGGACACCGGGCCATGCTGGTGCGTGTGGCCGGGCTGTGTTTGACAGGTGTTGTCGCCGCCCTCGTGCTGCAGGGGCCACAGTTGTGGCAGCGTTGGGAGGTGGCACGGGCCGAAGCGCAAGAGTATGCCCGTGCGGGTCAGGCTGAAACGTCGGTCGGGCAACGGCTCGATCACTGGCAGTTGGCGTGGTCGATGGGGTGCGACCGCCCATGGACGGGCTGGGGACGCACAGGCTACGCCGCAGAAAAGCAGCGCCGGGTCGCTGCGGGGCTGGCCCATCCTTCGGTATTACAGTTTGACCACGGCCACAACGAGGTGCTCGATTTGTTCGTCAAGCGCGGCGTGGCCGGGGTGCTGGCCCTGCTGCTGCTGTACGCCGTGCCGTGGTTCATCTTTTGGCCGACGCAGCGGCGGCTGCAAGTCCAGACCCAAGCGCCCGAAGGCACGGCACTGGCGCTGCGGCTGGTCGGTTTGGCACTGCCGGTGCTCTATGTGGGCTTTGGCCTAACGCAAGCATTTTTAGCGCACAACAGCGGCAATATGTTTTACCTGTTCATGGTGATGCTGGTGTTTGCCGCGCTGCACGCACCGCCTTCAAGCGCGCGTTAACCGGGCGCGTGCCTGTGCAACTATCTGCCCGAGCAAATCGCCCGCACCGGGCAGGTCGTGAATCAAACCCACCGCCTCGCCCACGGTAGCGTGGGCGGCATCAAAGTCGCCAGCAGCCACCGCAGCATCGTAGACAGCCCGGGCCGCTTCGGGGTCAGCGCGCAGGGCATCGATACGGTCTTCCCATTGCCGGTGCAACGGGTTGCGAATGGCCCGAAAGTCGTACGGTAGCGGCCAGCTCTTGCGGCGCAAGATGTCAAACACAGCACTGCGCGCTGTGCCATCGCCGCCGGTTTGCACCGCCAGTTCTTTGGCACCTTGTGGTGCCAAACTCTCTTGCGTAGCCCACAGGCGCGAGCCAACCAATGCACCATCGGCCCCCAGCACCAGCGCCGCCGCCAGCGTGCGGCCATCGGCAATACCACCTGCGGCCAGCAGCAGGGTTTCGGGCGCATGAACAGCCAGCCAGTCGGCCAGCTCAGGGACAAAGGTCAGGGTGGCCCGGCCATTGAGCGCATTCAAGCCGTGTCCGCCGGCCTCGGCCCCCTGCGCCACGATCACCGCAGCACCCGCTTCGATGGCTTGGGGCACCTGCGCCATGCACTGGACTTGGCAAATCAGCGCTGCGCCGCTGGCGGCAATGCGCCCAGCGTAGGGGCGTGGATCGCCAAACGACAACATCACCGCGCGCGGACGCTGGGCGGCGGGCAAGTCCAGCAACCAATCCAGGGCGCTAGCGTCTTCATCCAGTTTCCAAGTAATAAAACCGCAGCCAATGCGCCCAGTGTTGGCCGCTTGCAGCGCCAAAGTGTATTCGCGCTGTGTCCACGCCAAGTCACCATAACCGCCCCCCACCAAACCGAGCGCACCAGCGCGGGCGCAGGCCCCGGCCAGCGCTCCACCCGAGGCCAGAGCCATGGGTGCCAGTGCTATCGGGGTGGTCAGGCCAAAACGGGCTGAAAGACGCGAGTGTGTGAGGAGCGTCATGGGGGCCTTACGAAGCAATACGGTGGTCGAATGAAGGTGCTGCACCATGGTGCAGTGGCAAGCGCAGCACAAAGCAAGCGCCAGTGCCGTTGTGGTCTTCACAATGTACGCTGCCTTGGTGGCGCTGTGCAATCGAGCGTACCAGCGCCAGCCCCAAACCCACGCCCCCAGCACGCTCGCTGGCACCGGGCAGCCGGAAAAACGGCTCAAAAATGCGTTCGCGCAGCGCCTGCGGTACGCCGGGGCCTTGGTCGCAGACGCGCACTTCGGCCATATCCCCGCTGCGGCGCAGTACGACGGTAATGTCGCCTTGGCTGTAGCGGCGGGCATTTTCTAGCAAATTGCGCAGTGCCCGGCGCAGCAACTTGGCTACGCCAGCGACTTCCAAGGCATCGGTGCTGGCATCAAGGTCGGCATCGACGCGGGCGCACTCTTCTGCTGCCAACCCAACGCAGTCGATCAGTTCAATGCTGCCAATGTCGGCTTCATGGGCATCGAGGCGGCTGGCCAGCAAAATCTCATCGACCAACTGATCGAGTTCGGCAATGTTGTGCAAAATCTCGGCGCGAAACGCCGGGGCGGGCGCAGCAGTGCCCATCAGCTCCAACCCCATGCGGATACGCGTCAGCGGCGAGCGCAACTCGTGCGAGGCGTTGGCCAACAGCGATTTGTGCGACTGCACCAGTGCTTCAATGCGCGCTGCTGCTGCGTTGAATTGGCGCGATAAGTCGGCCACTTCGTCGTGCCCTTGCACTGGCACACGGGCCGACAAATCGCCCTCGCCCAAGCGCTGAACGCTGCGTTGCAGCACTTCTAAGCGCAGCATCAACCGCCGGATGATGGGAAACACCGCCACCGCCACGGCCAGCCCGACCAGTGCCAGCATCCACACAAAACCCAAGGGCGGGCGCATCCAAAATGCAATCGGGCCGGGACGCTCGGGACGATGGGGGCGCGGTGCCATCTCCAACTGGAAGGTCTGGCCGTTGTCTAGCTCGAGCCGAAATGCCATCGGCTGCTCGGGCAGCCGCTGCGAGATGCCACGCCCAATCAACCCACCGCGTGCATCGCGCAGCACAATCTCGCGCCCCGGCATGGCACCGGGTTCGGTGTTGTGTTCCGTCGCAACGCGCCATGCCCAGCCGACCAGCAGTGTCAGCACCGCCACACCGCCGACCACCGCCAGCCAAATGCGCAGGTACAACCGCCGGGAAAAAAGCTTCAACAGCGGCATGCTCAAGGCCCTCACCATCAGTCTTGCTGCTTGGCAAAGACATAGCCCACACCGCGCACCGTGAGGATGCGGCGCGGATTTTTGGCATCCATCTCGATGGCGGCGCGAATGCGGCCCATGTGAACGTCGATGGAGCGGTCAAAGGCTTCGATCTCGCGCCCGCGCACGGCTTCCATGATTTGGTCGCGCGTTAGCACCCGGCCCGCGCGCTCGGCCAGCGCCACCAGCAGGTCAAATTGGTAAGAAGTTAGTTCGCACAGTTGCCCCGCCACCGTGACGCTGCGCGCGTCGCGGTCGATTTCGAGCGTGCCAAAAGAGAGGTTTTTTGTCGCTGGGGCCGGGCCTTCGGTGCGGCGGCGCAAGATGGCCCGGATGCGCGCCAGCAACTCGCGTGGCTCGAACGGCTTGGGCAGGTAGTCGTCGGCACCCAGCTCCAGACCAATGATGCGATCCATCGGGTCGCCCTTGGCCGTGAGCATCAGTACCGGCACCTGCGCGGCTGGCCCGGTCAGCGTCCGAATGCGGCGGCATACGTCTAGCCCGTCCATGTCGGGCAGCATCAGGTCGAGGATGACCAAATCGGGCAACCGTGCACCTTCTTGCAGCTGTACCAGTCCGCTGGTGCCATCGGCGCGGTGCGTGACCTGCATGGCCGACTGGCCCAAATACTCGCCCACCATCTGTGCGAGGCGGGCATCGTCTTCAATCATCAGCAACTGAGCGGTCATAGCGGGGCAATCAAAAAAGAGTCCATACCGCCGATGCTGACGCAGGCAGACCACGCAGCGTTGAAGGGGCCGTAAAGCGCAGGTAAAACCCGGTTCGAGCTGTCGATTTCTGCACTTGAATTTGCTATAAATAGCATAGCTATTAATACTGATGGTTCAAGGGCTAGGTGCCGTTTTCATCCGAGAAACCAGTGCCACCAGCACCAGCACGGGTAAACCGAGCAACGCCGTGCCAATGAAAAACTCGGTGTAGCCGTTGGCATCAACAAAGCGCCCCGAGAACCCGGCAATCCATTTCGGAGCCAGCAGCATCATCGAACTAAAAAGTGCGTACTGCGTGGCCGAATACTGCACATTGGTCAGCCCCGACAGGTACGCAATGAAAGCCGCCGAAGCAATGCCACCGGCCAAATTGTCCGCCGAGATGACAAAAATCAGCCCCGTCAGGTCGTGGCCGCGCGTGCCCAGCCAAGCAAACAGCAAGTTGCTGGCCGCTGACAGCACAGCACCCAGCATCAGCACCCGCATGACCCCCAGCCGCAATGCCAGCACACCGCCGACAAAGGCCCCCAGCAGCGTCATGAGAACGCCAAACACTTTGGTCACTGCGGCGACTTCGTCTTTGGTGTAGCCCATATCGACATAAAACGGGTTCGCCATGATGCCCATCACCACATCGCTAATGCGGTAAACGGCAATCAACGACAAGATGAGCACCGCTTGCCAGCGGTAGCGGCGCACAAAGTCGGCAAACGGATCGATCAGCGCGCCGCGCAACCACTCGGCAGCATTTTTCGAGGGGGGCAATGGACGCTGCACTGGCTCGGCCGACAGCAGCACCGTCAGCGTCCCCACCAACATAGAAGCGGCCATCACCCCATAGGCGATTTGCCAAGCGCTGTGCTGGTAGCCCACAACACCGGGCGTTTCAGCCCGTGCCGCCAGCCACAGCACCCCCGCACCGGCCCAGATCATGGCCAGCCGGTAGCCGGTTTGGTAGGTGGCCGACAGCGCCGCTTGGTGGGCAGCATCGGCCGATTCGATGCGAAAGGCATCCAGCGCAATATCTTGCGTTGCCGAGCCAAACGCCACAGCCAGCGCACACCAGACCACGGGTTCTAAGGCCAACCGGGGGTCGTTCAAACCCATGCCGACCAGCCCAGCCATGATCGCCAATTGCGACAACAACAACCAACTACGCCGCCGCCCCAGCCAGCGCGTCAGCACTGGCAGCGGCATGCGATCGACCAGCGGTGCCCAAACCCACTTGAAGGCGTAGGCCAGCCCGACCCAGCTCAAATAGCCAATGGTGGTGCGATCAATGCCAGCCTCGCGCAACCAAAACGACAGTGTGCCCAGCACCAGCAACAGGGGCAATCCGGCAGAAAACCCCAGCGTGAGCATGCGCAAACTGGCCGGTTCTAAATAAACGTGCAGGGTTTGTCGCCAAGAGGGGCGGGCAGAGCTGGCGGCAGCAGCGGAGTGGTCTGACATGGGGCAATCGTCCTTTGTGCCTATTATTGGCGCATGTGCTTTTATTGCCCTTCCTCTACCTCCCTGCACGGCAGTGCCCACGGCCCTTGGTCAGCGCGCCGCGCCTTTGTGCTCAGTGCAGCCACTGCAGCGGCTACGCCCGCGCTGGCCCAAGTGGATGTCGGTCAGGCCTCGGCACTGCGCAAACTGGTGCCCGCCGAAACGCTAGAGACCGCAGCCACCCAGCAATACAGCCAAATGCTGGAGCAAGCCCGTGCCAAGCGGGCACTGGCCCCCGAAGACCACCCACAGTTGCAGCGCCTGCGCGCCATTGGTCGGCGCTTGGTGCCGTTTACCGCGCCGTGGAATCCGCGTGCGCGCGGCTGGCGCTGGGAAATCAACCTGATTGGCAGCCCGCAAATCAATGCCTTTTGCATGCCCGGCGGCAAAATTGCTTTTTACACCGGCATTCTGGAAAAACTGCAACTCACCGACGACGAGGCCGCGATGGTCATGGGCCACGAAATGGCCCATGCCCTGCGCGAACACGCCCGCGAACGCTTGGTCAAAACACAGGCGACCAACCTCGGGCTGCGTCTGGGGGCGCAATTGCTCGGGCTGGGCGATTTGGGCAATGCTGCGGCCAACTTGGGCGGGCAGTTGCTGACGCTGCAATTTAGCCGCAGCGATGAAAGCGATGCCGATTTGGTCGGCCTCGAGTTGGCCGCACGGGCAGGCTACCAACCGCAAGCATCGGTCAAACTGTGGCAAAAGATGGGCCAAGCCACCGGCGGAAAAAGTGGTCTGGCCTTTCTCTCAACCCACCCCAGTGGCCCACAGCGCATCCGCGAACTTGAAGAAAACGTCCCTAAAGTGCAAAAACTGTACGCTGCCGCGCAGCGCCCATCATGAACAACCCAGGCTTGCAAAACAAAGTCTTTTTGCTGCTGTTGGCGGTGGTATCGCTGGCTTTTGCTGCCATTTTGTGGCCTTTTTACGCTGCTATTTTTTGGGGTGTGGCGCTGACAATTTTGTTCGCACCACTGCACCGGCGGCTGCTGCGACGCATGCCACAGCGGCGCAATCTGGCAGCACTGGCAACTTTGGTGCTGTGCTTGGTCGGGGTCATCTTGCCGGTGGCGCTGCTGAGTATTTCCCTAGTTCAACAAGGCAGCCAAATTTACGACCGACTGCATTCGGGCCAGCTCAATGTGGGCTTGTATTTTGAGCAAATCATGGCGGCGCTGCCGCCTTGGGCTTCGGGCATGCTCGACCGCATGGAGTTGACCAGCGTAGCCGCGTTGCAGCACAAACTCTCGACGATGGCGGTGCAGGCCAGCCAGTTTGTTGCCAGCAGGGTGTTCAACATTGGGCAAAACACGTTTCAGTTTTTGATGAGCGTGGGCATCATGCTGTACCTGCTGTTCTTTTTGCTGCGCGATGGTGCCGCATTGGCAGTGCGCCTGCGCGACGCTGTGCCCCTGAACAACGAATACAAACACAAACTGAGCGAAAAATTTACCACAGTGATTCGGGCTACCGTCAAGGGCAGCCTCGTGGTGGCGGCAGTGCAGGGCATGCTAGGGGGCTTTATCTTTGCCGTTCTGGGCATTCAAGGGGCCGTGCTGTGGGGCGTGCTGATGGCCTTTTTGTCGCTCTTGCCCGCCATAGGCTCAGGGCTGATTTGGGTGCCGGTAGCGATTTACTTTTTCGCTACCGGCGCAGTCTGGCAAGCCGTTACGTTGACGGCGTTTGGTGTGGGCGTGATGGGGCTGGTAGACAACATTTTGCGCCCGCTGTTGGTAGGCAAAGACACCAAAATGCCCGACTACGTGGTGCTGATTTCGACCTTGGGGGGCATGTCTTTGTTTGGACTGAACGGCTTTGTCATGGGGCCGGTCATTGCCGCGTTGTTCATGTCGGCGTGGGACATTTTTGCACCGCCGCCGCCGGGTGCAGATCCGCAGTAGCGGCGCAGATGAGCGCTCCGCCTTACGTGGTTTTGGCAGACCCGCCCAGAGATGCCAGAGCACTCTGCTGGCTCTTGAGCGTATTGGCGCGTTGGTTCAGCGCAGAGATCGACAGCCCGACGTTGCCATCGTTTGCCAGTTCTTTCGAGGCGGTTTTGTCCACTTGCTTACCCAGCTTGACCAGTGTGGCCCGCACTCCAGCAGCGTCGGACTTTTGGGCGGCATCGAACTTTTTGCTATCTAACGCCAAAGTGCCGTCTGTGCCAATGCTAAAGCCAATTTTTTTCAGCGCATCCAGCGTCGGACGGTCTGCGCTGATGGCTTGCTGCAAGTCTTTGCCAACGCGGCTGGCGCTTACCGTGGCCAATGTCTCACCGGGAACTTCTGCGGTTTTTTTGGCGGTAGTGACAGCGGCGTTAAACGCTGTGACAAAGCCAGTGGCAGCGGTTTTTTCTGCGGCACTGGTGGCGGTAGGGGACAACGTGCCGAGTGCTTGGGCCGCAAGTTGGGCCCCTGAAACCGATGATTTGAGTTTGCCAAAAGACGAAAGTTGCACACTGGTCACGTCGGCTTGGGCCTGAATGCGTTTTTCGGCTTTTTCAAGCCCCGCAGCGGTTGCAGCACTCACTTTGCTCACAGCTTGGGCGCTGGCTTGCCCGCTCGTGTATTTGCTCGATGCGTTGGTGATGACGAAATCGTTGATGTTCATGGTACGTCGCTCCTTTAAAAAGCGCCGTCTTATCGGCGCAGTTATCGCTCGGATATTTGCGCTAAATGCACCACATCGCGGCCAGCGTGTTTGGCTTGGTACATGGCACCATCGGCCACCCTCGACAGTTCGACCTCATCGCTGCCGTGGTCGGGGTAGATCGCTGTGCCCATGCTACACGAGATGTTCAGGATCAGCGCGGCAAACTGGCAACCGCCGCCAAAATGGGGGCCGATGACACGGCTGTCGGCTGCTGAAAAGGATTGCCTTGCACCAACACAATCGCCGCTGTCGGTGCCGCAGCCATCGCAAACAACAGCACCGCCGCCAGCGCAGCACGCGGGTGCTCGACGTGTACCACCGCAATCGACAGCAAAGTCATCATCCCCAAAAAGGCCATGCCCAGCCATTTCAGCGGATTGACGTGGGTCTGGCCCAAGCCGGTACGCAGGTCGCGCTGGTCGCGGGTAATCATGGTTTGGTCGAGCATCAGTTTTTGCACTGTGGCACTGGTACTGGCAGCAACCACGGGGCTGGCCAAGAGGGTCAAAAGTGCGTCGGACTTTTGCGTCACCTGCGCGCTGCTGCGCCGCTGGGCCAGCAGCTCCCACTCGCTGGCGCTGGCTTGGGCGTAGCCGACAGTGGCCGCTTGCACTTGGCCGCGCAGCGGTTCGGGCAAGGCACCAGACAGCACGGCCAAGCTGCGCAGCGCATCGGCCTCTTTGAACACGGCGTTGACGGCGCGGTCGTGGGCGCTCCAAGTGTCGTTGGCTAAAAAAGCCAGCGTCAAACCAAACAGCACGCTGATGACGTTGATAAAAGGCGGGGCCACACCCGCCAACGAGCGCAGCCAAGCGCCGCTGGCGGGCTGGTTCAGGCTGCGGTGCACGCCCGCTACCGCCAAAAAGGTGCCCGCAACGGCCAGCACCGCATAACCATAGTGGTCGTAAATTGACCAGTCAGTAAACAGGTTCATCTCAAACTATCGTCGGTTGGAAGCCACCCTTTGCAGGCAACAACATTGCTTTGGAAGATGCGTGGACGGAAATACCAAAATGCAAAGCGCAGGAAGGATTCAGCAAAGCGATCCGCACATCAACACGGCGGGCTATTGCTCCTTAATGAATAGCTAACAAAGCAATCCACATCAGCACTACTGGCCCATTTTGGTGTCGATTGGGCTGTTGCAGGCCGACAGGAGGTGAAACGCGGCCAATTTTGGCAAAAAAACGGTTCTAGCCCGCGTCCAATCGATACCAGTAGCTATCAAATAAGGAGCAAACCGAAGTCTCCGGTTCAGGTACCACCGACATAGGGATTGCTCTGGCGCTCGCGGCCCAAGCTGCTCTCGGGGCCGTGGCCGGGAATAAAAATGGTTTGGTTACCCATCGGCCACAGCCGCTGGGTGATGCTGTCGATCAATTGCTGGTGGTTGCCCTGCGGAAAATCCGTGCGGCCAATGCTGCCAGCAAACAGCACATCACCGACAAAAACGCGGTCGATTTGCGGCGCATAAAACACCACATGCCCCGGCGTGTGGCCGGGCGTGTGGCGCACGGTCAGGGTCTCGTTGCCCACTTGCACCGTGTCGTTGTCGTGC
This sequence comes from Burkholderiaceae bacterium, assembly GCA_019751915.1. GTDB lineage: Bacteria > Pseudomonadota > Gammaproteobacteria > Burkholderiales > Burkholderiaceae_C > Simplicispira. The sequence continues at coordinate 123,450 of JAIEMS010000019.1, forward strand.
AGCCAGCGCGTGGGCGCAAAGGGCTGCGCCTGCGGAAAACCAAATTGCACGCTCTGCTGGGGCAGGCCATCAATCCAAAACTGGTCGCCCTCGTGCGGGCCAACGATGGGCAATTGCAGGCGCTGGGCCAGCGCGCCCGTGCCCCCAGCGTGGTCGATGTGGCCGTGGGTGAGCCAAATTTGCGTCAGCGTCAGGCCACGTTTTTTGATCTCAGCCAACAGCAGATCAAGATCACCACCGGGATCGATAACAGCGGCTTGGTGGGTGGCATCGCACCAAACGATAGAGCAGTTTTGCTGAAACGCAGTGACAGGAACGGTGTGGTACTGGAGCATGGCGTTGGGGTGGCGGTCAAAGAATTAAAAGCATCCGCGCATGGGACACGGCAAGAGTTTGCACCATAACCCAAGGCACCCCCACCCGCTGGCACAGGCTTTTTACATGGCACTATGGGACGGCCCGTAAAAGAATAGACCGCTGGCTTGCACGCGCCGGTAGAATTTTTCAGATTACGGCTCCCTTCATCCACCCAAAGGCCAACCGCTATGACCTCCGCAGCATCGATCACCTCCCTGTCCAACGCCGAACCGGGCGACACCACAGCCCCAGTGCTGGTATCGGCAACCGTCAGCGACACCACTTTGGTACTGGTCTACAACGAAGCGCTGGATGCCCAAAATCCTGCCAACGCCAGCAGTTTTAGCGTCAAAGTGGGCGATAAAACCATCGCGCTGGCCAGCACCGACCCCGTGACAGTCGATAGCGAACGCAAAGTTGTCACCCTCAAACTCGCCAGCCCGGTCGCCCAAGGCAGCACGGTCACGCTCAGCTACACCGACCCCAGCGCCGACAACGATGCCAAAGCCACACAAGACAAAGCCGGTAACGATGCCGCCTCGTTCAGCAATGTCAGCGTCGGCCACTCGGCGGTGAACTTTTTGTCTAACAGCAAAGATGCCAGTGCCACCAACCAAGACGCATCGGCAGAATCACACGCCCGCTACATTGGCTCGGCAGTGCTGTTTGTCGGCACCGATGGCACTTGGTCGGTCGGTACACCGGGCCAAAAGGTTGGCGAATACCAAAAGGTCAAACTCTCTGGTGTGGGCAACATCCACGACGACTCCTACGAAATGACGGCACTGACAGCCGAAACCCGCGAAGGTGGTGGCTACACGCTGTATCTGCAATCGAACGCCGATGCACGCGACTTTTTTGAGGTCTCCACCGATGCCCAAGGCAACGTCACCGGCGGCTTCAAAATGAGCACCGAGCAACTGTTTGCCGCCGAAAAGAAGTATGGCGTTGATTTGAACGACAACGGCGGTTTGGGTGCAGACATGGTGCTGATCGATACCGGCAAGACCGACGTTTACGTCGATGGTCTAGGGACGTACCAGCTGAAAAAAGCCGATGGCTCCTTTTTGCCACTTTCTTATGAAGGCGAAGCCCTGACCCAAGAAATTTTGGACAACTACGAGATGGAGGCTGCCGTGCCCAACCCCGATGGCGGCTACCAACTTTACCTGAGCGACCCGGCCAGCGGCGTGTTTGAAATGTCCACCGATGCCAATGGGCGCATCGAAACCGAAACCGTCAACACCGTCAGCCCAGCACCCAGCAATCCACCTAGTGCCAAAACAGGTGCAAGCGGCACGTCAGAAGCGCTGTCAGCGGCTGAAGCGAAAACCGGTGAAGATCTGAACCGCGCCGGCGACACCGTGGTCACGCCGGGCTGGACTGCTGCCTTGCAAACAGCGGCCATTCGCACCGAGGTCGAGGCACAAACCGCCAACGGCGGAAAAATCAACCACGCAGGGTTGGTGAAAATCGTGGATACAGCCGTGCAAGTAGCCAATGGCAACCCGATTGGCAACGAGATTTTTAGCGACCTCAAGGCCATTGCAGCGCGCGCCCAAGGCCTGTTTACCAGCCAAGACCAAGCTGGTGCCGACGTGAGTTACCTACAATACACCTTTGACCAAATGGTCAACGGCTCTAAGGCCAACAACTTTTACACCGGCGGCACGGCCAAAGCGCAGGGACTGGGCAACCTCAGTGCCAGCGCCAGTAGCGACACACTGAAAAAGCTCGAGAACAAATGGCTGCTGGGCAAAGACCTGCCCAATCCCAACACCGAAGGTGATACCGCCAACGCTGATGCCAGCGCTGCCTCGGGGATTTACAAAACCTTTGGGGGAGAGCTGATCAACAGCGCTAGCGCTGCCGACGTGAACCAAGGCAGTGCTGGCACCTGCTACCTGCTGGCAGCGATGGCAGCCATTGCACAGGTCAATCCCAACGCTGTGCCCCACATGTTCACTAGCAACGGCACTGGCACCGATGGCCTGCAAACGTGGGGCGTTCGTTTTTACGACACCAAAGGCCAAACCCATTGGGTGACAGTCAACAACCAACTGGTGGTTCGTACTGCCGAAGATACCAGTGCGACCTACACCAAGACCAAAGGAATTGATGCACAGGGCAACTCGACCCAAGAGATGTGGGCACCGCTGCTCGAAAAGGCCTATGCCCAAGCCAACGAGCTGGAGATTTTTGGCCGCAGCACCCCAACCAATGCCATGTTTGCCATTGAAGGTGGTTTGGCCGAACCTGTCGTCAATCTGGCTGGAGGCAAGATCACCCGCTTTGCCGAAGAAGTCATCACCATCAACGGCAACGACATCTTGAAAACCAGCTTAGTGCCCGAAGGCAGCAGCGCGCTGGCCGAATACACCAAGGCAGTCAACAACGGTAAGGTGCTCTTTATCGTCTCCTTTACCCAAACCACAGACTCCAGTGGTGCCAAGCTTTTTGTGCCTGGGCACGCTTACATGGCCTACGATGCCGACCCGACCAACCCCAGCAACACCAGCGTCAAGGTTTACAACCCTTGGGGCACTAGTGTGCCTACAGAAGCCAATCCCACACCCAAGTACTTGACACCGTTTGACAGCGATATGGTGACACTCGTGGGCACAGAAGGCCTTTCTTTCTGGATGAGCGTTTAAAACCCCGTTCAAACCCAAAAGGTTACTTTTTAACCAGTGCATCAGAGAAAACACCGCCATGCCCACCACCACGTCCATCAACACCATTCAAAAGCTCTATATCGCGTATTACGCTCGTCCAGCAGACCCGGCCGGGCTGAATTATTGGGCCAATGCGCTCGATAGCAACAGCGCCGGAATCAATGCCATCATTGATGCATTTGCCAGCTCCACTGAGGCCCAATCCTTGTACGGTAGCGCCACCAGCGTAACCGAACGCATCACAGTGCTGTACCAAAACATTTTGGGCCGCGCCCCCGATGCACCGGGATTGGCGTACTACAAGGGTGAGATTGAGGCTGGTCGTTTGAGCTTGGGCAAAGCAGCCTTTGCCCTGTTAGCGGGTGCACAAAGCAGCGGTGAAACAGCTGTCATTCAAAACCGGCTCGAGGTGGCACAAAAGTTCACCCAGCAAATCGAAACCCACACCACCCCCTACAGCGGCAGTGCTGCTGCCGCTGTGGCACGCACCCTTTTGAAAAATGTTCTGGGTGGCGCTGACAGTCTGGGACAAGGTAACGGCAAACTGGCCGCTTACCTGAACACTGTCAAAGTGGCCTCCCAAGTACCAGACAAATTTGGCTCCATCATTCAAAACGGTTTTTTGGACAACACCAACGTTGTCTCCGAGACCCTGACCACCGACAACATCGACACCTTCATCCACAGCACCGACACCACAGCACCGACTTTGGTATCGGCCACGGTGAGCGACACGACTTTGGTACTGCTCTACAACGAAGCCCTTGATGCTCAGAACCCTGCCAATGCCAGCCAGTTCACCGTCAAGGTAGGTGGACAAACCGTGGCACTGACAGCCAGCAACCCCATCGCCGTCGATAGCGCCAGAAAAGTCGTTACGCTCAAACTGGCCAGCCCAGTAGCCCAAGGCAGCAACGTCACCGTCAGCTACGCCGACCCCACCCCGGGCAACGACAGCAAAGCAACCCAAGACAAAGCAGGCAACGACGCTGCATCGTTCAATAACGTTAGCGTCAGCCACTCGGCAGTGAACTTCCTGTCGAATGTCAAAGATGCCAGCGCTACCAACCAAGACACATCGGCTGAATCAGCAGCCCGCTACATTGGTTCGGCAGTGCTGTTTGTCAGCAGCGATGGCACTTGGTCGGTGGGTAGACCGGGGCAAAAAATCAGCGAATACCAAAAAATCAAAATCAATGGTGTGGGCAATGTTCACGACGATTCTCAAGAAAAAACCGCACTGATTGCCGAAACCCGCGAAGGCGGTGGCTATGTGCTGTACCTGCAATCCAACGCCGATGCCCGCGAGTTTTTTGAGGCTATCGCCGATGCACAAGGCAACATCACCGCAGGCTTCAAGCTACTCACCACCACCGAATTGTTTGCTGCCGAGAAAAAATACGGTGTCGATTTGAATGGCAACGGTGGTTTGGGTGCTGATATGGTGTTGGTGGATACAGGAAAAACCGATGTTTACGTCGATGGTCTTGGCGCGTACCAGCTTAAAAAGGCCGACGGCTCTTTCTTGGCACTGATTTATGAAGGTCAAGCCCTGACCCAAGAGATTTTGGACAGCTATCAAATTGAAGCCGTAGTGCCCAATACCGATGGTAGCTACCAACTTTACTTGGGCAATGGCGAAGGCAGCGTCTTTGAAATGACTGCCGACGATACCGGAGACATCGAAACCGAAACTATCGGCACCCTCAGTGCGGGCAAAGGCAGCGTTCGTGCAGGTACACCAATCAGCCCTACCGGGCTGTCCGATGCAGAAATTAAAACCGGCGAAGACTTAAACCGCGCGGGCGATACCGTCGTCACGCCGGGCTGGACAGCGGTTTTACAAAATGCCGCGATCCGGGCCGAAATCGATACCCAAACCGCCAACGGTGCCAAAATCAACCATGCAGGGTTAGTCAAAATTGTCGATGTCGCCATACAAGCTGCTGGCAGTAACCCTATTGGTAACGAGATTTACAGTGACCTCCAAGCCATTGCGGCACGCGCTCAAGGCTTGTTTAGTAGCCAAGATCTGTCTGGTACTGACGTAGGTTACTTGCAATACACCTTCGATCAAATGGTCAACGGCTCGAAAGCCAACAACTTTTACACCGGGGGAACAACCAAGCCCGAGGGCTTGGGCAACCTCAGTCCGACTGCCAGTGCCGACACCCTGAAAAAGCTCGAGAACAAATGGCTACTGGGCAAGGACCTGCCCAACCCAACGACCGAAGGCGATACCGCCAATCCTAACGCCACCGCTGCCTCAGGGATTTACAAGGCGTTCAATGGCGAGTTGATCAATGGCACACTGGCCGCTGATGTCAACCAAGGTAGCGCAGGCACCTGCTATTTACTGGCATCGATGGCCGCTATTGCACAGGTCAGCCCAGCTGCAGTGAACAAGATGTTCACCAGCAACGGTACCGGAACCGATGGTTTACAAACTTGGGGCGTTCGTTTTTACGATACCAAGGGCCAAACGCACTGGGTGACAGTCAACAACCAATTGGTGGTTCGTGGCGCTGAAGATACCGATGCCGCTTACGCTAAGGTCAAGGGTGTCGATGCACAGGGTAACGCCACGCAAGAAATGTGGGCACCGCTGCTTGAAAAAGCCTATGCCCAAGCCAATGAACTCGAGATCTTTGCCCGCAGCACACAAAAGAACTCCATGTTTGCCATTGAGGGCGGCTTGGCCGAGCCTGTGGTCAACTTGGCCGGCGGCAAAGTTACCACCTTTACCGACAGCGCCATTACCTACAACGGCAACGACATTCTGAAAACCAGCGTCGTTCCTGAGGGCAGCACAGCTTTGGCCGAATACACCAAGGCACTCAACAGTGGCAAAGTGCTGTTTATCGTGTCCCAAACCAACACTGCTACTGCCGGTGGTTCAACACTGTTTACCTCAGGACATGCTTACATGGCCTATGACGCTGACCTAACCAACCCCAACAACACCAGCGTCAAGGTTTACAACCCTTGGGGCGTGAGCCTGCCCACGGACGCTAACCCAAACCCCTCGCACGTCACACCGTTTGATAGCGACTTGGTGACGCTAGTGGGCACAAAAGGGCTTGACTTTTGGATCAGCGTCTAACGCTACAAAGACCCCACCACCACCCCTCCAGTGGGCAGCGTCAAATGCCCACTGCGCAGGGCTTGCGCCAGCAGGTCGGGGGTAATGCGAATGTGGGCCTCCAGCGCCAGCGCAGCGCGGGCCTCGTGCCCGCCCAAGGCCAACTCAAAGATTTCGGTGTGCTCGGCGTGAACGTCGCGCAGCAAACCGGGCAATCCCATGGCATAACGCCGATAGCGTTCGCCGTGGCGCGAAAGCATTCGCAGTACTTTTTGTGTCCACGGCGAATCCTGTCCGGCCAACAACGCCTCATGAAAACGCACATTCAGCGCCTCCCATTGGCGTCGATGCTGGGGTTGAAGGGGTTGCTCAAAAACCGACAACGCCTCGTAGCTTTGGCGCAGCGCCTCACGCCAGCGGGCATCACCGTGGCGAATCGACTGGCGCAATGCCTCAATTTCGATGTGTACCCGCAGACGGGTCAGGTCTTCGAGCTCTTCAATGGCAATCGGCGCGACACGAAAGCCGCGCTGCCCCTCGGTGGTGACAAGGGCATCGCTGGCCAGACGCGTAATAGCCTCGCGCAAGGTGCCTGCACCCACTTTGTATTGAACGCGCAGGTGCTCTATGCGCAGCTTGCTGCCCGGAGCCAGAAGGCCCTCAATGATGTCGTTGCGCAGCACCGCATACGTTTGTTCGATCAATGTGCGCGACGGATCGCTGCCATCGTCAGGCAAGTCGGCCCCAGCAGAGGGCAAAAGAAAAGAGCGTTTGGCCATAAGGAAAAGTGGTATTTCAGGAGCGCACGCGCTCGTTCAGACGCGAGAGCCGATAGCTCAACTGGGGCCGCGTCAGGCCCAAAGCGCGTGCAGCAGCAGACAAATTGCCGCCGGCACGGGCCACGGCTTCGCGAATCAAAGTGTCTTCCAAAGCTTCGAGCGACAGGCCACTGTGCAACAGCGTATCGTAAAGCTGTGCCGATTGGGCCGCAGGTGCAGCCACTGTGCGCTCCAACACACCACGGGCATTGACGGTCGCACCAAGCTGCACCGTAATGTGCGGAAACAAGATGTCAGCATCGACGCTTTCGTCCGACGAGGTCAGAATCACACCGCGCTCAATCAAATTCTCGAGTTCGCGCACATTGCCCGGCCACGCATGGGCGCGCATTGCCAAGGTAGCCCGGTCGGTAAAACCAGCCACCCGCTTGCCGTGGCGCACTGCGTACTTTTGCAGCAGATGCAAGGCCAGCAGCTCAATGTCGTCGGCACGCTCGCGCAGCGGTGGTATGCGAATGGGATAGACGTTCAAACGGTAAAGCAAATCGCGCCGAAAGCGCCCTTCCTCCACGGCTTTTTCTAAATCCACATTGGTAGCAGCGACCACGCGCACATCGACCCGCCGGGACTCGTGGCCGCCCAAACGCTCAATCTCGCCGGTTTGCAAAACGCGCAGCAATTTGGCTTGGGCAGGCAAGGGCAACTCGCCCAACTCATCGAGCATCAAGGTGCCACCGTGAGCGCGCTCGAAACGGCCAATGCGCGTGGCCGCAGCACCGGTATAAGCACCTTTTTCTGCCCCAAAGAGTTCACTCTCGATCAATTCAGCGGGCAAAGCGGCGCAATTGATGGCGACAAAGGGCTTATCGGCACGCGTTCCCATAGCGTGCAAAGCGCGAGCAAAACGCTCTTTCCCCACGCCAGTCTCGCCTGTCAGCAGCACAGTGACTTGAGTCGCAGCGGCTTTGCGTAGCAACGCAGCAGTTTGCTCAAAAGCACGCGAGCGCCCAATCAGCGGCCCCAACTCATCGGTCGGTTGCAACTGGGTTCGCAGTGTTTGTACCTGTGATTGCAGCTCATCGAGTTGCACCAGCACCGAGTCAGGATCGTAATCATGGGCCATGGTTTCGCCATCGGGCCACTCGTGCACAAACCGGCCTTCAATCAAGCAGTGGCTGTGGCCACAAGCGGCGCATTGCAATTCTTTGTAGAGCACCGGGCGCTTAAAAAATGCGCTGGTATAGCCCGAGGCATAGCCCAACAGCATCCAGCAAGCCGGTTCGTCTTGCGGGCCAAAGTCACGCACATGGGCCTCTGCCTCCCAGCTGTGATCCCAGCGGTAACAACCACGAAAGTGCCCTGCGGCTTCGTCAAACTCAAATACCTGCGGCGTTACTTGCACAGCGCCTTCGAGCATATGCAGTTGTGGCCCAACGGCAAACACATCAAACAACGATGCCTCGGGGCGAACTTGGCGTGCCAGCAGCGCATCGCGCTCGCCAGAAGCGTAACCGGCGCGCAGCAACAAGCGGCGCGTTTGCGCTGGGCCTAGCGTATTCATCAGCTCCCGGCGCATGGCGTGCAACGCCGCTGCATGCACCAACAGCATGCGCTGGCCTGACAGCCAAATACGGCCATCTCCGGCAGAAAAATGCACCAGACGGCGCAGATCGGCATCAGACGGCAACGGTGGAAGCGATATAGAGGGCATTTGCAAACTATCGATAATTTTTGACCAGCGTAAAACCGGGTTTACCCGGTCTTTGCAGGTACTTTATCAAATAGCGAGTCGCTTTGGAGCAATTTTAATCAATTCATTAAGTTGCACTGCAACAAAAACCGCATTACAAAATGTTATCGGAGCATCAGTTGGCAGCGAGGTGAAAAACGCCCCATTTTCTAGGGACTAACCCTCATTTTATCGATATTTATGCCATTTTTGCGCTGCTTGGCATGCCTCATGCACTTGTTTGGATGCAAAGCCGCACACCAAGGAGCCCGCAATGAACCCAGAGCCGACCGCCACCGACAACTTGCCCTGCGATGTCTCGCGCAAGTTTGTTCGTGTCATCAAAAGACGGGACAACGGTTTTGTCGAGTTCGAGTTTTCCATCGGATGGCCTGAACTGTCGGTAGAGCTAATGCTGCCGCAACGGGCCTTCGATGAGTTCTGCCAAAAGCACCAAGTGCGCTGGCGGAACGAGGGCACTGAAAGCCCGGCTTCCACCATTGTTTGAGGAGACAACGCACATGAACATTGACTTGCAAGCGCGTGACATCAAGCCGCTGCGCCAGACTTTCGCCCGCGTAGCGGCCTATACCGGCGACAAGCCCGCTTCGCGCTACTTGGAAGCGACGATGGGTGCACAGCCCACCACCAACTTTCATTACCGCCCAACGTGGGAGCCAGAGTTTGAGCTGTTTGACACAGCACGCACCGCCATCAAGCTGGCCGATTGGTACGTGTTGCGCGATCCGCGCCAGTACTACTACGCCAACTGGACAATGACCCGCGCGCGCCAGCAAGAGGCGATGGAGTCGAACTACCAGTTTGTTGAATCGCGCGGTCTGATCGACAAAACACCCGACGCACTGCGGGCCAAAGCCTGCGAGGTACTGATGCCACTGCGCCATGCCGCTTGGGGTGCCAACATGAACAACTGCTCGATCTGCTCGCGCGGCTACGGCACGGCGTTTACTGCCCCCGCCATGCTCCACGCGATGGACCAGCTCGGTGTCGCGCAATACCTGACCCGTCTGGGCATGGCACTGGGCGAACCCGGTGCGCTCGAGGCAGGCAGAAATGCTTGGCTGCAAGACCCGCGCTGGCAAGTACTGCGCCGTTTGGTCGAAGACACGCTGGTGGTGCAAGACCCATTTGAGCTGTTTGTAGCCCAAAACCTGTCGATAGACGGTTTGCTGTACCCACTGATTTACACCCACTTCATCGACGATCACCTGACGCTACAAGGTGGCACTGCCGTCGCCATGCTGACCTCCTTCATGCCCGAGTGGCACACCGAGAGCGCCCGCTGGGTTGATGCCGTGGTCAAAGTTGCTGCGGCTGAGAACAGCGACAACCACGCCCTCATCAGTGGCTGGTTCCAGCGCTACGCCGACCAAACCCAAGCAGCACTGGCTCCTGTGGCTGAAATCGCTCTGGGCGCTGCTGGCGCTCAGGCTCTGCAAACAGTGCGCGAAGCACTCAATGCCCGCGCCCGCAAGGCTGGGCTGGCCGTCTAAGGATTACCCCATGAACGCACCGATTGTTTCCAACGTCTTCATTGCCTTTCAGGACAACGAAGAGTCGCGCCCCATCATTGATGCCATCCTTGCGGACAACCCCCAAGCCACTGCCGTGCATTCGCCCGGACTGGTCAAGATTGATGCTCCCGGCAGCTTGGTCATCCGGCGCACCAGCATTGAAGAGCAAACCGGCCAACGCTTTGATCTGCAACAAATCCACGTCAACCTCGTCACCCTGTCTGGGCACATTGACGAGGACGACGACGAGTTGTCGTTGAGCTGGCTGCGCTGAATTGCCACCGCACCGCGCAGCACCCCACCCCCATAAGGAGACAAAACCATGGACGCACCCGTGACCAAGAAAAAGCTGGGCCTCAAAGAACGCTACTCCGCCATGACACGCGGGCTGGCTTGGGACACCACCTACCAGCCAATGGAAAAAGTGTTCCCCTACGACACCTACGAGGGCATCAAAATTCACGACTGGGACAAATGGGAAGACCCGTTTCGCCTGACGATGGATGCCTACTGGAAATACCAAGGCGAAAAAGAGAAAAAGCTCTACGCAGTGATTGAGGCCTTTGCCCAAAACAACGGTCAGCTCGGTATCTCGGATGCGCGCTATGTCAATGCGCTCAAGCTGTTCATTCAGGGCGTAGTACCGCTGGAATACTACGCCCACCGGGGCTTTGCCCATGTGGGTCGGCACTTTACCGGAGCCGGTGCGCGCGTGGCATCGCAGATGCAATCGGTCGATGAGCTGCGCCACTTCCAGACCGAAACACATGCCCTGTCGCACTACAACAAGTATTTCAACGGCATGCACAAGTCCAGCCACTGGTTTGACCGTGTGTGGTACTTGTCGGTGCCCAAGTCGTTCTTTGAAGATGCACTGACCGGCGGGCCGTTTGAGTTTTTAACGGCAGTGAGCTTTTCGTTTGAATACGTTCTGACCAACCTGCTGTTTGTGCCTTTTATGTCGGGTGCGGCACACAACGGCGATATGTCCACGGTGACGTTTGGCTTTTCAGCCCAATCGGACGAATCGCGCCACATGACACTGGGCATTGAGTGCATCAAGTTCATGCTCGAGCAAGACCCCGGCAACGTGCCGATTGTGCAGCGCTGGATCGACAAATGGTTCTGGCGCGGCTACCGCGTGCTGACGCTGGTAGCAATGATGCAAGACTACATGCTGCCCAAGCGCGTCATGAGCTGGAAAGAAGCGTGGGAGATGTACGCCGAACAAAACGGCGGTGCCCTGTTCCGCGACTTGGCCCGTTATGGCATCCGCGAGCCTAAGGGTTGGAAGCAAGCCTGCGAAGGCAAAGACCACATCAGCCACCAAGCGTGGAACACCTTCTACAACTACTGCGCGGCAGCACCTTTTCACACTTGGATTCCCAAGGAAGAGGAAATGCAGTGGTTGAGCGAAAAGTACCCCGACACCTTCGATAAGTACTACCGCCCCCGTCTGGAGCACCTGCGCAGCCAACAAGAGCAAGGCAACCGTTTTTACAACAAAACGCTGCCCATGTTGTGTACCACCTGCCAAATCCCAATGCTCTTTACCGAGCCGGGCGATCCCACCAAAATTTGCTACCGCGAGACGCAGCACAACGGCGATACGTACCACTTTTGCAGCGACGGATGCAAAGATATTTTTGAGCACGAACCAGAAAAATACATCCAAGCGTGGTTACCAGTTCACCAAATTTACCAAGGCAACTGCTTTAAACCGGGCACCGATCCGACCGCCGAAGGCTTTGACCCGTTGATGGCGGTACTGGAATGGTACGAAATGGAAGTGGGCCGCGACAACTTTGATTTTGAAGGTTCGCAAGACCAACAAAACTTTGCGGCTTGGCGCGGCGAAGAACTCCCCAGCGCAAACCAAGGAGCCAAATAATGAGCGTCACCGCCCTCAAGCCTTATGACTTTCCGGCCAAAGATGTGCGCGCCAACTTTCCAGCACCTCTGCTCTACATCGGCTGGGAAGACCACCTGCTGTTTTGCGCTCCCGTGGCACTGCCACTGCCCCCAGAGATGCCGTTTGGTGCCCTGGGGCAGGCCGTGTTGCCCGGCGTTTATGGCTACCACCCCGACTTTGCCAAGATCGACTGGAATACGGTCGAGTGGTTCAAATCGGGCCAAGCGTGGACACCCGACCCGGCCCAATCACTGCAAGACAATGGACTCAAGCACAAGGACGTGATCCGTTTTCGCACACCGGGCCTGACCGGTATTGCCGGATCTTTCAGCTAACCGTTCACGCAAGGCCAGCCACCCGGGCGCAGCACTGCGCTTGCGGTGGCGGAAGAAACTCCATGAGCTACCAACTCACCATCGACCCCTTGGGCACCACCATTGAGGTGGAAGAAGGCCAAACCTTGCTGGATGCAGCATTGCGCCAAGGTATTTACATTCCGCACGCTTGCGGTCACGGCCTGTGCGGAACCTGCAAGGTGCAGGTGACCGATGGCGAGGTAGATCACGGCCCGGCCAATCCCTTCGCCTTGATGGAAATGGAACGCGACGACGGCAAAACACTGGCCTGCTGTGCCACGCTGCTGTCCGATGCCACCATCGAAGCCGACATAGAAGACGAGCCTGATGCCCAAGTGATTGCGGTGCGCGATTTTGTCGCCACAGTGGCCCGCATTGAGCAACTTACCCCGACCATTCGGGCACTGCACCTGCGGCTGGACAAACCGATTCGCTTTCAAGCCGGGCAATACGTCCAAGTCCACATTCCGGGTGTTGAAGGGAGCCGAGCTTTCTCGATTGCCAACGCGCCACAAGCCAACGGCGAAAGCACTGAGATTGAACTGAACGTGCGCCTCGTACCCGGTGGTGCCGGCACCACTTGGTTGCACCAATCGTTGCACGAGGGCGAGCGCTTGTCGCTGACCGGCCCTTATGGACGCTTTTTTGTTCGGCGCTCGGCGGCCATGCCGATGGTGTTTATGGCCGGAGGCTCGGGGCTGTCCAGCCCCCGCTCGATGATCTTGGAGCTGCTCGCCAGTGGCTGCACCGAGCCGATCACACTGGTTTACGGTCAACGCTCACCCCAAGAGCTTTACTACGATGCCGAGTTTCGCGCGCTGGCAGCACAGTACCCGCACTTTACTTACGTGCCGGTGCTGTCGCATGTACCCGATGGCAGCGACTGGGCCGGTGCGCGCGGCCACGTCCACGAAGCTGCCAAAGCCCATTTCAACGCCAACTTTGCCGGACACAAAGCCTACCTGTGCGGGCCACCGCCGATGGTCGAAGCCTGCATTGCCAGCTTGATGCAGGGCCGCCTTTTTGAGCGCGATATTTACACCGAGAAATTCCTCTCAGCCGCCGATGCCCAGCAAGCGCGCAGCCCGCTGTTTAGAAGCATCTAGGAGCCGCACATGGGGAGCACCAATTGCCAAGCAACGCGCGTTTGTGTGGCGCAAACCGGCGACAGCTTTGACTGTGCCAGCAGTGAAAGCCTGCTGGCCGGAATGCTGCGCCTAGGACGCAAGGGTATTCCGGCCGGTTGTGTCAATGGCGGCTGCGGGGTGTGCAAGGTTCGCATCCTCAAGGGTGCCGTACAACCGCTGGGGCCGGTCAGCCGGGCCCACGTCAGTACCGAAGAAGAAGCCCAAGGCTACACCTTGGCGTGCCGCGTAGCACCACAGGAGGCGGTATTGCTGGAGGTAGCCGCCAAGCTGCAAAAACCTTTTTTGGGTTGCGCTAGCAAGATTCGTTAGTCAGAAAAATTAACCAACCGAAGGAGACATGAAATGGGTGTACTAAGAATGGGCCACGCGAGCCTGCGGGTCATGGATGTGGCCGCAGCCGTCAAGCACTACGAGAACGTTTTGGGACTGCGTACCACCATGACCGACGACGACGGTAGCGTCTACCTCAAGTGCTGGGATGAGTGGGACAAGTTCTCGCTGATTTTGACCCCCAGCGACCGTTCTGGCCTGAACCATGTGGCCTACAAGGTGGAAAAAGATGAAGACCTCGAAGCCCTGCAAACACGCATTGAGGCATGGGGCATCCAAACCACGCTGTTGGCTGCAGGCACATTGCCATCCACAGGCCGGATGTTGCAGTTCAACCTGCCCAGCGGGCACGAAATGCGCCTGTATGCCGCCAAAGACTACGTCGGCACCGATGTCGGCACCAGCAACCCCGATCCGTGGCCCGACAGCATCCGCGGCGCTGGCGTGCATTGGCTCGACCATTGCCTGCTGATGTGCGAGATGAACCCCGAGGCGGGCATCAACACTGTGCAAGACAACACGCGCTTTATGAAGGAGTGTTTGGACTTCTTCTTGACCGAGCAAATTTTGGTTGGCCCCAATGGGGACATGCAAGCGGCCACGTGGCTGACACGCACCAGCACCCCACACGACATCGCCTTCGTCGGTGGCCCGGTGAGCGGCTTGCACCACATTGCGTTCTTCCTGAACTCATGGAACGACGTGCTCAAGGCAGCAGATGTCATGGCCAAGAACAAAGTCAAGATTGACGTGGCCCCCACACGCCACGGCATTACGCGCGGCGAGACCATTTATTTCTTCGACCCCAGCGGCAACCGCAACGAGACCTTTGCCGGTTTGGGCTATTTGGCGCAACCCGACCGCCCCGTCACGACATGGAGCGAAGACCATTTGGGCCGTGGAATTTTCTACCACACGGGCGAATTGGTGTCTTCTTTCACCGACGTTTACACCTGATCTGGCGCTGCGCGCTGTACCTATTTCCCCTTGCTTGACTGCACGCACGAAAGAGACATCCATGCAGAAAAATCTTGTTGCCGCCGCTGCCGCGCTGGCTTTGCTGGGGGGGCTGGCCCCTCTGGCCGCCCACGCCGAAGGCCACTATGTTCCCGGAGTTGAAGGCATCCAAGCCGCTAGCGCACCACCGCCGGGGTTGTATTACCTCGGCTACTTGGTGAACTACAACGTGAATAGCTTTCGCGCCCCCGGCTCCAGTACCGATCTGCCGGGTCACAACAGCGCCACCGTGACCGCATTGGCCAACCGCTTTGTTTGGATGACCGGCCACAAAGTGCTGGGCGCTGACTATGGCGTTGAGACCATCGTGCCGCTGCTGCGTACGTCGCTGACCATCCATGCAGCCGGCATCTCCGACAGCCGCTCGGGTGTCGGAGACATCTACGTCGGGCCTGTGGTGCTGGGCTGGCATGGCCCGCAGTGGGATGCCGTAGCCGCCGCAGGCGTGTGGCTGGAATCGGGCAGCACCAGCCATGCAGCCTCGGCAGGTAAGGGCTTCAAGAGCACCATGCTGACGGGCGGGCTGACGTACTACTTTGATGAGGCTAAAACCATCTCGGGCGCGGCCCTGATGCGTTTTGAGCGCCACGGCAGAGACGATAGCGGCTTTCGCCACGGCAACCAAGCCACCGTCGAGTGGGGCGTGGCCAAGGCCTTCGGCCCGGTGCAAGCCGGTGTGGTCGGTTACAGCCAATGGCAAACCAGCAACGACAGCGGCATGGGTGCCAGCCTGAACAAATCGTCACGGCACGCCTTAGGCGGCGAGGTGGTTTACCCAGTGGCACCGGGCACGGCCCTCAAAGGGGCCATCTACAAAGAGCTGCGCGCCGAAGCGGGCACCGGGCCACAACCCAAAGGCTCGCTGCTACGCCTGACCTTGGTCAAAGCGTTTTGAGCAGGGGCACCGGTGTCTAAGCCAACTCCAGCGCTGGGGGCCAGCGCTATCAGCCAAGTGCAGCGGGTCATTGATGCCCCTGCTGCCTTGCAAGCCGTGGCAGCAGCGGTGCAAACCGCTAGCGCCTTGGGCGTGGCCGTCAATGTGGCGGTGGTCGATGCGGCTGGGGTGCTCGCGGCCTTTGCCCGCATGCCCGGTGCACCGCTGCATTCGGTCGATATTGCCATCGACAAGGCTTACACCAGCGCCAGTTTTGGCCTGCCCACATCGCAGTGGCACCAAGCGCTGGCAGGTCACTCTGCTGCGGTGCGCGAGGGGATCGTGCTGCGCCCGCGCTTTGTTGCCTTCGGTGGTGGACTACCCCTTCTTGAAAATGGTGTGCGCATTGGTGCCATCGGTGTCTCCGGTGGCAGCGAAACACAAGACGAGACCATTGCCTTGGCCGGGCTGCAGGCCTTGGGTCTGGCATGAATCGCAACTTTAGGAAATCCCATGAAACAGGTACTCAACTTCATCAACGGCCAACACGTCACCAGCGTGCGGACTTTTGAAAAATGCTCGCCCGTGCATGGCGCAGTGATTGCACAGGTACACGAGGCCGGGCGCGATCAGGTCGATGCCGCCGTGGCCGCTGCCCGCGCAGCCCTTGACGGGCCTTGGGGCAAGATGAGCGTGGCCGAGCGGGTCGAGCGCCTGTACGCTGTGGCCGATGGCATCAACCGCCGGTTTGAAGAATTTTTGGCAGCCGAATGCGCCGACACCGGCAAACCGCGCAGTTTGGCCAGCCACATCGACATTCCGCGCGGTGCGGCCAATTTCAAGATTTTTGCCGATGTGGTCAAAAACGTTCCCACCGAATTCTTCGAGATGGCGACACCCGATGGTCGAGGTGCCATCAACTATGGCTACCGCTCGCCCGTCGGCGTGGTGGGCGTGATTTGCCCGTGGAATTTGCCGCTGCTGCTGATGACGTGGAAAGTCGGCCCAGCGCTGGCCTGTGGCAACACGGTGGTGGTCAAGCCCTCTGAAGAAACCCCCCAAACAGCCGCGCTGCTGGGCGAAGTCATGAACGAAGCAGGCATCCCGCCGGGTGTCTACAACGTGGTGCATGGCTTTGGCCCCGATTCGGCAGGCGAGTTTGTCACTTCGCACCCCGGCATTGATGCCATTACCTTTACCGGCGAAACCCGTACCGGCGAAGTCATCATGAAGGCCGCTGCCAAAGGGGCACGCCCAGTCAGCCTAGAGATGGGGGGCAAAAATGCCGCCATCGTCTTTGCCGATTGCAATTTTGAAGCCGCCATTGAAGGCACGATGCGCTCGGCATTTGTCAATTGCGGCCAAGTCTGCTTGGGCACCGAACGGGTGTACGTTGAGCGGCCGATTTTTGACAAATTCGTGGCCGAACTCAAGCGCCAAGCCGAGTTCATGAAAGTGGGGGTGCCAGAAGACCCGAGCGCCAACATGGGCCCACTCATCAGCAAAGAGCACCAAGCCAAAGTGCTGTCGTACTACCAACTGGCACTAGAAGAAGGCGCGACCTTGGTCACGGGCGGCGGCGTGCCAGAGATGGGCGCAGATTTGGCCGCTGGAGCGTGGGTACAACCAACCATCTGGACGGGCTTGCCCGAAACCGCCCGCGTCATCAAAGAAGAAATTTTTGGCCCTTGCTGCCACATTGCGCCGTTTGATTCGGAAGAAGAAGTGCTGCTCAAAGCCAACGACAACGTCTATGGCTTGGCAACGGCGATCTGGACGCAAGATTTGGCCCGTGCCCACCGCGTTGCCCAGCGCATGAAGGTGGGCCTGTCGTGGGTCAATAGCTGGTTCCTGCGCGATCTGCGCACACCCTTTGGTGGTTCCAAGCAATCGGGCATTGGCCGCGAGGGGGGCGTGCATTCGCTGGAGTTCTACACCGAGCTGAAAAACGTCTGCATCAAGCTCTAAGGCAGTCTTTTCATGAGCAATCCTGAAATTGCCCACTCGGTGCTGCTGATACACGGCTCGGGGCCGGGGGTGTCGGCTTGGGCCAATTGGCGTTTGGTGATGCCAGCACTGGCCCAGCACGCCCGGGTGATCGCGCCCGATATGGTGGGCTTTGGTTTTACCGACCGGCTTGATCTGACCCAGCCGGGCCAGCGCTACGACATGGACACTTGGGTCAGGCAGGCCGTAGGCCTGCTCGATGCTTTGGGCATCGGGCAAACCGACTTGGTGGGCAATTCATTCGGTGGTGCGTTGGCGCTGGCGCTGGCGATTGCCCATCCCCAGCGGGTACGCAGGCTGGTGCTGATGGGCAGTGTCGGTGTGCCCTTTACCCTGACACCGGGCTTGGATGCCGCATGGGGCTACACACCATCGCTAGAGAACATGCGAAAGCTGCTCGATGTTTTTGCCTACGACCGCAGCCTCGTCACCGACGAGCTGGCACGCCTGCGCTACGAGGCCAGTGTCCGGCCCGGATTTCAAGCGTCGTTTGCTGCCATGTTTCCAGCACCACGCCAACGCTGGGTAGATGCCATGTGCAGCCGCGAACAAGACATTCGGGCGCTGCCGCACCAAACGCTGGTGGTGCATGGCCGTGACGACCGGGTGATTCCACTGGCAACCTCGCTGGCGCTGTCCAACGCCATTGTCCGCTCGCAACTGCATGTGTTTGGTCAGTGCGGCCACTGGACCCAAATTGAACACGCTGGGCGCTTTGCCCGACTGGTTAGCGACTTTTTGACCGAAGCGCACCCCGACGAACCCCAACCCCTGAATGCTGGAGGACACCATGAATCCCAACCTGATTGAGCAACTGGGCGACGAGCTGTATGGCGCGCTAACAGCCTGCCAAGTGCTTGAGCCACTGTCGAGCCGCCACCCCGAGATCACCATCGAAGATGCCTACGCCATCCAGCAACGGCTGATTGCCCGGCGCTTGGGTGCGGGCGAACGCATTGTGGGCAAAAAAATCGGCGTGACCAGCCAAGCGGTCATGAACATGCTGGGCGTGTTCCAGCCCGACTTTGGCATCTTGCTCGATGGCATGGTTTACAACGAAGGCCAGCCCATCGAGGCCCGGACGTTGATTCAGCCCAAGGCCGAGGGCGAAATCGCCTTTGTCCTCAAGCACGACCTGATGGGGCCGGGCGTGAGCGCTGCCGATGTTATTGCTGCCACCCAGGGCGTGATGGCCTGCTTTGAGATTGTCGATTCGCGCATCTGCGACTGGAAGATCAAGATCCAAGACACCGTGGCAGACAACGCCTCGTGCGGCGTGTTTGTGCTGGGCGACCGGCTGGTCGATCCGTGCGAGGTCGATTTGTCCACCTGCGGCATGGTGCTGGAAAAAAACGGCGAAATCGTCGCCACCGGCGCTGGGGCTGCCGCACTGGGCCACCCGGCCAACGCCGTGGCTTGGCTGGCCAACACCCTTGGGCGTTTGGGCATGGGGCTCAAGGCGGGCGAAGTGGTGCTGTCGGGGTCGCTGGGAATCATGGTGCCGGTACAGGCCGGTGACAGTTTGCGCGTGAGCATTGGCGGCATCGGTGGCTGCTCGGTGCGCTTTATCTGAGACAAGAGGGAAAGTTCATGAAAAAAATCAAATGCGCCCTGATTGGGCCGGGCAACATCGGCACCGATTTGCTCGCCAAACTGCAACGCAGCCCGGTACTCGAACCAGTATGGATGGTCGGCATTGACCCCGAATCCGATGGACTCAAGCTGGCCCGCGAAATGGGCATCAAAACCACCGCCGAGGGTGTCGATGGCCTGATACCGCACATGAAGGCCGACGGCGTACAAATCGTTTTTGACGCTACCAGCGCCTACGTGCATGCCGAAAACAGCCGCAAGGTCAATGCCCAAGGCGCGCTGATGATTGACCTGACCCCAGCGGCCATCGGCCCGTTCTGCGTGCCGCCAGTGAACCTGAAAGAGCACGTCGGCAAGGGCGAGATGAACGTCAATATGGTCACTTGCGGCGGTCAGGCCACCATTCCCATGGTCGCTGCCGTTTCCAGAGTGCAACCGGTGGCCTATGGCGAAATCGTCGCTACGGTGTCTAGCCGTTCGGTCGGCCCGGGCACGCGCAAGAACATCGACGAATTTACCCGCACCACCTCGGGCGCGGTCGAAAAGGTCGGCGGTGCCAAAAAGGGCAAAGCCATCATCATCATCAACCCGGCAGAGCCGCCCATGATGATGCGCGACACCGTCCACTGCCTGACCGAAACCACGCCCGACCGCGCTGCCATTACGCAGTCGATCCACGACATGATCGTCGAAGTGCAAAAGTACGTTCCCGGCTACCGGCTGGTCAATGGCCCGGTATTCGATGGCAACCGCGTCTCGGTGTTTCTCGAAGTCGAAGGCTTGGGCGACTACCTGCCCAAGTACGCCGGCAACCTGGACATCATGACCGCCGCCGCCGCCCGCACTGCAGAGATGTTTGCCGAAGAAATTTTGGCCGGTTCGCTCCAGCTCGAACCCGTGAACGCGTAAGGAGAACCCCACATGACGACGACACCACTCCAGGGTAAAAAAGTCCGCCTACACGATATGACGCTGCGCGACGGCATGCATCCCAAGCGCCATTTGATGTCGCTCGACCAAATGAAAACCATTGCCTGTGGCTTAGATGCAGCCGGTATGCCGCTGATTGAAGTCACCCACGGTGATGGTTTGGGCGGCAGCTCGGTCAATTACGGTTTTCCGGCGCACACCGACGAGGAATACCTGAGCGCTGTCATCCCGCTGATGAAGCAGGCCAAGGTATCGGCGCTGCTGCTGCCGGGCATTGGCACCGTCGAGCACCTGAAAATGGCCCACGGGCTGGGCGTGAGCACCATCCGCGTGGCAACGCACTGCACCGAGGCCGATGTCTCGGAGCAGCACATTGGCATGGCCCGCAAGCTGGGCATGGACACGGTGGGCTTTTTGATGATGGCGCACATGAACAGCGCGGAGGGCTTGGTCAAACAAGCCAAGTTGATGGAAAGCTACGGGGCCAACTGCATCTACATCACCGACTCGGCTGGCCACATGCTGCCGCACAACGTCAGCGAAAAACTCGGCGCGGTGCGCCAAGCGCTGGCACCGCAAACCGAGCTGGGCTTTCACGGCCACCACAATTTGGCCATGGGCGTTGCCAACAGTTTGGCCGCCATCGAAGCCGGTTGCAGCCGCATTGATGCCGCTGCCGCTGGTTTAGGCGCTGGTGCCGGCAACACTCCGATGGAGGTGCTGGTGGCAGTGTGCGATTTGATGGGCATCGAAACCGGTGTCGATGTGTTCAAAATCCAAGACGTGGCCGAAGATTTGGTGCTACCCATCATGGATTTTCCGATCCGCATCGACCGCGACGCGCTGACACTGGGTTACGCCGGGGTCTATGGTTCGTTCTTGCTGTTTGCCAAACGTGCCGGAGCCAAGTATGGCGTGCCCGCGCGCGAAATTTTGGTCGAAATGGGCCGTCGCGGCATGGTCGGCGGGCAAGAGGACATGATCGAAGACACCGCCATGACGATGGCAAAAGCCCGTGGCCTGACCACCAGCGCCTGAACCCCAAGGAGCACCAACTATGGCACTGACCCAAGACACCATCGCGGCACTGGCCGAGCACCTCGAAAACTGCGAGTTGCAAGCCCACGACACCCTCAAAATCACCAACGACCACCCAGACATGGACTGGGACGATGCCTATGCCATCCAAGATGCGATCTTGGCCCGCAAGATCGGGCGCGGCGCGCGCGTCATTGGTCTCAAAGCGGGCCTGACATCGCACGCCAAAATGAAGCAAATGGGGGTCGATACCCCGGTGTTTGGTTTTCTGGTGGATTACTTCAGCGTGCCCGAGGGCGGCGAAGTCAAAACGAGCGAACTGATCCATCCCAAGGTCGAGCCAGAGATTGCCTTTGTGCTCAAACACGCCCTCAAAGGGCCGGGTTGCCACATCGGGGCAGTGCTGGCAGCGACCGATTTTGTGCTGCCCGGCATTGAGGTGATTGACAGCCGCTACCGTGACTTCAAGTTCGACCTGAAAAGCGTTGTGGCCGACAACACCTCGGCAGCGCGTTTTGTCGTCGGTGGGCGGCCCATGCGCCCGAGCGAAGTCGATTTGCGTACCGTCGGCGTGGTGCTCGAAAAGAACGGCGAACCCGTGGCGCTGGGCGCGGGCGCTGCCGTACTAGGCCACCCGGCAGCGGCGATTGCCATGTTGGCCAACCACTTGGGCCGGCGTGGGCGCGAGATTCCAGCCGGTAGCCTGATTTTGTCGGGCGGCGTTACCGAGGCCGTGGCCGTGGCAGCGGGCGACAACGTCAGCTTGCGCGTCCAAGGCATGGGCAGCGTGTCGCTGCGCTTTGTCTGATTGAACCTCTTTTTGTCGTCAGGAGATTGCTATGCCATTTGCCCAGATTTACATGATCGAAGGCCGTACCGAAGAACAAAAGCGCGCCGTGATCGAAAAAGTCACGCAAGCGTTGCACGAGGCCGTGGGTGCACCCAAAGAGAACGTGCGCGTCTGGATTCACGACGTGCCCAAAGAAAACTGGGGCATCGCTGGTGTCAGTGCCAAAGACCTGGGGCGTTGAGGGCGCCGGGGAAGTGGCCCCAAAGCGCTATTATTTTAATAGCTACAGATGCTTAACATATCAGCGCTAGCGGCCTATTTGACATAAAAAACCGCCCCCAGAGTGTTTGCAGGCCTCTGGGGGCGGTTGTCATTGCTTGCAGGCCAGCACAGCGTGGCAGATTCTGGTTAAATCAGGGTTTACCCGTAGTGTTTCGGAGTTTTCCACATGATCGTTCGTGAACGTCCGTCGGGATGGCGGCTGTTTTTGGTGCTGCGCGGCTCGGTGCTGCAACGCATTCGCCTGACCTTGCTGCTCAATGTGTTGCTGGCAACGCTGGTCACGCTGGCACATGGCAACTTGTTCACGGTCAAAATCACGCTGACGGCCATTCCATTCACGCTGATCGGTCTGCCACTGGCGATTTTTTTGGGTTTTCGCAACACCACCGCCTACGACCGCTACTGGGAAGCGCGCAAGCTCTGGGGCGAATTGGTGCTGCGCAGCCGTTCGCTGTCGCGCCAATGCCAAAGTTTGATTCAGCTACCCCAGCAGCTTGACCCGCACCAGCGCGCAACCGATGTGCGCGTTCGCATGGTGCACCGGGCCATTGCCTTTGTGCATGCATTGCGTTTGCAACTGCGCAGCCAAAGCGACGATGCCCTGTTGCAGCGCTGGATCAGTGCGCCCGAGTCGGCCCGGCTGCGCACCAGCTCCAACCCCGCCGATGCTTTGATGCTGAACATGGGCCACGATTTGGGCGAGTGCATTCGCTTGGGCCACATCGACCCCAGTTTGGCCGCATCCATCGACCAAACCCTGTCGGCCATGACCGCAGCGGCGGCCTCGTGCGAGCGCATCAAGCACACGCCGATCCCGTTCTCCTACACCCTGCTGCTGCACCGCACAGCCTATATGTACTGCTTTTTGCTGCCGTTTGGATTGGTCGATACCACCGGCTTCATGACACCGTTTGTCGTCGGCATCGTGGCCTACACCTTCTTTGGTCTGGATGCGCTGGGCGACGAAATCGAAGAACCCTTCGGGCTAGAGAGCAACGACCTGCCGCTCGATACCCTGTGCCGCAGCATCGAAATTACCCTGCGCGAGTCTTTGGGCGAAACCGATCTGCCCGCACCGCTAGAACCCGTCAATTTCCGGCTGACCTAAAAACAACGGGGGAGCCGGCCAGCTTTGTTGGCTGCGCCAGCCCCCCTATCCCTGCCCAGTGGCTTATTTTTCGACGAACGCGCGTTCAATCACAAAGTCGCCGGGGGTGCTGGTGTTGCCTTCGGCAAAGTCGCGCTTTTCTAAGATGTGTTTCAGCGAGGCCAGCATCTCGGGGCTGCCGCACAGCATCACGCGGTCGGTCAGCGGGTCAAGCGGTGGCACGCCCAAATCGGTAAACAACTTGCCGTTTTCGATCAAGTCGTTGATGCGGCCTTGGTTGCGAAACGGCTCGCGCGTGACGGTGGGGTAATACTGGAGCTGCTCACTGACCATCTCGCCCAACAGCTCATGCGCGGGCAACTCTTGGGTGATGTAGTCGTGGTAGGCCAGCTCGCCGACTTGGCGCACGCCGTGAACCAAAATCACTTCTTCAAACTTTTCGTAGGTTTCGGGGTCGCGGATCACGCTCAAAAACGGTGCCAGCCCGGTGCCGGTTGAGAACATGTACAAGCGCTTGCCGGGCAGCAAATAGTCGATCAGCAAGGTGCCAGTGGGCTTTTTGCCAACGATGATGGTGTCGCCCACTTGGATGTGTTGCAGCCGCGAGGTCAGCGGGCCGTCGGGCACCTTGATGCTCAAAAACTCCAGATGCTCCTCGTAGTTGGCGCTCACGATGCTGTAGGCGCGCAAGAGGGGCTTGTCGTTGACGCGCAAGCCGATCATGGTGAAGTGGCCGTTAGAAAACCGCAGCGAAGTGTCGCGGGTAGTGGTAAAGCTAAACAGCCGATCAGTCCAGTGGTGAACCGTCAGCACGCGTTCTTCGAGAAAAGCGCTCATGGTGGATTGGCAGAGAGAGTGAAAAAAAGGGGGCGGTAGGCACGGGGCCGAGCGCTAGAAAAACGCGCAAGACACTTTGCACACACTAGGGCCGCATATTGTGCTGGAAAGGGTAGCGCACTCGGGGGCAGCTGCTGACGCAATGCTGACATTTTGCAGCGCAACACTAAAATCAGCACTCCCACGACAGCAGCCATGCTGCCAGACAGACTACAGGAGCTTTTTGCATGCGTATTCTCATCGCCGAAGATGATCAGGTATTGGCCGATGGACTGCTGCGTACGCTGCGTGGCTCAGGTGCGGCGGTAGACCATGTAGCCAGTGGCACCGAAGCCGACGCAGCACTGATGACCAACCACGAGTTTGATTTGCTCATTTTGGATTTGGGCCTGCCCAAAATGCACGGTCTGGAGGTGCTCAAGCGCCTGCGCAGCCGAGGCTCTGCGCTGCCGGTGCTGATTTTGACGGCTGCCGACAGCGTCGATGAGCGCGTCAAGGGGCTGGACTTTGGTGCCGACGACTACATGGCCAAGCCCTTTAGTCTGCAAGAGCTGGAAGCGCGGGTGCGGGCCTTGGTGCGCCGGGGTGCGGGCGGCACCAGCGCCACCATCAAGCACGGCCCACTGGTGTACGACCAAGCCGGGCGCGTTGCCACCATCGACGGCAAAATGGTCGAGCTGTCGGCGCGCGAGCTGGGGCTGCTGGAAGTGCTGCTGCAACGCGCCGGGCGCTTGGTCAGCAAAGACCAGCTGGTAGACCGCCTGTGCGAGTGGGGCGAAGAGGTCAGCAACAACGCCATCGAGGTCTATATCCACCGGCTGCGTAAAAAAATCGAAAAAGGCCCGATTCGCATCGCCACCGTACGGGGCTTGGGCTACTGCCTTGAAAAAATCGCCGCCTAGTTGCTATTAAAATAATAGCTACAAAAGCAATATAGACAGGCGCTAACAGCCATTTTTATCTTAAAACACGGCGGCGACGGCTTTGAAAATCTTCCAGCGCGAGCAACGCTCGCTGTTTGGCGAAATCCTCGACTGGATGCTCACGCCCCTGCTGCTGCTGTGGCCGGTCAGTTTGGCGCTGACGTGGCTGGTGGCGCAAGGCATTGCCAACAAACCCTTTGACCGCGCCCTCGAATACAACGCCCACGCGCTGGCGCAACTGGTGACGGTGCAGCGCGGCAAGGCACAGTTCAACCTGCCCCAGCCCGCCAGCGAGATTTTGCGCGCCGACGACTCCGATATCGTTTACTACCAAGTCACCGGCCCGCGCGGTGAACTGCTCTCGGGCGAGAAACAACTGCCCCGCCCAGAAGACGCAATCCCCAATGTGGGTGAAGTGCGCCTGCGCGATGCCGAGCTGCGCGGTGTCGATATCCGCATGGCCTACATCTGGGTGCGCCTACCGCTCAAAGATGGGCCACTGGCGCTGGTGCAAGTGGCCGAAACCCGCGAAAAGCGCAGCGTGCTCGCCACCGAAATCATCAAAGGTGTGATGCTGCCGCAGTTCGTCATCTTGCCGCTGGCAGTGCTGCTGGTCTGGCTGGCACTGGCGCGCGGCATCCGGCCCCTGAACCAACTCGAAGAGCGCATTCGGGCGCGCAGCCCCGACGACTTGAGTCCGCTCGATCACAAAGCAGTACCGCTGGAGGTCGCGCCGCTGGTCGATTCGGTCAACGACTTGCTGACGCGGCTGAACGATTCGATGGCAACCCAAAAGCGCTTTTTGGCCGATGCAGCCCACCAACTCAAAACGCCGCTGGCCGGGCTGCGCATGCAGGCCGATTTGGCCCAGCGCGAAGGCACCAGCACCGAGGAGCTAAAACGTTCGCTGCAACAAATTGGCCGCTCTAGCATCCGCGCCACGCACACCGTGAACCAACTGTTGGCGCTGGCCCGGGCCGAAAGCCACGCCCAAAAACGCTTGGTACCCTGCGATTTGGCCCGCCTGACGATGGACGTGGTGCGCGACTCGGTGCCGCGCGCTTTGGACAAAAGCATTGATCTGGGCTACGACGGTGCCCAACCGGGCGATGCCGGTGTCTGGGTCGATGGCAACCCGACCCTGCTGAAAGAGCTGGTGCGCAACCTGCTGGACAACGCCATCAACTACACGCCGTCGAGCGCCCTGCGCCCGGGCGTAATCACGGCCCGGGTGCTGGCCGACCGCTTTGGTCAGGTGCTGCTGCTACAGGTCGAGGACTCTGGCCCGGGTGTGCCCGAATCCGAGCGCGAGTTGGTGTTTCAGCCGTTTTACCGGGTATTGGGCACGGGCGTGGACGGCTCAGGGCTGGGGCTGCCCATCGTCATGGAGATCGCTCGCCAGCACGGGGCCGAAGTCATCCTCGAAGATGCCCACCCCGGACAAAATCCGCCCGGTGCCCGCTTCACCCTGCGTTTTTCGGCCACAGGCACCGAAAAATTACCAGCGGCTTGAAGGGGAGTTTGGCCCGGCGTTGTTGCATTACTGAGACTTCACACCGCACCCTACTCAGGGATACAACCCCCGCATTTCACGCGCCCGCAAAATGCGCGTACAGCCGACGATAAAAGTCGCGGTACGTAAACTGACTTGGTGCTGCTGCGCCACCTGCCAAATCCCGGCAAAGGCTTCTTTCATGATGCGTACCAGCCGGGCATTGATTTCGTCTTCGCTCCAAAAGAAGCTCGAAAAGTCCTGTACCCACTCAAAATAACTCACCGTCACGCCGCCCGCGTTGGCAATCACATCGGGCACCACCAACACACCGTTGGCGGCCAAAATATCATCGGCTTCGGGGCTGGTCGGGCCGTTGGCACCTTCGATCAGCAGGCGGGCGCGCACCTGACCGGCGTTGCTGGCGTTGATTTGGCCCTCCAGCGCTGCCGGAATCAGGATTTCGCAATCCACGTGCCAAAAATCGGCATCGGCCATGGTGTCTGCATCGGCAAACCCGGCCACGCCGCCGGTGTCGCGCACATGCACCAGCAGCGCAGGCACATCCAGCCCGCTGGCACGGTAGATGGTGCCAGTGTGGTCTTGCACTGCCACAACCCGCGCACCGGCTTCGGCAAACAGTTTGCCCGCAATGCCCCCCACATTGCCAAAGCCCTGCACTGCCACACGCGCCCCTTCGAGCGCTAAGCCAATGTGCCGGGCTGCTTCAGCCCCGACGGTAAACACGCCGCGCCCGGTGGCCTCGCGCCGCCCCAGCGAGCCGCCCAAATCCACCGGCTTGCCCGTGACCACGCCGGTGGCGGTTTCACCCACATTGACCGAGTAGGTGTCCATCATCCACGCCATGATTTGCTCGTTGGTGTTGACATCGGGGGCCGGAATATCCTTGGTCGGGCCGATGATGATGCCAATCTCGCTGGTATAGCGGCGCGTCAGGCGCTCCAACTCACCGCGCGAAAGCGTGCGCGGATCGACCCGCACCCCGCCCTTAGCACCGCCATAGGGCACATTGACTGCTGCGTTCTTCACCGACATCCAAGCCGACAGCGCCATCACCTCCGAGAGCGTGACGTTTTGGTGAAAACGCACCCCGCCCTTGCCCGGCCCCCGGCTGGTGTTGTGCTGTACGCGGTAGCCCTCAAAGTGGGCAATGCTGCCGTCGTCCATGTGGATCGGGATATCGACAATCAACGTCCGCTTGGGCCGCTTGAGGGTTTCAACCCAGCGCGACAGCGGCCCCAAGTAGGGCGTGACGCGATCAATCTGTTGCAAATACACCCCCCAAGGGCCGAGGTGCTCGGCTTGCAAATACGACGGCAGGGTATGGGTGCTGGCGGGAGTAGCGAGGGGTGACATGGCAAACCTCTGGACAGTGGATGGAAGACTCACAGCTTATGCCTAAATCGCAATCGCCGGTAAAATTACCCCCTTGCCCAAGGAGCGTTGCAACGGCCAGAAACAACTGGTGCCGTCAGGCTTGGGCGCTTGCCAACCCCCCGCAACGACGCTCACCTGTTTCGGGTTTTATTGCACAGGTGAGTCGCATGTCTGAAATTTCTGTCCCCCCCTTGAAACTCTCGGGCTTAGAGCCTGTCTCCATCGGCTCCGATGCCTTGTTCGTCAACGTGGGCGAACGCACCAACGTCACTGGCTCCAAAGCCTTTGCCCGAATGATTTTGAACGACCAGTTCGAGCAAGCCTTGGCCGTGGCACGCCAGCAGGTCGAAAACGGCGCGCAAATCATCGACATCAACATGGACGAGGCCATGCTCGACAGCAAAGCGGCGATGGTGCGCTTTCTGAACCTGATTGCTTCGGAGCCCGATATTGCCCGCCTGCCGATCATGGTCGACAGCTCCAAGTGGGAGGTCATTGAGGCCGGGCTGCGCTGCCTGCAAGGCAAGGGCATCGTCAATTCGATCAGCATGAAAGAAGGGGTCGAAGCCTTCAAGCAGCAAGCGCGCTTGGTGCGCCGCTACGGTGCCGCCGCCGTGGTGATGGCGTTTGACGAAACCGGCCAAGCCGATACCTTCGAGCGCAAAATCGAAATCTGCCAACGCGCTTACCGCATCTTGGTCGATGAGGTCGATTTTCCAGCGGAAGACATCATCTTCGACCCGAACATTTTTGCCGTCGCCACCGGCATCGAAGAACACAACAACTACGCCGTCGATTTCATCAACGCCACGCGCTGGATCAAACAAAACCTGCCAGGTGCCAAAGTTTCCGGCGGGGTCAGCAACGTCTCGTTTAGCTTTCGCGGCAACGACCCGGTGCGCGAGGCCATTCACACGGTATTTTTGTACCACGCCATCCAAGCGGGCATGGACATGGGCATCGTCAATGCGGGCATGGTCGGCGTTTACGACGACCTCGAACCCGAGCTGCGCGAGCGCGTGGAAGACGTGGTGCTCAACCGCCGCCCCGATGCCGGTGAACGCTTGGTCGAGATTGCCGAAAACGCCAAGGGCGCAGCCCGCGACGACAGCAAAAAACTCGAATGGCGCGGCACCGCTGAAGCACCCAAAACGGTCGGCGAACGCCTGAGCCATGCCATGGTGCATGGCATTACCGACTTCATCACCGAAGACACCGAGGAGGCCTACCGCGCCATCTTGGCCCAAGGCGGTCGTCCGCTGCATGTGATTGAAGGCCCGCTGATGGACGGCATGGGCATCGTTGGCGACTTGTTTGGTCAAGGCAAGATGTTTTTGCCGCAGGTGGTCAAGTCAGCCCGGGTCATGAAACAGGCCGTGGCCCACCTGATTCCCTACATCGAAGAAGAAAAACGCCAAGACGAGCTGGCCGGACGCGACGTGCGCACCAAGGGCAAAATCATCATGGCGACGGTCAAGGGCGATGTCCACGATATTGGCAAAAACATCGTCACGGTCGTTTTGCAGTGCAACAATTTTGAGGTGGTCAACATGGGCGTGATGGTGCCCTGCCACGAGATTTTGGCCCGCGCCAAAGCCGAGGGCGCTGACATCATTGGCCTGTCGGGGTTGATTACCCCCAGCCTCGAAGAAATGCAGTATGTCGCTGCCGAAATGCAAAAAGACGAGCATTTCCGCGTCAAAAAAATCCCGCTGCTCATTGGTGGCGCGACCACCAGCCGGGTGCATACCGCCGTCAAAATTGCACCGCACTACGATGGCCCAGTGGTCTATGTGCCCGATGCCTCGCGCAGTGTCGGTGTGGCGCAAAATTTGCTGGGCGATGGTGCCGCGCACTTTGTGCAAGAACTCAGCACCGACTACGAAAAAGCCCGCAGCCAACACGCCAACAAAAAGCAAACCCCGCTGTGGCCGCTGGACAAAGCCCGCGCCAATGCCACCCCCATCGACTGGGCCGCTTACCGCCCTACGGCCCCACGGGCACCGGGTCGGCGGCTGTTCAAGAACTTTGACCTGAATGAATTGGCTGCCTTCATCGATTGGGGGCCGTTCTTTCAGACGTGGGATTTGGCAGGCCCCTACCCGGCCATTTTGAGCGACGCAGTGGTGGGCGCAGAAGCCACGCGGGTGTTTGCCGACGGCCAAGCCATGCTGAAAAAAATCATCGAAGGCCGCTGGCTCCAAGCCAATGCGGTCATCGGTTTGTACCCCGCCAACAGCGTGGGCGACGATATCGAGTTCTACACCGACGAAAGCCGCACCCGAGTCGCCATGACGTGGTATGGGCTGCGCCAGCAGGCTGAAAAGCACACCGTCGAGGGTGTCACGCGCCCCAGCCGCTGCTTGGCCGATTTTGTCGCCCCCAAGGGCAGCGGCATTGCCGACTATGCGGGCATGTTTGCCGTCACCGCCGGACTGGGCATCGAGAAAAAAGAGCAAGCCTTTATCGACGCACTGGACGACTACTCGGCCATTTTGTTCAAAAGTTTGGCCGACCGTTTGGCCGAGGCCTTTGCCGAATGCCTGCACCAGCGTGTGCGCGCTGATTTGTGGGGTTACGCTCCGGGCGAGGCGCTCACCCCCGAAGAACTGGTGGCCGAAAAATACCAAGGCATTCGCCCCGCACCGGGCTACCCCGCTTGCCCAGACCACAGCGCCAAAACCGATCTGTTTGCCCTGTTGCAATGCGACGAGATTGGCATGACCCTGACCGAAAGTCTGGCCATGACCCCTGCTGCCAGCGTCAGCGGCTTTTACATCGGCCATCCACAGAGCAGCTATTTCAGCGTCGGCAAAATTGCCCAAGACCAAGTGCACGACATGGCCCAGCGGCGCAAAATGGACGAAGTGCAGCTGCACCGATTGTTGGCCCCCAACCTATGATGGGCAGGGGCTGATGCCCCTTTGCCACCCTGCGGAAGTAGCCCATGCCTCAACCACGCAACACCGACGACGATGCCCCTTCTTCTGCCGTAGCGACAAACGCGCTGGCGTGGCCGGCGTGGCTGATCGGCGTACTGGCGGCAACGTTGGTATTGCTGCTGGTGTGGCTGGTTTGGTGGTGGTTTGCCCCGGCCAGCGGGCACAAGCAAGCCCAAGTCGGCACCGCGGTGGTGGGGGTGATTGGAGGGATGGACTCAGAGACCTTGGCCCCCGGCGAGGAGTTGCTCAAAATCGTGCCTCGGGCACAGGCTGCACCCGCAGCGGCCACGCCAGCGGCGGAAAAAGCACGGCCCCAACCCGCACCGCAGGCAGTGGCGCAGCCTGCTGCCACACCCGCCACAACCCCAGCGCCGGTTTTCACCCCAACAGCGCCATCGGTGGCAACGGGTTCAGCACAGGTTCAGAGCACCCGGCCAGTGTGCCTGTCTTGCGGCTGGGTGGAGTCGGTGGTGGTGCTGCCCACAGCGGCCAGTGTGCCGCCCGGTGTGGTCACTGCCGTGGCCGCTGCCCAAGGCGCACAAGCAGCACAACAGGCCATGCCAGCGGTCAAACTTCCGCGTGGCATGGCCTCTGACCCGACGGTCAGTGCCACAGCTGGGGCCATGGCAGGGGCGTTGATTGGCTCGTCGCTGGAACGGCGGGCACCACCGGGGCCATCCTCGGTTTATGAAGTCCACATCCGCATGGAAGATGGCAGCCTGCGCACCTACGAGCAAGCCCAAGCGCCGCCGCTGGGCACCAAGGTGGTGTTTGAAGGCGGCCAGCCACGCTGGTTGGTACCGCTACCGCCACAAGCCCCCCCCGGCGGCAAGGTTTACAGCAGCTACTGAGCCGCCAAAAGCCGCTTTCGGGGCAAAGTTTGAATCAAATATGGCTATAGCCGGCGACAGCACTCATTATTTAGCTATCAAATAGATAGCAATAAATTCAACGGTCAGGCAATGAGATGTCGCTGACAGCGCGTGGCTTGCCTACTGGGGCCACGGCCAAGCCGGCCTGTACTGCAGCAATGTCTTCTTCGCTGGGGTATTCGTTCAGCAGCCAGTAGTCAAACACCCGCCGCGCAATCGGCGCGGCCTGTGCACCGCCAAAACCAGCGTTCTCGACAATCAGAGCCAGCGCAATGCGCGGCGACTCGGCTGGAGCAAAGGCAATGTAGAGCGCGTGGTCGCGCTGGTGCTCGGCCAGTTTTCCGGCGTTGTAGTGCTCTTTCTGGCCGATGGTCACCGCCTGTGCAGTGCCAGTTTTGCCCGCTGACAGGTAGCGTGCACCAGCAAACACTTTGGTCGAAGTACCCCCTTGCGTCACGCCCACCATCGCCCGGCGAATGGCCTCGATATGCTGGGGCTTGTAGCCCAAATTGACTGGTGCTGGAATCTCAATCGGGTTGCGCGTGCGCGTGACCGGGTCCATCGTCGCCATGCCCAAATGCGGGCGGTGCTGCACACCACCGTTGGCCAAGGTGGCGGTGGCATAGGCCAATTGCAGCATGGTGAAGTTGTTGTAGCCCTGCCCAATACCGAGCGAGATCGTTTCGCCGGCATACCATTTTTTTTGTTCTGGGCGGCGGTATGTTTTGCGCTTCCACTCTTGGCTGGGCAACACGCCGCGCACCTCGCCGTTGAGGTCAATACCGGTACTCTGACCAAAACCCAGTGGCTTCATGAAGTCGTGCATGGCATCGACCCCCAAATCGTTGGCAAGCTGGTAGTAGTAAACATTGCTCGACTGCACAATACTGCGGTACAAATCAACGGCCCCCAAGCCCGAATCGCCGTGGCTACGGAAGGTGTGGCCGCCAAATGTCCATGAACCGCCATCGTGCGTAATGGCACCGGCTGTGCGCTTGCCGGTTTCAAGAGCAGCCAGCCCCATAAAAGGCTTGTAAGTCGAGCCGGGTGGGTACGTGCCACGCAGCGCCCGGTTCAGCAAAGGCCGCTCAATCGACTCGTTCAGTGCTGTCCAGTTCTCAACGTCAATGCCCTCCACGAACAAATTGGGATCAAACGTCGGTTTGCTGACCAGCGACAACACCTCGCCATTGCGCGGGTCAATCGCCACTAACGCTCCCCGGCGGTCGCCGTACAGCTCTTCAATCAATCTTTGCAACTTGATGTCCAACGACAGCGCCACCGTGTGGCCCGGCGTGGCAGGAAAGCTGTCCAGACGGCGCACGGCGCGCCCACCCGCAGAGGTCTCCATTTGCTCCACGCCGGTAATGCCGTGCAGTTGGCTCTCAAAACTTTGTTCGATACCGAGTTTGCCGATGTATTCAGTGCCCCGGTAGTTGGACGAATCATCAGTGTCTTCAATGCGCTCTTTTTCGCGCTGGTTGATGCGGCCAATGTAGCCAATAGCGTGGCTAGCGACCTCGCCCAGCGGATAGTTGCGAAACAACCGCGCCTTGATGTCCACCCCCGGAAAACGGTAGCGCTGAGCGGTAAAGCGGGCCACCTCCTGATCGGTCAGGCGGGTGCGAATGGGCAGCGACTCAAAACTGCGCGACTCGTCCATCAGGCGCTTGAAGCGGCGTTTGTCGCGCAACTGGATATCAACCACTTGGCCCAATGCCTCGATGGTTTCTTCCAACGAAACCACTTTAGAGGGCGTGATTTCAAGGGTGTAGGCGGCATAGTTGGTCGCCAGCACCACGCCATTGCGGTCCAGAATCAGCCCCCGGTTGGGCACCACCGGCACCACAGCCGTGCGATTGCTCTCGGCTTGGTCGGCCAAATCTTCGTGGCGTACCACCTGCAAAAACACCAAGCGCGCCACCAACACGCCAAATGCCAGCAGCACGGCCAATCCCACAATAAAAATACGAATACGAAAACGTGCAGCATCCTCTTGGGCGCTGCGTATCTCGGTCAGGGCAGTGGGCCTCATAGCGGGCGATTAGAGTCCTGGCTGGGCGGGCGGCGTTGGGGGGCCAGCAAGACCCAGCTCGCTAGCGGCCAAAGCGCGGCTTCGAGCAACGGCGCACCGATCATCTCTGGCCCCGGAAAGATCCCTCCCGAGAAAAACCGAAGCACTAATTGCAACGCGTGCACCCCCACAAACAACCCCAGCATCTGCAAGGCTTGGGCCGCAGAGCGAAACCACATCACCCGCCGGTGGGTCAGTTGGGTCA
Organism: Burkholderiaceae bacterium; assembly: GCA_019751915.1. Lineage (GTDB taxonomy): Bacteria > Pseudomonadota > Gammaproteobacteria > Burkholderiales > Burkholderiaceae_C > Simplicispira. The sequence continues at coordinate 157,735 of JAIEMS010000019.1, forward strand.
GAAACAGCAGCACGGTATAGGCCATGGCATGTTGCCCCAGCAATGCAGACTCTTGCACATCCATGCACAAGCCGAGCAAAAAAGCAATGCCCATACCCACACGCAGCGGCTGGTGAATACCCCAAAATGCCAATAAAACCATCAGCACGTCGGGCATCCACGTCACGCGGCCCAGCGGCAGCATATTGAGAAACAACGCGGCAAACAAACTGACAAAAATAAAAAGAGGATTGACCGGCAGCAGCAAAGGCTGACCACGGGGCATGATCATTTGCGTTTTCCCTTCTTGGGCAACACAGCGGGAGCTGGCTCTGGACGCTCGGGCAACTGGCCCGCCATCGGAGCGACCAACAAAACATGGCGCGCCCCTTGAATACGGGCGGTCGGGGTGCAGTAAATGCGGGCAAAAGCGGAGTCAGCGCGGCGCTCAACGCGCATCACCCGCGCCACGGGCAGGCCCGGCGGGTAAACACCATCCATGCCACTGGTGGTCAGTAAATCGCCCTCTTGCACGTCGGCGTTGGCCGAGACAAAGCGCAGCTCCAAGCCCCCGCCGTGGCTTGCCACAGGGTCGCCGTAAGCGACCCCGCGTGCACCAGTGCGGCTGTTGAGCACCGGAATCGCCTGCTCTCGGTCCACCAGCAAGGTGATTTCGCTCAGAAACGGATAAACCCGGGTGATTTGGCCCAGCACGCCCGCATCGTCCAGCACCGGAGAACCCATTTGCACGCCATGCACTTGCCCCTGATCGACCACCACCCGGCGGGTGTAGGGGTCAGAGGTATCGTACAAAATCTGCGCGGCCAGCGCAGGGGTGTCCAAATGCGGACGCAAGCCCAACAACAAACGCAAGCGCTCGTTCTCTTGGAGCAAATCTTGGGCTTGGTTGGCCCGCAGAGACAGCGCCGCAAGATTTTTGCGCGCTACGTCGGCCTCTTTCTGGCTACTTTGCAGCGACTGCAAGTAACTGCGGCTTTCGTTAACCCACTCTACAGGCCGCATCGCTAGCCACTGGGTGGGGTAGAGCAGGGCCGACACCGCTTGGCGCAGCGGGTCGGTGATGCGCCAGCGGGCATCGGCCACCATCAAAAACAGCGCCAGAGCGCTGTACAAAATCACTTGCGAGAGTGCCGACGGCCCTTGCCGGAGAAACGAAGGCGCTCTGCGATCAAGGGTTCCAAAGGGCATGGAGCAATCCGTTCAAGCGCAGCAACGGCCAGCATAGGCCAGTGGCCGCCTCACTCGCTGGTAAAAATGCTGCCCGTGCGGCCCATGCGCTCCAGCGCAATACCACAACCGCGCACCACGCAGGTCAAGGGGTCTTCGGCCACCAGCACGGGCAGACCAGTTTCTTCCGCCAACAAACGGTCAAGGTCACGCAACAATGCGCCACCACCGGTCAGCATCATGCCGCGCTCGGCAATGTCGGCACCCAGCTCGGGCGGGGTTTGCTCCAGCGCATTTTTAACTGCCGAAACAATTTGGTTGAGTGGCTCGGTCAGGGCTTCAAGCACCTCGTTGCTAGAGATGGTAAAGCTGCGCGGCACCCCTTCGCTCAGGTTACGGCCACGCACTTCCATCTCGCGCACTTCAGAGCCAGGAAAGGCCGAGCCGATGGTCTTTTTGATCGATTCAGCGGTCGGCTCGCCAATCAACATACCGTAATTGCGGCGAATGTAGCTAATGATGGCTTCGTCAAACTTATCGCCACCCACGCGCACACTACCCTTGTAGACCATGCCGCCCAAGCTGATAACGCCGACTTCGGTAGTACCACCGCCGATATCGACCACCATCGAGCCACTGGCTTCGCTGACGGGCAGACCGGCACCAATGCCCGCGGCCATCGGCTCTTCAATCAGGTAAACCGAGGTTGCGCCAGCGGCTTCGGCAGCATCTTTGATCGCGCGGCGCTCGACTTGCGTCGAGCCACAAGGCACGCAAATGATGATGCGCGGACTGGGCGTGAGCAAGGTGCGGGGATGCACCATTTTGATGAACTGCTTGATCATCTGCTCGGTAATGACAAAGTCGGCAATCACGCCGTCCTTCATCGGGCGGATGGCTTCAATGTTGCCGGGCACTTTGCCCAGCATGGCTTTGGCTTCGCGGCCTACGGCCTGAATTACTTTTTTACCGTGGGGGCCACCTTCGTGGCGAATAGCGACGACCGAAGGTTCGTCGAGGACAATGCCCTTGTCACGGGCAAATATCAGTGTGTTGGCTGTACCAAGGTCAATGGCCAGGTCGGTGGAGAAGTACCGACGGAAAACTCCGAACATTCAAAAATCCTCTCGGGCACGGCATGCACATCGGCCTGCCATCGCCGGGTTTAGTGGGTCTAATTGGGCTCTTTTTCGCACAATGACCGGCAGTTTGGAGGGTATTGCGTCAAAGACGGGATAATACCGCATCACCTGTGAATAACTTTTTTCCGGCGCACCGGCAGGTAAAGCTTTACATCCGGTTGCCTATTACCGCGTCCTCTATGGCACTGACCTCCCAAGACATTGTCCGCATTGCCCATCTGGCACGGCTTGAACTCAGCCCAGAAGAAAGTGGGCGCATGCTCACCCAACTGAACGGTTTTTTTGACACGGTAGAGCAAATGCGCGCGGTCGATACCCGTGGCATTGCCCCGCTGGCACATCCAGTGGCCGTGATCCAAGAGGTAGCTTTGCGTCTGCGCGACGACATTGCCAGCGAACCCAACCAGCGCGAGGCCAACCAGCGCAGCGCGCCGGCGGTCGAAAATGGCCTGTTCTTAGTGCCCAAAGTGATTGAGTAAGCAGCCCGCGCACACCCATGACCCTCTCCCATACCCCCCTGCACGACCTGAGTGTGGCTGCACTGGCCGCTGCACTGCGCCAGCGCCACGTTAGCGCTACTGAAACCGCCCAGCACTTTTTGCAGCGCGCGCACAGTCAGCAAAATCTGGGCGCTTATGTTGCCCTGAACGAAGAAGCCACACTGGCCCAAGCCCGCGCTGCCGATGCCCGCCTTGCTGCCGGTAGCGCCGGTGCTCTCGAAGGTGTGCCCTTGGCGCACAAAGACATCTTTGTCACCCGCGATTTTCCGACCACTGCGGGCTCCAAAATGCTGGTGGGCTACCAATCGCCCTTTGATGCCACCGTGGTCAGCCGTTTGGCTGGTGCGGGCATGGTGACGCTGGGCAAGCTCAATTGCGACGAGTTCGCGATGGGTTCGGCCAACGAAAACTCTGCCGTGGCCCCGGTCGGTTTTGATGCACCTGCTCCGGTGCGCAACCCTTGGGACACCTCGCGCGTACCCGGCGGCTCCTCGGGCGGCAGCGCCGTGGCGGTAGCCGCACGTTTGGCACCAGCAGCCACCGGCACCGACACGGGTGGCTCCATTCGCCAACCGGCATCGTTTTGCGGCATTACCGGCATCAAGCCCACCTATGGCCGCGCTTCACGCTACGGCATGATTGCTTACGCCTCCAGCCTCGACCAAGCTGGCCCGATGGCCCGCAGCGCCGAAGATTGCGCGCTGCTGCTATCGGCCATGTGCGGCCCCGACCCCGACCGCGACTCCACTTCGCTGGATGTGCCGGCTGAAGATTTCTCGCGCAACCTGAACGATTCGCTCGATGGCTTGCGCATTGGTATTCCAAAAGAATTTTTTGGCGAAGGTTTGGCCGCCGATGTGCGGGCAAACGTCGATGCGGCCTTGCAGCAGTACGAAAAGCTCGGTGCCAAGCTGGTACCGATCAGCCTGCCGCGCACCGAGTTGTCGATTCCGGTCTACTACATCATTGCCCCGGCTGAGGCCAGCTCCAATTTGAGCCGCTTTGATGGCGTGAAATTTGGTCACCGTGCCAAAGACTTTACCGACCTCGAAGACATGTACAAAAAGACCCGCGCCGAAGGTTTTGGTGCCGAGGTCAAACGCCGCATCATGACCGGCGCTTATGTGTTGTCGCATGGTTATTACGATGCGTACTATCTGCAAGCGCAAAAAATCCGCCGCATGATCGCCGACGACTTCCAGCAAGCATTCCAGCAATGCGATGTGATTGCCGGCCCTGTGGCCCCGACCGTCGCTTGGAAGTTGGGTGCACACGGCAACGACCCGCTGGCCGACTATCTGGCCGATATCTTCACGCTGCCCGCATCCTTGGCCGGCCTGCCGGGCATGAGCGTTCCCGTGGGCTTTGGCGAGGGCCATATGCCCGTGGGCCTGCAACTGATTGGCAATTATTTTCAAGAAGCACGGCTGCTGAATGCGGCCCATCGTTTTCAGCAAGTGACGGATTTTCATTTGCACAAGCCAGAGGGGTTCTGACCGTGACTACCCAACTCATCCACGGCTACGAAGTCGTCATCGGCTTTGAAACCCACGCCCAGCTCGCAACCCAGAGCAAAATTTTCAGCCGCGCCCCCACTGCGTTTGGGGCCGAGCCTAATACCCAGGCCTGCGCGGTGGATCTGGCTCTGCCCGGCTCGCTGCCAGTGATGAACCGCGAGGCCGTCACCTGCGCTATCAAATTAGGACTGGCATTAGGCTCCACCATTGCGCCAGTGAGCATTTTTGCCCGGAAAAACTACTTTTACCCTGATTTGCCCAAGGGCTACCAGATCAGCCAGTTTGAGATTCCGGTGGTGCAGGGCGGCGAGGTCTCGTTCTTTCTGGGCGAAGAAAAGAAAACCGTGCGCTTGGTGCGTGCCCACTTAGAAGAAGACGCGGGCAAATCGCTGCACGAGGACTTTATTGGCCAATCGGGCATCGACTTGAACCGCGCCGGTACGCCGCTGCTTGAAATCGTCACCGAACCGGACATTCGCTCGTCCGAAGAAGCCGTGGCCTACGCCAAGGAACTGCACAAAATCGTGACGTGGATTGGTGTCTGCGACGGCAATATGCAAGAAGGTTCGTTCCGCTGCGATGCCAACGTGTCGGTACGCAAGCCCGGCGCAGCACTGGGCACACGCCGCGAGATTAAAAACCTCAACAGCTTCAAGAACATGCAGCAGGCGATTGATTACGAAATCCGCTGGCAGATTGAAGAAATTGAAGATGGCCGGGCGATTCAGCAAGCCACCGTGCTGTTTAACCCCGACACCGGCGAAACCCGGGCCATGCGTACCAAGGAAGATGCGGCCGATTACCGTTATTTTCCCGACCCCGACCTGCCACCGTTGGTCGTTGCGCCCGAGTGGGTCACCCAAGTGCGCGCTGAGATGAGCGAGTTGCCGCGCGTCATGGCCGCGCGTTTTGTCGCCGACTACAACCTGCCTGAGTACGATGCCAACATCCTGACGCAAAACAAAGCGGTAGCCGCCTACTTTGAGGCGGCCAGCCAAAGCAGCGGTCAGGCCAAATTGGTCAGTAACTGGCTCATGGGCGAAGTCTCGCGCCGCCTCAATGCCGATAGTTTGAGCATTGATCAGTGCCCAGTATCAGCTGAATCTTTGGGAAACCTCATTTCAGCCATCCAAGCTGGTGTTGTGTCCTCTACTGGAGCACGTCAGGTATTGGAAGAAATGTGGCGTTTCAATATTGATCCCGTTCTCACAGATCTCGACGCCTCTCCCAAAGCCATCATCGAACGATTAGGACTTCAGCAGATGAACGACACCGGCGCGCTGGAAAAAATCGTCGATGACGTGATTGCTGCCAATCCCGACAATGTCGCCCAGTTCAAGGCGGGCAAAGACAAGGCCTTCAATGCCCTGATTGGCCAGATCATGAAAGCCAGCAAAGGCAAGGCCAATCCGCAACAAGCCACCGACGTGCTGCGGGCACGGTTGGCCGGCTAACTCTGCTCAAGGGGCCATCATGGCCCCCGGTTTTAGGGTTTGGCGGCTTCTGTCACCGGCCCAGCCGGGCGGACAACAGGCCCGCCTTGTTGCTGCGCCCACAGCTTTTTCAGTTGTGCCAACTCGACATCAAAACGCTGGTGGACGCGGCGTTTTTCTTTGTCTTGTCCGGCAATAAAGCGTTGCTGCTCGGCCACGCCCTCTTCGTTCTCGGCCAGCATCCGGCGCAGGGTCATGGGAGCCTTGGTGGGGTCTTTGCGGTAAAACTCCATCTCGGTGTCCAGCGCTTTGCGCTGGCGTTGCAGCTCGACAATGCGCTTGGCGGCGGCGGTAGTGACATCGTCCACCGAGGCGATGGCGCTGGCGCGTTCAGCATCGTGGGTGGCCTTGTCGGGGTAGCGGGCGATCAAAACCCGATCACGGCGGCGCTCTTCAAGCAGGCGATTGCGCTCTTCTTGTTCTTTGCGCCGCTGCGCCTCCAGAGCGACGCGCTCGTGTTCGGTCAGGGTCGGGCCAACCACCCGGCGCACGGTGCCCGAGGGCGCCAGCTCGCGCTGCTCGCGGTCAATGCAATCAACAATCGGCCGGTCGGCAGTCAAACGCCGCCCGTTCAGGTCGGTGCAGGTGTAAATCCCGCTGCCTTGTCCGGCTGCCGGTGCTGTCTGGGCCATGGCACTGCCAGCGGCAACCCACCCGCCCAGCAGCAAGGCCCACTGGCAAACCATGCCGGTCTTGGTGTGGTGGTGCGCCACGGGGTTCACAAGCGTTTCAGCCTTCGGTCACGCCATAGCGCTGGCGGTAGGCCAGCACCCGCTCGTGGTGGGCGGCCACGTCGGGGGCACCGCCTTGTTCGAGGTACAGCAACAAATCGGCCAGCGTGGCGATGGTGCACACTTGCAAGCCCAAGTGCCCACGCACGTACTGCACTGCGCTGTGGGCAACGTCTTGGCCGTTTTCGGTCGCTTTTTCTTGCCGGTCCAGCGCAATCGCCATCGCGTAGGGGGTGGCTCCAGCCGCTTGAATCAGGGCGATCGACTCGCGCGCTGCTGTGCCTGCCGACATCACATCGTCCACAATCAACACCCGACCTTGCAGCGGCGCGCCCACGAGTGTGCCGCCTTCGCCGTGGTCTTTGGCTTCTTTGCGGTTGTAAGCAAAGGGCACGTTGCGCCCCAGCCGGGCCAGCTCGACGGCGACGGTAGCCGCCAGCGGAATGCCCTTGTAGGCTGGGCCGAACACCATGTCAAATTCGATGCCGCTGGCGATCAGGGCTTGTGCATAAAATCCGGCCAGTCGGCCCATTTTGGCACCGTCATCAAACAACCCGGCGTTGAAGAAATACGGGCTTAGGCGGCCTGCCTTGGTCTTGAATTCGCCAAAGCGCAGCACGCCCGACTCGACCGCAAAACGCACAAAATCTTGTGCTAGACGGGTTTTTTCTTCTGCTTGTGCGCCACCAACCACCATGGGAAATTCCTTGTTCAAGTTAACCAGCCTCAACCTCAATGGCATCCGCTCTGCCACCAGCAAAGGCGCAGAGTCGTGGATAGACGCATTGCGTCCAGATTGTATTTGTGTGCAAGAGGTCAAAGCCCAAGCCAGCGACGTTGAAGGGCGTTTTGAGACATTGGCTGGCCTGCAAGGCTACTTTCATTTTGCCGAAAAAAAGGGCTACTCTGGCGTGGGCATTTATACCCGCCACGAACCGAGCGAGGTATTGCGCGGCTACGGTACGCCCGAGTTTGATGCCGAAGGCCGCTGTATTGAGCTGCGCTTTGACACCCCGGCGCGCAAGCTGTCGATTTTGAGCGCTTACTTTCCCAGTGGCTCCTCGGGGCCAGAGCGCCAGCAGGCCAAGTTTCGGTTTTTGGAGAGTTTTCATCCGCACCTGATGCGCGCACGGCAAGAGCGCGCGTTTATTTTGTGCGGTGACATCAATATTGCCCACCAAGCCATTGATTTGAAGAACTGGCGCAGCAACCAAAAAAACAGCGGCTTCACACCCGAAGAACGCGCTTGGATGGGAGCGCTTTTGCACCCCAGCAACCCCGGCGGCGGCTTGGTCGATGTCTACCGCCACCTGCACCCCGATGCCACCGACGCGGCCTACACTTGGTGGAGCAACCGAGGCCAAGCCTATGCCAACAATGTCGGCTGGCGGCTGGACTACCACTTGGCAACGCCCCAGCTCGCTGCCTGTGCCCGGTCAGCGGCCATCTACAAAGACCAGCGTTTTAGCGACCATGCACCGCTGTCCATCGACTACGACTTGGCGATGTTTGCCTGAATGCCGAATGCTCCTTAAATAGGAGCAATAAACGCTTGCTAGTAGATGGCTACAGGCTTTTTTTATAGCAAAAAACTCCGGACAGCACCTACTGATGCTCATCGAGAGCAAACGCCACAATCTCCCGTTCATCGTGCCGTTCTACCACCAGCACTTCAGATTGCTGCAACTCGATGCAAATCTCGCGGTAAGCACCAAACCGTAGAACCTCAGCTTCAGGAGGCGCTGCTACGGCGAACAACACATCTGGGGGTAGCAAATTGCGCTTGCGTAAGCGGCGTACCTTTTGCAACCAAACATCGCCATGGTCAAAAATCTGGTTGGGTTTGCTGTACGCCAAATTCAACGGTTTGATGACCTTGGTAATTTGGTCGTGGCGGCGCTGCACCAATGGAAACTCGGTATGAATTTGCCCATCCCCAATAGGGGCTGCTTTGAACGGTGCAGGCAGCGACAAACCGGCCAGCAAGCTTTGGAGACGCTTGGTTATAGTGCTCTCCACGTATTCAGGGGTCACAAAAGCCCGATGGACGTAGCGCTGAAACTGTTGTTGCAACGCCGTCGCAGGCTCAGGAGTTAACAAGGGGCGCACTGTCCCAAAACGTACCATTGCCTCGCGTGGGTGGGTCAGGTGGGTCAGTAAGTTGCGAACAGCATCGGCACGCTCAGGAGTAACCGGCACAGCCCGAACTGCTGCCTGAATGCGCTCTAGTTCCGTCTGCATCGTTTGTATGGCAGTGCGGTAAACCTTGGCATCGAGTTCATCAAAAAAAGCGGTGATGCGGGCACAACGGCGGGTTTGCAACTGAAAATCAAAAAAACCCGTCTCCGGACAAGCCAGCACCACTCCCACATTGGCAAATTCGCCAGTTTCGCTGTAGGGTAAAAACTGAACAATCGTGTAGCGGCAAGCAAGCTGTTTCACACCGTTCTCCAAAAATTGTCACGCGTGCAACGGGCCAAAGTCTGCTGCACTGCATCCCAATGAAAATTGGCAGGCACATCCATTTCAGGGTTTTCCCAGTGCCATTCAGGTGGCGCGTTGGCACGGACAGCGGGAAGCACGTGCAGTGCAGCTTCAAGACGCTCGGCGTATTGGGCCTGAGCCACCAAATCGTTGCAAACAGCGGGCCATTGTTTAGCAAAAATATGGCACTCCATAAAGGTATCTACCGAAAAATCGGGATCAAAAGCCAAGTTATGGTCTATCACCACCAACTGTTTGGCAAATCCATCCCACAGCAAATTCGGATTGCCCGTGAGCCGGTCACCATTGCGAACCCACCAATCAAACACCAGCACATCGCGCTGCACAGTTTCTGGAACATCTTTGGCCATGCTGGGTTCAAACCAAAGCGCAGTGCGGTGGAGTTGTGAGCCAAAAGCAGTCCCAGCACCCATCTCGCGCCACTCACGGGGTGCTTCTGCCAGCAGTTCTGGACTCACTTCAACCAACGAAAATGGTGGCACTGGCAACCCGCATTGCAGGGCTAAATATCCACAAATCCATTCATGCCACAAGCTGGCCCGATTGGTTTGGCGGCCCTTGACATAGTAAAGGTGGCCATCTTCTGCCCGGCATTGGTAGGGACGTGCTTGCCCTTGAGGACTTGGCCCCAAAATTTCGGTGATCTGCAATGGCAATGGCTTGATCCTTTTTTATTTTGGGTTCATTTCACCGACTGCGCGTTCCTTGGCAAATCGGGTAATCCACACAGCCCCAGAACAATTGCCCGGCTTGCGGGCCTTTGCGGGCAGTACGCAGCAACATGGGCCGCGCGCACACAGGGCATTGGGGATCGGTGCCTGTGGCGGCTGGGCGGGGGGCGGGGCGTTCGGCTTTGGCGGCAGGTGCGCGTAGCGGCGCGGCGGCAGTGCGCTGCTGTGGTAGCGCGGGTCTGGGTGCCGATGGCGGCGGTGGTGTTTTGACCCGCGACGGGGCGCGCGCAGCGCTGCTGGTCGGCAGAGGGGGCACAGGCGGGGGGCTAAAAACAGGCTCTGAACGGGGCGGCGGTGGTGCTGCCGCAGCCGCAGCGCGGGCTGCAACGCCCATGCTGGCGCGCGGTGGGGCCGCTTTGTTCGGTGGGGTGCTGGCCATGGCCGTGGGCACTGTGTTGGTATCGCGGCTGGTTTTGCGGTTGGCGTAGGTTTGCTCTAGCAAGGCGCTCAGTTCGGCACCGTCAATCAGCGCCAAATTGCGCCCTTGGGCAAACTCGCGCGCCGGTCGGGTGAATTTGCCAGAGGTGACGACAAAACCACCGACAGCGCCTTTGGCCGTCATCAGGCCAAACATTTCCCGAACGATCTCAACGCTGACCCGGTTGGCTTTCCATTGTTTGCACTGCACCAAAAATTTTTCACCATTGCGGCGCATCACCAAATCCACGCCGCCATCGGCACCGCCACCACCGACTTCCTCGACTTGGTAGCCCTGCATCCGGAAAAACTCACCCACCAGTTGCTCAAACTCTTGCCAAGTGATGGCATCGAGCGCATCGGCAGTCGGGTTGGCCGTGACTTGGCGCACCAGCGCACCGCGCTGGCGCTCGCTGCGGTACGACAGCGCGACCCCTATCAAACACAGCAGCGGCAGCAGGTACTGCGCCACCGTCGCCAGCGCCCAGACCAGCAGCGCCCCCATGCCGTCGTAAAACTGCCCCAAGCTCTCTAGCGGCGGCTTGGGTTGGCTGGCCAAGTGGTGCAGCCCGAGGTAAGTGCCCACGGCCAGCACCAGCCCACCCCACCAAGGCATCGAGGCAATCAGTCCGACCAGCCCGTGGGTCAGGTCTTTAGGTACCTCGGTGACTAAGAAAGCCCCCAAGCTCGATTGTTTACGGCGCGCCATCGCGGGTTCTTAGCCCAAGTGTTTACCGACGATGCCAGCCAGCTCAAACATGGTGATTTGCGCCTTGCCAAACACGGGCAGCAGCTTGGCATCGGCGTTGATGGCACGTTTGTTGGTCGCGTCTTGCAGGTTGTGGGCGCGCACGTAATCCCATACTTTTTTGATGACCTCGGTGTGGGCTACGGGTTCAGCACCAATCACCGCTGCCAGTTCAGCGCTGGGCTGCTTGCCAGCGGCTGCTTTGCGTGGTGTTTTGGCCGCTGTTTTCTTGGCAGCGGTGGTTTTTACGGCTTTTTTGGCGGTAGCGCTGGTGCTGCTTGTTTTTGTTGCTACTTTTTTAGTAGCACCGCTGGCAGTTTTGCTGGCGGGGTACTTGCTGGGGGCAAACTCAAAATTGACTTTACCGGCCTCTTTGTCCCACGCCAAAAACGCCTTGAAGGCCCGGCGGGTGCGCATGCTGACAAACTTATCGAGCAAATCGGTTTTGCCGGTGGTCAGCAGCTTGTGCATCTGCTCGCGCTCGACCGGTTGCTGCAAGATGATTTTGCCGCTCTTGAAGTTGCACGTTGCCACCGGCTGGGCCAACGTCGGCACGGCGTGGCTACAGACGTAGTTGCTGCCGTGCTCGTACACCGCACCCGCGCACTGTGGGCACGCCCCCAGCGACTCTTGCCCGGCAAAATCCACTAACTCGCCACTGTCAGCAGCGTTTTTATCGTCGCCAAAATCAAATTCGAGCTTGTAGTTGTGTGCCTCGTCGTCGTAGGTCAGGGCGATTTCGGCAGTGAACGGCCAGCCCGCCTTAGAGCGGAAACCCTCCAGCGGGCCGATTTTCTTGTCTGCCAGCAACGCCTCGGCCTCGGGCGGCTCAAAGGTGCGCCCGGCTGGGGACTTACCAAACGAAAATCCGCACGGCTCGGCACCGCTTTTGCCCACGCAGGCATAACGGCGGTAGTTTTCTTTGACCACACCGCCGCAGTTGGGGCAGGGCGCGCTCAGGGTGGCGTAGTCGCCGGGGATGGTGTCGCGGTCGTACTCTTTGGCCTTTTTGACCATGTGCTCGGTCATGGCGGCAATCTCGGCCATAAAGGTCTCGCGCGAGAGCAAGCCCTTTTCCATTTGCGCCAGTTTGTATTCCCATTCGCCGGTCAAATCGGCCCGCGACAGCTCTTTCACGCCCAAGCCGCGCAGCAGCGTCATGAGCTGGAACGCTTTGGCCGTCGGGATGATCTCGCGGCCTTCGCGCAGCATGTATTTTTCGGTCAGCAAGCCTTCGATGATGGCAGCGCGGGTGGCCGGAGTGCCCAAGCCTTTTTCTTGCATCGCTTGGCGCATGCTTTCATCTTCGACCTGCTTGCCCGCGCTTTCCATCGCGCCCAGCAGCGTGGCTTCAGAGTAGCGCGCTGGGGGCCGGGTTTTGAGGGCTTTGGGATCAGCACGTTCGGTCACGACCTGTTCGCCGGGGCGTACCGGCACCAAGCTCTGGCCCTTGTCGCCGTCTTTGGCCTCGGCCACTTCATCGGCAGATTCTTTGCCGTAAATCGCTAACCAGCCCGGTTTGACCAGCACTTTGCCTTCAGTTTTGAAGTGGTGCTGTTGGCCCGCGTTGCGCACCGTGCTGATGCGCGTCGTGACCAAGTATTCGGCACTCGGAAAAAACACCGCCATAAAGCGGCGCACCACCAAGTCGTAGAGCTTTTGTTCGGCTTCGCTCAGTTCACCGGGCGCTTGCAGCGTCGGGATGATGGCAAAGTGGTCTGACACCTTGCTGTTGTCAAAGATACGCTTGCTCGGTTTGATGTAACCGCCTTGGAGCGCCGTTTGCGCGTGCGGGGCCAAATGCCCCATGCCGCTGGCGGCCAGCATCTCGAAGGTTTGCTGGGCCACCGGCACATAGTCTTCGGGCAGGGCGCGCGAATCGGTACGCGGGTACGTCAGCGCCTTGTGGCGTTCGTACAGACTTTGCGCCAAGGCCAGCGTGGTTTTGGCCGAAAAGCCAAACTTGCCATTGGCTTCGCGCTGCAAACTGGTCAGGTCAAACAACTGCCCAGCCGCTTGGGTGCTGGGCTTGCTTTCTTCGCTGACGTGGGCGGGTTGGCTACGGGCGGCATCGGCAATGGCTTGGGCTTGGGCCTGCGACCAAACACGGTCGGCGCGCTGCTCGGGGTCATCGGTCTTTTTCCACTGCGGATCGAACCACTTGCCGGGGTAGCTGCCCGCTTGCGCGGCAAAAGCGGCGTGGATTTCCCAGTAATCGCGGCTGACAAACTTGCGGATTTTTTCTTCGCGCTCAACCACCAGCGACAGCGTCGGCGTTTGCACCCGGCCCACGGTGGTCAAAAAGAACCCGCCATCGCGCGAGTTAAATGCCGTCATGGCCCGGGTGCCGTTGATACCCACCAGCCAATCGGCCTCGGAGCGGCTGCGCGCAGCATGGGCCAAGCCCTGCATTTGGGCATCGCTTCGCAGGGCGTTAAAGCCGTCGCGGATCGCTTGCGGTGTCATCGACTGCAACCACAACCGCTCGACCGGCTTGCCCAAGGGCTTGCTGCCGCCCGCGTACTGCTCAATCAGCCGAAAAATCAGCTCCCCTTCGCGGCCCGCGTCGCAGGCGTTGATAAGGGCGGTCACGTCTTTGCGCTTGGCTTGCTTGACCACCGCATTGAGGCGCGTCTTGGTTTTATCGACAGGTTTGAGGTCAAAGTAGGGCGGAATCACCGGCAGATGGGCAAAGCTCCACTTGCCACGTTTGACATCAAACTCCTCCGGGGCTTGGATTTCGACCAAATGGCCGACGGCACTGGTGACAACGAAGCGATCGTTCTCAAAGTGGTCCTCGTGCTTGTCAAACTTGCCCGCCACAGGCGTGAGGGCACGCACGATGTCTTGTGCTACCGAGGGTTTTTCTGCAATTACCAGAGTCTTGGTCATGTTTTCGAGGGGTCTTGCCCATTCAGGCTGCCCGACAGGGTGTCCGGGCGCTTCTACAATTCGTGTTCTTCGCGCGTACACGCGCACGCGCATGTGTGCACATTCAAATTAACAGAGTTTTGCTATGCCCCGCACCGCGCCATCTTTAGCCCTTTCCGGGGGCCGACGCATCCAGACCCGCCGCTCGGGTGTCCACGGCAAGGGTGTCTTTGCCGTGCAAGACATTGCCGAGGGCGAGGTGCTGATTGAATATGTCGGCCAAATTATCAGTTGGCAAGAAGCCCAAGATCGCCACCCCCACGATCCGTTGCAACCCAACCATACGTTTTATTTTCACGTCGATGAAGACCGCGTGATCGATGCCCATTTTGGCGGAAACTCCTCGCGCTGGATCAACCACTCGTGCCAGCCCAATTGCTTTGCCGACGAGCGCGACGGGCGTATTTTTATCACCGCGCTGCGCAACATTGCCGCCGGCGAGGAGCTGAACTACGACTACGGCCTGATGCTCGACGAGCGCTACACCAAAAAACTCAAGGCCGAATACCCCTGCTGGTGCGGTAGCGCCCAATGCCGTGGCACCTTGCTGGCACCCAAACGCGGCTGGAAGCCCGCCTTGCCCGCGAAGGCCCAAGCATGAGTGCGCCGACGCGCTGGCCCGCTGAGTCCATCTGGGAGGCCGTGGCACCGCTGTTGCCCGGTTTTAGCGTCGAGATTTTGCCGACCATCGATTCGACCAATTCGGAGCTGATGCGCCGCGCGCGCGCAGGCCGCTGCGAGCCGATTTTGCTGCTGGCCGAGCAGCAAACTGCCGGGCGCGGGCGGCTGGGCCGGGTTTGGCACAGCATGCCGGGCGATTCGCTCATGTTCTCGCTGGGGCTGCCATTGGCTCCGCAAGACTGGTCGGGTCTGTCGCTGGCGGTTGGGGTCAGCGTGGCCGAGAGTTTGCAGCCCGTGCTGCCATCGGCGGCCAGCACCGTGCCACGCATCGGCCTGAAATGGCCCAACGACCTGTGGTTGGGCGGTGCCGGTGGCGAGCGCAAATTGGGCGGCATTTTGGTCGAAACGGCCAGTTTCGTCGCCCCTTGTGCCGCGTCAGCCACCTGCGCACCGACGGCTGCGGCACGCTATGTGGTGGTGGGCGTTGGCCTGAACATTCGCCCCCAAGACAGCGCGGGCAAATCGCTGCCGCCGGGCTGTCTGCAAGAGGTCGATAGCGCCACCGATGCCGCCAGCGCCTTGCTGCGCGTGGCCGCACCGCTGGTGGGCATGCTGCAATCGTTCGAGAGCTACGGCTTTGCGCCGATGCAGGCGCGCTTTGGCCTGCGCGATGTGCTGCAAAACCGCAGTGTGACCCTGAGCGACGGCCAAACCGGGATGGCCCACGGTGTCGGCGAAGATGGTGCCTTGTTGGTGATGACCGCACACGGAATGCAGGCCATTACGAGTTCTGAAATCAGCGTGCGGCCCGCCGGTGCCGCGTCCACCGGGCCGTCATAAGCCCATGCTCTGAACCATGCTGCGTCTGATTGTTCTTGCTCTGGTGCTGGCCAATGCTGGCTACTACGCGTGGTCACACCACCTGCTGCGCGATTTGCGAATAGGGCCGACCGAAGAGGCTGAACCCCAACGCATGGCGCAGCAAATACGCCCTGATGTGCTGCGGGTCATCCGTGTCAATGTAGAGCCCCCCCCCACGCCCGTTCCGGCCCCGGATCCGGAGCCGGCACCAAGCCCCACTGCGTTGGTCGAGCCTGCACTTGCTGTGCCCGACTCTGTTGCTGCCAATGCCGTACCAGTGGCTGCGGGTGTCGGTGTGGCTGCGGGCGTGGCTGCGGTAGCGGCTATGGCGGTGGCATCTAACCCGACTACAGTGCCTGCGGTGTGCCTGCAAGCGGGGACGTTTGACGCTGGGCAGGCCGACACATTGCGCCGCACCCTCACCAGCCAACTGCCCGCAGGCAGTTGGAGCCTAGAGAGTGTGACCCTGCCGGGCCGTTGGATGGTCTATATGGGCCGGTTTAACGACAACGAAACACTCAACAAAAAGCGCAATGAATTGCGCGCACGCAAGGTCTCGTTTGACCGGCCCGGCGTTGCCGCGCTAGAGCCGGGTCTGACGCTAGGACGTTTTGCTACCGAAGACGCAGCCGACCGCGCACTCATCAAATTGAACCGGCAAGGCGTTCGCAGCGCCCGCGTGGTGCAAGAGCGTGACGAAATCACCGCCTTTGTACTGCGCCTGCCTACGGTCGATGCCAATTTGCGCGCCCAACTGCACACCATGCGCCGAACGCTAGTGGGCAGAACCCTGCGCCCCTGCACCTGAGTGATAGCGTGCGCCACAGCCACGACTGCCGCAGTCCAATCCATCGCCCAAGGGCGGCAGGCGTGGCTATGCCGGTACACATAACCACCTGTGAATGTGACATAACTACCTATGGAGCTATAGGGGTAACTTACTATGTCAGGTTGTTTTGGAACAACGCGACCCCATTGCGCTCAATGGACACCTTATTTTAATACCAATCAATTACGTCGCCATCTAAAGGAATATTTATTATGCCCACCCAACAATTAGAAAAAGCCCGTATTTTTTTGGTTGGTGATGCTTCTACCGATTTACCATTGCTGGCGCGTATTTTGGAAGGTGTTGGTTACACTCCGCCAATTATTATTACAGACCCTCTGGAAATAATTAACCATTACCGAGAATTTGCACCCGATCTGATTTTAATGGACATTAGTTTCTTGTATATTGATGGATTTAATGTACTGGCCGAACTACGCGCAGTTGAGGGCATCACTTACCCCCCGGTAATGGCTTTGACGCGGCAAAATTGCCAAGAAGACAGGTTAATGGCACTGGCCGAAGGAGTACGCGATTTTATCAATAAACCCTTTGATCGGGTAGAACTACTAATGCGCGTGATGAACCAGCTAGAGGTTCACATGGCCCACCGCATGGTACAAAACCATAAAATGGAGCTTGAACGCTTGGTACAAGAGCGAACCAATGCACTGAACCAATCACGCCTAGAGATTGTGCGCCGCTTGGGTCGTGCCGCAGAGTACCGCGATAACGAAACCGGCTTGCACATCATCCGTATGAGCAAATATGCTGCACTCATGGCCCGCAGTTTGGGCTGGAGCGATACCGAATGTGAATTACTGCTGCACGCCAGTCCCATGCACGATATCGGCAAAATTGGTATTCCAGATGCTATTTTGCTCAAGCCCGGCAAGCTAGATCCCACAGAATGGGAAATTATGCAGCGCCACCCTTTAATTGGTGCAGAAATTCTTGAAGATGGCGACTCTGATCTGCTCCATATGGCCCGCTTGATTGCCCTCAGCCACCACGAAAAATGGGATGGCAGTGGTTACCCCTATGGGCTAGCAGGCCCCCAGATTCCACAGGCCAGCCGTATCGTCGCCGTGGCCGATGTGTTTGATGCCCTAACTTCTACACGTCCCTACAAAAAGGCTTGGCCGATTGAAGATGCTGTTGCACTTTTGCAAGACCAGTCTGGCAGCCATTTTGATCCTGAAGTCGTTGAACACTTTATGCGGTTATTACCTGAAATTTTGGTATTCCGTAGCCAAAATCTAGAACCCGAGATAGGTAGCTGAGGTGCAGTCCAATGGAAAACCGGGTTAAGAGTGGCTAACACAACTTATTTTGAGAGGCCGCCTAGCGTTATGCTTCAGCCATCATGGCCCGACGTCCCCTCAGCCCAGAACTGTGGCAACAGCTACAACCGTTAATTCCAGCCTTTGTTCCATCCAGCAAAGGTGGCCCCAGAACACGAACCATCAGCGATGAAGCTGCACTCAATGGGATACTGTTCGTCCTTGAAACAGGCATTCCTTGGGAAAAC
>JAIEMS010000006.1 GCA_019751915.1 Burkholderiaceae bacterium
TTGTCGTTTTTGCCATGCTCATGTTACCCAAGGCCGCATGGTTGTTGGCCCTGACAGAGAGTTCATAACACGCTCTAAATTATTTATAGGCAATTCAAAGAATATAAATTCCTGCTCCGCAGTTGATTGCTTTTAAATTAATACTAAAAACTTGTGGCTCCAACTTTATTTCGTGAAGGTCAATTTCGGTTTTTCTTTTTCTCACGGGAGGAGCCACGAATTCATGTTCACGTTTCCCGTCCCGAAGGTGACGGCCAAATTTACGCCGCACATCCATTTGGCAAATTCGACTGGCTTAAATCAAAGACAGATTCGAGAAGCCCATTTCCTGATTGAAAACTATCTGATGGATATAGAAAATGCTTGGCACAGCCACTTTAGTACCTGAAGTGACCCACATTTCAAAACATGGATTTTGGATTTTGTGGGCCGATGAGGAATTTCTGCTTCCCTTTGATCAATTTCCTTGGTTTCGCAAAGAAAATATTGATCAAATATCGGAAGTGGAAGCGCCAACTAGTAATCACTTATATTGGCCTCAGTTGGATATTGATTTATCAGTAGATTCTATCCGAAAGCCAGAAGATTTTCCTCTTGTATCGGCCACGTAGCTGTCAAATTTCAGCAAGGGTAAATCATGCAAACGTTCACCGCAAGCCAAGCCCGTGTCAATCTTTACCGCTTGATGGATCAAACGGCAGAGTCTCATACGCCAATCACTATTTCTGGCAAGCGCCACGATGCCGTCCTTTTGGCAGCTGAGGACTGGTACGCGATTCAAGAAACACTTTATCTGTTGTCTGTTCCGGGAATGCGAGAATCTATCAAAGAAGGCTTGGCAGAATCTACTGAATCCTGTGCTAAGGAGTTGGACTGGTGAGTTGGAATTTGGTCTATGCAAAACACGCACAAAGAGATGCACAAAAGCTTGCCGCATCAGGACTAAAAACCAAGGCCCAAGAGTTATTATCTATTATTAAAGAGAATCCATTCCAGAATCCGCCTTCCTATGAAAAGCTCGTTGGTGATCTGGCAGGTGCTTATTCACGGAGAATCAATATTCAACACCGTTTGGTGTACCAAGTTATTCCAGAAGAGCGCCTTGTGAAGATTCTGCGTATGTGGTCACACTACGAATGAGGTAAATCTCACGGCGGCTTCAAAACTGAAGTGCAACACCTGCAACGAAGTAAAGTTCGCAGAGGCAAAGCCAGATGGCACAAGTACCAGAAAAGAGGCGACGGCACCATGAAGTTCACCGCAGTTCTCCATGCCAATGAGGGGCAATGCTGCGGCGTGCCCGTGCCCGCTCTACCCGGCTAAAATACCCCCTCGCGCACCCTTTTTGGTTGCGCTTGCCACCACTTTTCACCCTCTTCAGGTAACGCCCATGTCTCTGTTCTCCGCCGTCGAAATGGCCCCCCGCGACCCTATCTTGGGTCTCAATGAGCAATTCAACGCTGACACCAACCCCAACAAGGTCAACCTCGGCGTGGGCGTGTATTTTGATGACAATGGCAAACTGCCTCTGCTGGCCTGCGTCCAAGCCGCCGAAAAAACCATGATGGACAAGCCCACCGCCCGTGGCTACCTGCCCATCGATGGCATCGTGGCCTACGACAACGCCGTCAAAGGCTTGGTGTTTGGCGCTGACAGTGAACCCGTCACTTCGGGCCGCGTCGCTACCGTGCAAGCCATTGGCGGCACCGGCGGTTTGAAAATTGGTGCCGACTTTCTCAAGCGCCTCAGCCCCGATGCCAAGGTGCTGATTTCCGATCCCAGCTGGGAAAACCACCGCGCCCTGTTTACCAACGCCGGTTTTACCGTCGATACCTATGCCTACTACGATGCGGACAAGCGCGGCGTTAATTTTGACGGCATGCTCGCCAGCCTGAACGCTGCCGCTGCCGGCACCATCGTCGTGCTGCACGCTTGCTGCCACAACCCGACGGGCTACGACATCACCCCAGCGCAGTGGGATCAGGTGATTGCAGTGGTCAAGGCGAAAAACCTGACTGCCTTTTTGGACATGGCCTACCAAGGCTTTGGCTACGGCATTGCCGAAGACGGTGCCGTGATTGGCAAGTTTGTCGCTGCGGGTCTGAACTTCTTTGTCTCGACCTCGTTCTCCAAGAGCTTTAGCTTGTACGGTGAGCGCGTCGGTGGCCTGTCGGTGTTGTGCGCCGACAAGGAAGAAGCGGGCCGGGTGCTGTCGCAACTGAAAATCGTGATTCGCACCAACTACTCTAACCCCCCGACCCACGGCGGTGCGGTGGTCGCTGCGGTGCTGGGCAACCCCGAGCTGCGCGCCCTGTGGGAAAAGGAATTGGGCGAAATGCGCGTTCGGATCAAGGCGATGCGCCAAAAGCTGGTCGATGGTCTCAAGGCCGCTGGCGTGCAGCAAGACATGTCGTTCATGACGCAACAAATCGGCATGTTCAGCTACTCGGGCTTGAACAAAGACCAAATGGTGCGTCTGCGCAGCGAGTTTGGTGTCTACGGCACCGACACCGGCCGCATTTGCGTGGCTGCGCTCAACAGCAAGAACATCGACTACGTTTGCCAAGCCATTGCCAAGGTGGTCTGAGCGACTGCCCGCGACAACGCCAAAAACCGCCTTCGGGCGGTTTTTTATGGTCTTTTTGGTTTCTAGCGCTTATGTAGCAATGGTTTGTTGCTATAAATAGTAGAGCATTGTTCACTCCACACCACGGCCCTTTCTGATGACCACCAGCCCACTCCAGCCCCTGCGCAACACCCGCATCCTTAGTTTGGCGTTAAACCTGCCCGGCCCGGCCGCGCTGGTGCGCTGCGCCCGCATGGGTGCCCAGTGCTCCAAGCTCGAGCCGCCCGTGCCCGCAGGCCAGACCAGCGCCGACCCAATGGCCCACTACAGCGCCACCGCCTACGCTGCCATGCACGAAGGCCTGCCGGTGTTTTACGCTTCACTGAAAACCCCAGAGGGCCAAGCCTTGCTGCACGAGGCATTGGCCGATACCGATGTGCTGATCACCTCGTTTCGGCCTTTGGCGATGGCGAAATTGGGCTTGGATTGGGATGGGCTGCATGCGCGCTACCCGCGCTTGTCGCTGGTTCGCATTGTGGGTGCCACTGGCGCACGCGCCGAAGAACCGGGCCACGATTTGACCTACCAAGCCGAAGCCGGTTTGCTGCCCAGCCTTGAAATGCCTTCCACCCTGTTTGCCGATATGGCGGGCAGTTTGGCGGCCAGTGAAGCCGTACTGCAAGCACAACTGGCCCGCGCCCAAGACGGCCAAGGCGTGTGCATCGAAGTCGGGCTGGCCGAATCGGCCCAGTGGCTGGCCTTGCCCCACGTATGGGGTTTGATGGAGCACAGCAGCGACACGGGCGGTGCCCATGCAGGCTACAAAATTTACCCCTGCGCCGATGGCCGCGTGGCAATGGCTGCGTTAGAGCCACACTTTGCCGTGCGCCTGTGCCAAGCGATGGGTTTGCCTGCGGTCGGCGATGCCGCCACGATGCGAGAGCCTGCCATGCACAGCGCGGTAGCGGCCTTCGTCGCGACGCAAACGCGTGCCCAGCTCGATGCGCTGGCCGCTGAAAAGGATGTTCCGCTGTTCACGTTGGCTTGAGCCAAGATGCCAATGCAACGCAGGCCCGGTGTGGCGCAAGCCCCAGCGGGCGCAGGCATGGCCCATGCCTTGATGCTGCTCTGGGCGGGGTTGGTAGCGTGGGGGCTGTGGGGGCAAAAAAGCCTGCCGCTGTGGACGTTGTTGGCACTGCTCGGCATCAACGCGGCAACCCTTTGGAGCTATGCCGCCGACAAAAATGCCGCCCGCAGGGGTGGCTGGCGTATCCCTGAAAACCAGTTGCACCTGCTGGCGCTGCTGGGGGGCTGGCCGGCAGCATGGCTGGCACAGCAAAATATGCGGCACAAATCGTCCAAAACCAGTTTTCGGGCGGTCTATTGGTTGACCATCGTGGCGCACTGCGCCGCGCTGCTCACTTGGATGGGTGTGGGTGGTTTTGCTGGGTGATGCTGCGTGTTCACAGCGCCAGCGTGGCCTGCAAGGCATCGGTCGCCAAATCCTGCGAATCCAACAGGGGCAACTGGTTGAGCGATTGCAAACCCAAGTCGTCTAAAAATTGGCGCGTAGTGGCAAACAAGGCGGGGCGACCGATGGATTCACGGTGCCCGATGACCTCAATCCAGCCACGGTCTTCGAGCTGCTTGATGATCAAGCTATTGACCACAACCCCCCGAATATCTTCAATATCGCCGCGCGTCACCGGCTGCCGGTAGGCAATGATCGCCAAAGTCTCTAAGGTGGCACGGGAGTAGCGCGGTGGTTTTTCTGGGTGCAGCCGGTCTAGAAAAGGCCGCATTTCAGGCCGACTCTGAAACCGCCAGCCAGTGGCTACCTGTACCAACTCCACGCCGCGCTGTGCCCAGTCTTGCTGCAATTCGAGCAGCAGCCGTTTGACGGCCTCGGCATCGAGCGCGTCGTCAAACAGCAGGCGCAAATCGCGCACCGCGACGGGCTGCAAAGCGCAGATCAAGGCGGTTTCCAGAACCCGTTTGCTGTCCTGTATGTTCATTTAAAACTAACTTCGCTTTGAAACCTCCCCCTTCAAGGGGATAGAATCATTTTGGGAGAGAGGTGGCCTCTTTCAAAGTCGCTTCTTAGGAGGCGTGGATTGAAACATCGTGTACCTCAGGACAACTGGTAGTCGAAATCCCAGAGTTCGAGCGCTTGCACCATGTCCGCTGGCAGCGGTGCGCGCAAGTCCAGCGACTCTCCTGTCAAGGGATGTACCAGCGCCAGCCGAAAGGCATGCAAGGCTTGGCGTTGCATGCCCACCGCAGGGGCACCACCGTACAAAGTGTCAGCGACCAACGGATGGCCCAAAGAGGCCATATGTACCCGAATTTGGTGGGTACGGCCCGTGTGCAGCGTGCATTGCACCAAACAGCCGGTATCGCCATTGCGCAGCAGCCGGACATCGGTTTTTGCCGATTTGCCCGATTGCGTTGCCAAATCCACCACCGCCATGCGCAGGCGGTTGCGTGGATCGCGGCCCATCGGGGCCTCGACGGTTTTGTTGTTAGGTCCCTGCCACGGGCGATGGGCCAGTGCCAGGTATTGGCGGCTGACTTGGCGCTCGGCAATCATGCGCACCAGTGCATCCATCGTGCTGCGGTCGCGGGCTACGACCATCAAGCCGCTGGTATCTTTGTCCAGCCGGTGAACAATGCCCGCGCGCGGTAGCAAAGCGGCTTTGGGGTCGCGGGCCAACAGCCCATTGAGCAGCGTGCCGCTCCAATTGCCCGGCGCAGGGTGAACGACCAAGCCCGCAGGTTTGTGCAGTACCAGCAGATGGGCATCTTCATGCACGACATCCAGCGCCATCGCCTCGGGCCGAAACGCTTGGCTTTGCAGAGTGGCCCGCATCTCGATCACGACCACATCGCCCGCTTTAATGCGCTGGGCCGCTTTGGAGGCGGGTTTGCCATTCAAACGGACGGCACCTTGTTCCAGCAACTGTTGCAGGTAACTGCGGGAGAACTCGGTCACGAGTTCGGCCAGCGCACGGTCAAGGCGCTCGCCGTGCTGGGCCACGCCCATGCTCAGGGTTCGCAGCTCGGGGGGGCGGTTGGTATCGGTATCGAGGTCGAAAAAGTCGTCGGCCAAGGCGATGGCTGGGCCGGGGTTAGGGGTACTCACCAATGTGCCCTTAGCGGTTGGGCAGGTAGCGTGACGGATCGACCGGCTTACCTTGGCGACGGATTTCAAAGTGCAGTTTGACCCGGTCAGCGTCGGTGTTGCCCATTTCGGCAATTTTTTGTCCACGGCGTACCGACTGGTCTTCTTTGACCAGCAAAGTCTGGTTATGGGCGTAGGCCGTCAAGAAGGTGTTGTTGTGCTTGAGGATGATGAGGTTGCCATAGCCGCGCAGCCCGGAGCCAGAATAGACAACGCGACCATCTGCGGCAGCCAACACGGGGTCGCCCGCTTTACCACTGATGTCATAGCCTTTGTTGCGGGCTTCGTCAAAGCCTGCAACCAAGGTGCCAGAGGAAGGCCAGATAAAACTGACATCGTCATCACCGCCAGCGGCTGGCGATGGCGCTGCGGAGGGTGCAGGTGCAGGCGTAGGCCGAGCCGTGCTGGCCGTTGTGGGCGTGACAGCGGTGGTGACAATGGGCCGCGCGACCACGCCGGGGCCATCAAGCACTGCCGGCCCCGGTGCTGTCGGGGTCACTCGGAGCACTTGGCCGATTTCAATCAGGTTGGCATTGCCGAGATTGTTCCAGCGGGCAATGTCTTTCCAGCTTTGCCCGGTTTCTAGTCCAATGCGAATCAAGGTATCACCGGGCTTGACGGTGTAATAACCCGTTTTGCTGGCATTTTCTGCACCGGGCAAAGGTTTGGTTTGCGACCCCATTGCACCGGGTGCAGCATCAGCTCCAGACACGGCTGTGCCCCGATCTTCGACCGGCGCTTTGTTGAGCCGGGTGCCACAGCCAGCCAGCACCAGCCCTGCTAGCACTACAGAACCCCAGACCACAAGCCCACGCGATACCACCATAAATCAATCCCTTCAGGCCTTCAGGCAATCCCCGATTTTAGAGGGACAAAATGCACTGGCTCCAGCACGCTTTGTTTTAACCCATGTGCGGTCTTGTCTACCACCATCAGCATCTGCTGTCCACCCAAGACGACCGTGGGTGCGACGAGGCGGCCACCGACGGCCAATTGATCGCACCAGTCGCTGGGCAAAGTAGCGCCGCCTGCCGCCGAGATGATGCCCATATACGGTGCGCCTTTGGCATAACCGAGCATGCCGTCGCCCAGCAGCAGGTGCAGATTGGGCAGACGCATGATCCGCAGATTGACGCGGGCCTTTTCGTGCAAGCCGCGCAATCGTTCGATGGAATAGACCTCGCGCGCCAATTGGCTTAAAACGGCAGCTTGGTAGCCGCAGCCGGTGCCAATTTCGAGGATGCGGCCCAAGCATCCCGCTTCGCGCACTGCGGCCGACTCCATCAGCAACTGGGCCATGCGCGCAACGATGCTGGGTTTGGAGATGGTCTGGCCCAAGCCAATAGGCAAGCTGGTGTCTTCATAGGCTTGGTTGATCAGCCCGCTATCGACAAATCGGTGCCGCTCAATGGTGTTCATGGCTTGCAGCACCTGTGGCGACGAAATCCCTGCCGCCATAAGCCGTTGCACCATGCGCGCGCGCACTGCTGCTGAATCGAGTCCAACCCCCGAAGGCATGACCTTAGGTATGGGCAGGGGCTTGTGCAGACCCACTTGCCCGACAACGACTGGTTTGGGGCTGGATGAACCCGGAATGCGTGCCGGAAATCCGGGACGGCGTTGCTGCTGCATCAAAGCACCTTTGTTGGCGTGGGGCTGTTGTGGGCAAACTGCGCTGCAAGGGCAGCCCAGTTGTCGAGGCTGTGGTGGTCGGTCAAATCCACCTTGAGCGGTGTGACTGCGACATGGCCTTGCGCGGTGGCGTGAAAATCAGTGCCTTCGGAATCGTCTTTGGCCGCGCCTGCACCGCCAATCCAGTACATGGTTTCACCCCGGGGGCTTTGCTGGACGATCACGCGCTCGGCAGCGTGGCGCCGTCCAAGGCGGCACAGCTTGAGCGGGCGCAGCGCTGGCAATGGCAGGTTCGGGACATTGACGTTCAGTAGCCA
The DNA here is from genome assembly GCA_019751915.1 of Burkholderiaceae bacterium. Classification (GTDB taxonomy): domain Bacteria; phylum Pseudomonadota; class Gammaproteobacteria; order Burkholderiales; family Burkholderiaceae_C; genus Simplicispira. The sequence continues at coordinate 7,697 of JAIEMS010000006.1, forward strand.
AGGGTGCTCACCGATTTGTTGCTGGGCTTGCAGTTGCAAAACCAATTGGCGCGCTGTGTGCGCTGCCGCTTCAAGTTCTTGCCAGCCCTTGTCTACCTGCGAGAAGGCAATGGACGGGATGCCAAAAAGATAACCTTCCATTGCTGCGCCGACGGTGCCAGAATAAATCGTGTCGTCGCCCATGTTGGCACCGTTGTTGATGCCTGAGACCACCAGATCGGGCCGATAACCGAGCAGGCCGGTCAGGGCAATATGCACACAATCGGCCGGTGTGCCATTGACATAGCGAAACCCGTTGTGTGCTGTATGGACGTACAGCGGCGAGTGCAGGGTCAGGGCGTTGGATTTTGCGCTGTTGTTGTGTTCCGGCGCGACCACCTCGACCTCGGCCACGGAAGACAAAGCGGCATGCAGTGCCACAATACCGGGCGCTTGGTAGCCATCGTCGTTTGAAATAAGGATTTTCATAGTGCAGACAAGTTCAATCAATTGTAGGCCTGCCTTGCAGTCGGGCTGAACTTTCTAGGTGCGTTCGCCTCTGTCACACTTAACGCCTCTTTTTTGCATACAACCACTGCCCTGGCAGCCTGTCAATGGCGGAACGATTACCCTCCGATATTGCGCGTGACACCCTTAAGCAATTGGCTATTCGCCGGTTGCCGCCCACGCCAGAAAATTACCAAACGCTGTACGACGAAATCGCTGGAGTTCGCTCGCCCGGGCTTTTTCCCGATGGGCCATTTCGGAACATTTTGCGCATTATTCCCGGTCAAACCCCGACCCAAAAACGATTGCTTGGATTGTTTGAGGCCGCAGTAGCGCAGCGCGACTGGGTCGCTGTGCAAAATGTGCTGATTGGGTACGCCAAGCTTGGCTTTAACACCACCGATCCCCATGCAGGCGAGGCGCGGGCGGTGGCTGCGCCGGTCATTTTGCCTGATGAACTGGCCGAGCAATTGGCCCGTTTGATTGAGAACACCACCGCCGCTTTGAACAGCGATGACGCGCGCTTGCATTTGCAAAGTACTCAGTTGCTACAGTTTTTGCGCCAACCTGCACCACCGGCCAGCACCTTGCAGTTGATGCTGTCGAACTTTAACTACCGGGTCTCTTTTGCCGCCGAAGACCAAGCGGCCATTTGCACCACGCTGCTGGAGTTGCTGCACATGGTGTTCGAGAACATTGTGGCACTCAGTGCAGACGACCGTTGGCTGCATGGTCAAGCCGAGGCTTTGGTGTCCGCTTCGGCGCATCCACTGACTTTGCGCCGTCTGGACGATGTGCGCTTGCGGCTCAAAGATGTCATTTTTAAGCAAACTGAGGCCAAGGGGCGCATGGTCGAGGCCCAAGAGCAGATGAAAGCAATGCTCGCGACCTTTATTGGCCGTTTGTCGTCCTTTACTGAAACCAGCGGTGGCTACCAAGACCTGATGGAGCGCTGTGCCGATCAAATCGGCAAAGCAGCCACGCTCAATGAGATGGCCCCGGTGCTACAAGAGGTCATGGGCGCTACGCGCTCGATGGCCCTCGATAGCCGCATGGCCCGTGATGAGCTGAGCGATTTGCGCGACCGCACCGAACAAAAACAGGCGGAAATGCTGCGCTTGCAGCAGGAACTCGACCACGCCAGCGCTCAAGCGCGCCACGATCCTTTGACAGGTTCGCTCAATCGCAAGGGTTTAGACGAGGTGATGGAGCGCGAAATGGCCCGCGCTCTGCGCACCGACACGCCGCTGTGCATATCGCTGCTGGATGTAGACAACTTTAAGCAAATCAATGACCGCCTCGGCCACGAAGCCGGTGATGCAGCGCTGGTGCATTTGGCCGATGTGGTGCGCTCGGTAATGCGTCCGCAAGACATGCTGGCCCGCTACGGCGGCGAGGAGTTTGTTCTGGTGTTGCCCAGCACCCCGCTCGCTCAGGGCATCGAGGCCATGCAGCGCTTGCAGCGTGAGCTGACGCGGCGTTTTTTCTTGCGCGAAAACGAAAAAGTGCTCATCACCTTCAGTGCTGGGGTGGCCCAAGTGACCGCTGAGGAAACCAGCAGCGAAACCATCCGCCGTGCTGACCAAGGGATGTATCTGGCCAAACGTTCAGGCAAAAACCGGGTGATGGCTGCCTGAACGCCCGTGCCATTGGTGGTTAAACCTGATCGAGGGCTTGGGCCAAGTCGGCTTGCAGATCGTCGATGTGCTCAATGCCCACCGACAAACGCACCATGTTTTCGCTCACGCCTGCTTTTGCCAGTTCTTGTGGGTTGAGTTGGCGGTGCGTGGTCGAGGCCGGGTGTGTTGCCAGCGATTTGGCATCGCCAATATTGACCAGTCGTGTGAACAATTGCAGTGCGTCCAAGAAGCGCGCCCCGGCTGCACGGGGGTCTGCATCGCTGGTCTTGAGGCCAAACGACAAAATCCCCGAGGCACGCCCGCCCATTTGGCGCTGCACCAGCGCGTGGTCTGCGTGGTTGGGCAGGCCTGCGTAACGCACCCATTCGACCTTGGGGTGTGTTTCGAGGTAGCGCGCCAGCGCCAGCGTGTTGTCGCAGATGCGGTCCATGCGCAGGGGCAGGGTTTCGATGCCTTGCAGCGTTGTCCATGCGTTGAATGGCGACAGTGCAGCGCCCATGTTGCGCAGTGGCACGACGCGAGCGCGGCCAATGTAGGCGGCAGCACCCAGAGCTTCGGTATAGACCACGCCGTGGTAGCTGACATCAGGCTCGTTCAGGCGCTTAAAGCGCGTTTTGTGCTCGGCCCAAGGGAATTTGCCGCTATCGACAATCACGCCGCCAATGCTGTTGCCATGGCCATTCATGTATTTGGTCAGGGCGTGAACCACGATGTCTGCGCCGTGCTCGATGGGGCGAAACAGGTAGGGGCTGGGCACGGTGTTATCGACAATCAGCGGCACGCCGTGGGCATGCGCTACTTGGGCCAGTGCCGCGATGTCGGTGACGTTGCCCAGCGGGTTGCCGATAGATTCACAAAACACGGCCTTGGTGCGTTCGTCGATCAGGGCCGCGAAGCTGGCCGGGTCGCGTGGGTCGGCAAAGCGCACCTCGATGCCTTGCTGTGGGAAGGTGTGGGCAAACAGGTTGTAGGTGCCACCGTACAGTGTGCTGGCCGAGACGATGTTGTCGCCAGTTTCGGCAATGGTTTGGATGGCCGCTGTGATGGCTGCCATGCCCGATGCCACGGCCAGCGCCGCAACGCCGCCTTCTAGCGCTGCCACGCGCTTTTCGAGCACATCGGTGGTCGGGTTCATGATGCGGGTGTAGATGTTGCCCGCAACCTTCAGGTCAAACAGGTCAGCGCCGTGCTGGGCGCTGTCAAAAGCGTAAGCCACGGTTTGGTACAGCGGCACGGCTGCTGATTTGGTGGTGGGGTCGATCTCGTAGCCAGCGTGGACGGCAAGGGTTTCGATTTTCATCAGGTTTGTCTTTCTGCAAGGGGGTAAAAGGGCAGCGCTGCTGCGCTCTGGAGGGCATTTTTGCAGCACTATGGCCCAAGGTGAACCAATTGTTCGCTATGTGCTTATATTTTGTTTTGTGCAAAGTGCGCGGGTCGGCTGTAGAAGGCTGTTGGCGCAGAATTTTTAATAAAAAATGCCTGTAGCGCTTATGCAGCAACTGTTTGTAGCTATTAAATAGATAGCACTCAATGGGTGCGTGCCGGTTTTTGGGGCCGTGTGCGATAGAACTGTACCGGCTGCTCTGGTGTTTGTGGCAGCGGTTGTTGCAAAACGGAGCGCTTGATTTTGCCCACGACGTGCATCTCGCAGGGCTTGCAGTCAAAGCGCAGGGTCAGTTTTTCTTTGCCGTTGATGAGGTGCAGCGGCTCGGCCTTGATGGTGCCCTTGACACCAATCACGTCCTTGGCTTGTTTGGGGCACAGGCTCATGCTGTAGCGCACGCAGTGCTTGGTGATCATCAGGCTGACTTCACCCTCTTCTTCTTGGCTCTCGTAGGCAGCGGCAATCACCTTGACACCGTGGCGGGCATAAAAGTCGCGCGCCTTGTGGTTAAAGACGTTGGCAAGATAGGTCAGGGTGTCGTCGGGGTAGGGCGTGGGCGGTTGCACGGGCTGGGCACGGGGCAAGCGCTGCAAGCCTTGCGTGCGTGCTGTTTCGAGCTGGGCTACTGCGTCGCGGCGCAAGGCATTGAGCACCGATGCAGGCACAAACCAAGGCCGCGATAGCTGCAAACTGATGTCGATTACTTCAAAAATAGTAGCGCCGAAACGGCCCAGTTGCTCGCGCAGCGCCGCTTCTGCCTTGAAGGTATCGTCGGCCCCTTGCAGGGTGTGGGCGATGCTGGCTTGGGCGCTAAAGCCATCTTCGTCGGTCAGGGTCAGCAGCAGGCCTTCGGGCCGGTCTGACAGTTGCAGCCAAACGCCAATGCGCCGATCGCTGGATTTTTTATCGAGGCTACGAACCCAGTCCATATCGCGGTTGCGATTGACCTCGGTGCCCTTGCGCAGGTCTGTCAAGTCCTCCAACGGGTCTTTGGGGAACACGCGCCACTGCGTGGTGCTGCGCGGCGTGGCCCGTTCAGCACGGTTGATGGCCAAGCCGACCAGCTCTTTTTGCAGGTTGTAGTAGCACAGACCGTCGCCGTTGTGCAGCACTGTGTCGGGGTTGCTGACTTCGAGTTCGACAAAATCAGGGCCGATTTTTGTTACCCAGCCAATGGCTTGGCCGGGATTTTTCGGCGAATCAAAAGCACCGATGTCCTCTTTGCGGCCATTGACAAAATAATCGGTAAATTCGCGATTAAAGTTTTGCAACGGGTCGGGTGTGAACGTAAAGCGGGTCTGACCGCTTGATGCTCGGGCCAGTGGACTGCCCGAGAACTCGCCTTGTTCAATGATTTCGTCCAGCAGCGTGCGGTAGTGGGCTGTGATGTTCTTGACGTAGGCCATATCCTTGTAGCGGCCTTCGATTTTGAAGCTGCGTACCCCGGCCTGAATCAGCGCGCGCAGGTTGTCGCTCTGGTTGTTGTCCTTCATCGACAGCACGTGCTTGTCATGGGCAATAAAGCGCCCGGTGTCGTCGGTCACTTGGTAAGGCAAGCGGCAGGCTTGGCTGCAATCGCCCCGGTTGGCGCTGCGCCCGGTGTGGGCGTGGCTGATAAAACACTGGCCGCTGTAGGCCACGCACAGCGCACCGTGGATAAAAAATTCGATATTGCAGCGCTCGGGATCGGTGGCCGCGCGAATGGCGGCAATTTGCTGCACCGTCAGTTCGCGGGCCAAGACGATTTGCGACAAGCCCGCATCTTGCAAAAAGCGGGCTTTTTCCGGGGTGCGGATGTCGGTTTGGGTGCTGGCGTGCAACTGAATGGGCGGCAAGTCCAGCTCCAGCAGGCCCATGTCTTGGATGATCAGGGCATCGGCCCCGGCGTTGTACACCTGCCAAGCCATTTGGCGGGCACCTTCTAGCTCATCGTCGCGCAAGATGGTGTTGAGCGTGACAAAAATCCGGCTGCGAAAGCGGTGTGCGTGTGCTATGAGGCGCTCAAGGCCGCGCAAATCGTTGCCAGCGCTGGCGCGTGCGCCAAAAGCCGGCCCGCCGATATAGACCGCATCGGCACCGTGGTTGATGGCTTCAATGCCAATATCGGCATCGCGCGCAGGAGAGAGGAGTTCGAGTTGGTGGGGCAGCAAGGACATGCGGGCGATTATCCTGCGCCAATTCCCACAGCTTGCGGTGGCTATCCCCTTTTGTTACATCTGGCATGGTCACTTCCACGATAGCATCAGGGGATGTTCAGGGCAGCAGAAAAATTTTTCCATATGCCGCTGTACAAGCCGGGTACGGTGGTGGTGTGGCGTGCGACAAAACAAATTGTCAGCCACATCATGTTGCGGCGTAACGAGTTGTGGGTCTATTTGACACAGCGCGCGGAGCCCGTGCGCCCGGAAGAATTGCAACTCAAGCCCACCGTCCTTTCTACGGTGCGCCAGCCTGAGCGTCCCCGATTGCACGCACCGGTCAAACGCGTTGTGTTGCCGCCGCCTGTGTCATCGGCTGTCCGAGTCGTACCGGGCGTGCAGCTGTCCAGTCTGATGGAAACTCCACCGCCGCCGCTGGAAACAACACCACCACCGTAGAGCCAAGCAAGAATCGGCCCATTTCTTCGCCTTGGCGCAGTGCAATGTTTTGGTCTTGGTAGTCCCATTGGCGCAGTACGCCCGGTCGGGGCGGATTAACCAGTCCGTGCCACACCGTAGCCATGCTGCCGACGATGGTGGCTCCGACCAGAACCATCACAAACGGCCCGTGGGCACCATCGAAAACACAAACCACCCGTTCGTTGCGGGCAAACAGTCCGGGAACGCCACGCGCTGTGGTCGGATTGACCGAAAACAGCGCACCGGGGACGTGAGCCATGCGCCGCAACCGGCCAGCGCAGGGCATGTGGATGCGGTGGTAGTCGCGTGGACTGAGGTAAATGGTGGCGAAATGCCCGTTCTCGAACTGTGCAGCCAAGGCAGCATCGCCCCCGAGCAGCGCTGTGGTCGAATAGTGGTGGCCTTTGGCCTGAAAAATTTGATTGCCCTCAATCGGCCCCAATTGGCTGATGGCTCCATCGACCGGACAAATCCAGTCGGCTGCGGCCAGCGGCCTTGCACCGGGGCGCAAGGAGCGGGTGAAAAAGTCGTTAAAACTGGCGTAGCTAGCGATGTCAGGATTGGCCGCCTCGCTCATGTCCACGCCATAGCGGGCAACAAAGCGGCGAATCAGGGCGGTGGTGAGCGCACCCGCGCGTGCCGAAGCGACACGACCTGCAAAGGTGGTCAGGGCACGCTTGGGCAAAAGGTATTGCGGCAGTACAGCAAGGCGGTCGGACACGGCGTGAAGTGGGGTAGTGGCGGGATCGGGTCATTCTATCGACCCCCATGGCCCAAAATAGAGCACATAGCGCCCGATGGTATTCGGGCTGTGCGCCTTGGTCATTGGTGCTGGTAGGCGTTTTTGCTGTGGCAGGCTACAATGGGCGTGCTCATGCACAGTGCTTCGCCTGTCCATTGACGCCGTCTCCCCCGGCCCTCTTTCCGACCTGCGCCCCGGGTGCAGCGACTCCCACAGCCCGCCACGCACAGAGCGTTGAGCCCCCGATGGGGCTTTGCCGCTTTGGGAGTGCGCGACTCACACAGGCGCCGAGCACGGATTTATTTGTTTTTACGAGATTGAACATGGCCAAAGAAGAATTGATTGAAATGCAAGGCAGCGTCACGGAAGTGCTGCCCGACTCGCGTTTTCGCGTAACGTTGGAAAACGGTCACCAGCTGATCGCCTACACCGGCGGAAAAATGCGCAAGCACCACATCCGCATCTTGGCCGGCGACAAAGTGTCGCTGGAGATGTCGCCATACGACCTGAGTAAAGGCCGCATCACCTTCCGCCATTTGGCCGGTCGTGGCCCCGGCCCTAGCAGCCGTTAAATATTTTTGGCAGATTTTCTAAAACAACGATTTTTTCGTATTAGAATACATGCTGTCGGAGCGTAGCGCAGCCTGGTAGCGCATCTGCTTTGGGAGCAGAGGGTCGCGAGTTCGAATCCCGCCGCTCCGACCATAGATTATAAGGGTTCCAAGGTTTTTCCTTGGAACCCTTTTGTCTAACAGAAACCCCATTGTCTAACGGCTATCGCGCTGCCCCCGTCTTTATTGCGGTTTTGTGGCGCACATAATCGGCTGTTTGAGACTGTGTTGAGTGTGCTCCCATCCTTTGAGCATCCACAATCCCCCGTAACCTGTCTACATCCGTCAGGGCCTTGCTGCGCAGATCATGAAAATGGCTGTCTGGTATGCCAGTCGGTTGGTCGCATCATTGGCCTGCATTTTTTTGCTGTGCTGACTACCAACGTTTCACAGCCAATCGGCAATCAACCGGGGCATTGCGTCTTGGACAACTTCGGAAGTTTCTAGGTCTTCCAGTGCTCGGTACCGGCTTGGTGGGCCGTCTTTTATGCCGTACAAACGGGTTCATTCGCTTTTTTTACCAATGGCACCAACGTGCCAATAGGCACCATTTTTGAGGTACACCTGCTTGGGCAGGTCGCGGGGTTTCATTTGGGTGTAAGCACTTTGGGGCTTTCAATGGGTCTCCGGTGGTTAGGCGGTAGCGGTGTTCGCCGTAATGCGGGCGGCTTTTCGGTGCGGCTTGCACTTGGGATTCTTCCACGGAAGCACGGGGTTTTTCCTGCATCTTTGCTTGCTCCTCTGCGTTGTCGTTTGTTCCGGTGTTGTCCGGTTGTGCTGGCATTTGGGCCGGTGCGCAGGGGTAATTGTTGAATTTTGTTGCTATTAATTTAGTAGCTAATAATGCTTTACAGACAGGCGCTAGAGCACGGTTTGATCTAAAAAATGTCAAATCAGGCTTCTAAAATGGCCCCATGAGCCAAGCCACCATCCCCCCTGACCTGCACCGCCTCGGTTGCATTGAGGCCCTGCGCGCAGCCATCGGCGCTGAACACGTTTTGACCGATGGCGATTTGAGCACCTACGAGCAAGACTGGCGCAGGCGCAGGCCGGGCAAAGCGCTGGCGGTGGTGCGCCCGGCCAGCACCGCCGACGTAGCGGCGCTGGTCAAAGTTTGTGCCCAAGCGGGTGCGCCCATCGTGGTGCAAGGGGGCAACACCAGTTTGTCGGTGGGATCAACGCCCGACGATTCGGGCCGCGAGGTGGTGCTGAGTCTGGCGCGCATGAATGCCGTGCGCGCTTTGGATGCCGACAACCTCACGCTGACGGTCGAGGCGGGCTGCATCTTGCAAAACGTCCAGCAGGCAGCAGCCGATGCCGGATTGTTGTTTCCGCTGTCATTGGCCTCTGAGGGCAGTTGCACCATTGGCGGCAACTTGGGTACCAATGCCGGTGGCACACAGGTGCTGCGCTATGGCAACAGCCGCGATGTGTGTTTGGGGCTGGAAGTGGTCACGGCGCAAGGCGAAGTTTGGGACGGTTTGCGCGGCTTGCGCAAAGACAACACCGGCTACGACCTGCGTGATGTGTTCATCGGCAGCGAAGGCACGCTGGGCATCATTACTGCTGCAACGCTCAAGCTGTTCCCCCAGCCTGCGGCGCAACTGACCGCATGGGCCAGCGTGCCCTCGATGGCGCAGGCCGTGGCTTTGCTGGGTTTGGCGCAGCAGCATTTGGGCGCTGGACTGACCGGCTTTGAGGTCATGGGCCGCTTTGCGCTGGACTTGGTTCAAAAGCACCTGCCGCAGTTGCGCGTGCCTTTGCATGGGCAGCAAAATATGCCCTACAGCGTGTTGCTAGAAAACTCCGACAGCGAATCCCAAGACCACGCCCGCACCCGCTTGGAAGCCTTGCTCCAAACCGCGCTGCAAGCGGGCTGCATCACCGATGCGGTAGTGACCGAGAACCTGACGCAGGCGCGCCAGCTTTGGCAGGTGCGCGAAAGTATCCCGCTGGCCCAAGCCAGCGAAGGCCTGAACATCAAGCACGATATTTCGCTACCGATTTCACGCATCCCAGCGTTTGTGGAACACACCAGCGCCCTGCTAGAGCGCCACATCCCCGGCGTGCGTTTGGTCAATTTTGGGCATTTGGGCGATGGTAATTTGCATTTCAACGTGCAAGCGCCAGCGGGCAGCGATGCCAAAGCCTTCTTGCACGGTCAAGAAGCGCACGTCAATGCGTGGGTTTACGACGCTGTGGCCCAGTTTGGCGGCTCCTTTTCTGCCGAGCACGGCATTGGCGCGCTCAAGGCGGGGGCGCTGCAAAAGTACCAGTCACCGGTGGCGCTGCACATGATGCGGGCCATCAAGCAGGCCCTTGACCCGCAAAATCTGTTCAATCCGGGGCGGGTGCTGTCGATTCAATCGCTATAAAATCAACGGCTTCGCGCGCAGACCTTGCCGCAGCTTGCGTCTTTGAAAGGCGCTATTTTTTTGCCGCTTTGCGGACTTTTGCCATGCCCTTGCGTCCGATCCGCTCCCAGTACGAAGACCTCATGCGCCATGTGTTCATCCACGGCGTGGACAAGGCCGACCGCACCGGTACTGGCACCAAAAGCGTGTTCGGTCACCAAATGCGCTTTGATCTGCGCGAGGGCTTTCCGCTGGTGACCACCAAGAAGGTGCATTTAAAGTCGATCATTGTCGAATTGCTGTGGTTTTTGACCGGTTCGAGCAACAACCGCTGGCTGCAAGAGCGCGGTGTTTCGATTTGGGACGAGTGGGCGCGTACCGATGGCGAGCTTGGCCCGGTGTATGGGGTGCAGTGGCGCAGCTGGCCCACGCCCGACGGCGGTCATATCGACCAAATCAGCCAAGTTGTGCAAACGCTCAAGACCAACCCCGACAGCCGCCGCATCATCGTCAGCGCTTGGAATGTGGCCGATCTGGACAAAATGGCACTCATGCCCTGCCACGCTTTGTTTCAGTTCTACGTTGCTCCAGCACCAACGCCGGGCGCACGCGCCACGCTCAGTTGCCAGCTCTACCAGCGCAGCGCCGACATCTTTTTGGGGGTGCCCTTCAACATTGCCAGCTATGCTCTGCTGACGCACATGGTGGCCCAGCAGTGCGACTTGGATGTGGGCGACTTCATCTGGACGGGCGGCGATTGCCACCTCTACAGCAACCACAGCGAACAGGTACAAACGCAGCTGGCGCGCGCACCTTATGCCTACCCTACGCTGCACATCCAGCGCCGCCCCGACAGCTTGTTTGATTACCAGTTGGAAGATTTCGAAGTACGCGAGTACCAACACCACCCGGCCATCAAAGCGCCGGTTGCGGTGTAATTTTTTTGTTTTAACCACACGACTGAGACCCACCATGTCTTCCCACGGATTTCACGTACACGGCCCCCACGACCACGCTCTAGAGCACGCAGCCCAAGGCCACGGCGGTGACCACGGCTCGGATGCCAGCACCAACAAAATCGCGATGTTCACGGCGGTGATTGCCACTGTCGGCGCACTGTTTTCCTACATGGGCGGTGCAACCCAAGCCAACGCTGGATTGTTTAAAAACGATGCGGCCATCAAAAAAACCGAAGCCTCGAACCAGTGGAATTATTTTCAGTCCAAGAGCACCAAGCAATCCTTGGCAGAGCTGGCCCGCGACTTGGCCCCCGATGATCGCAAGGCCGTGTACCAAGCCAAGATTGAGCGCTACGAAACCGAAAAGAACGCCATCAAGGTCGAGGCCGACAAGCTCGAAGCCCAAGCTACCGAGTTTGATGCCAAGAGCGACGTTCAAATGCACCAGCACCACCGCTGGGCGCAGGCGACCACAGCGCTGCAGGTGTCGATTGCGCTGGCCGCGATTGCCCTGCTGACCAAGAAAAAATGGCTGGAGTACGGCATGTTCGGCATCGCTGGGCTGGGCGTGGCCGTCGGCGGCATGGCCTTCTTCCATATCTGACGTACGCGCGTTGACCACCATGTCCCTGTACCTGATTTATGCCCGTGCTGCCAACGGCGTGATTGGCAAAAATAATGCTATTCCTTGGCATCTGCCCGAGGATATGGCGCATTTTCGCCAGCTCACGCACGGTTGCCCGGTCGTCATGGGGCGTAAGACGTGGGACTCTTTGCCGCCGCGTTTTCGTCCGTTGCCCGGGCGCACCAATATCGTCATCACCCGCCAGCCCGGTTGGTACGGCCCCGGTGCCCAGCGCGCTTCCAGCTTGCGTGACGCGCTACAGATGTGCGAGCAGCAAAGCAAGCCGATTTGGGTGATGGGCGGGGCGCAAATCTACGCCCAAGCGCTGCCGCTGGCCGAGCGGCTCGAAGTGACTGAAATCGCCGAAAATTTTGATGGCGACGCTTTTGCCCCCGAACTGGGGCCAGAGTGGGTTGAATCGGCCCGGGCACGCCACGTCAGCACCAAAGGATTGGCGTTCAGTTTTGTCACGTACCTGCGTAAAGACTGAATTTTTTTGCTCCTTATTTGATAGCTACTCGTGCTTGACCCGTCAGCGCTAGAAGGCAAAAGAACATGAAAATCGCCACTTGGAACGTCAATTCGCTGTCGGTGCGCTTGGGGCAGGTGCTCGACTGGCTGGCGGCCCATCCCGTCGATGTCTTGGCGCTGCAAGAACTCAAGCTCACTGACGATAAATTCCCGCTCGCTGCGCTGCAAGAAGCTGGTTACCACGCCGTTGCCTTGGGCCAAAAGACCTACAACGGCGTGGCGTTGTTGGCCCGCGCTCCGCTGCGCGAGGTGCAGCGCAACCTGCCCGGTTTCGCCGATGCGCAAGCACGCTTTATTGCCGCCACCATCGATACCGAGGCAGGCCCGCTGCGGTTGCTCAATGGTTACTTTGTCAATGGGCAGGCACCGGGCAGCGAGAAATTTGCCTACAAAATGGACTGGCTGCAGGCACTGCACGGTTATGTGCAGCAAGAGCTGGCACAGCATCCGCGCTTGGTGTTGCTGGGCGATTTCAACATTGCCCCCGAAGACCGCGACTCCTACGATGCCGAAGGTTTGCGCGGTAGCATTCACCACACCGACGAAGAACGGGCGCACTTTCAGGCGCTGCTGGCGCTGGGCCTGACGGATGCCTTTCGCTTGTTCGAGCAGCCAGCCAAGAGCTTTTCGTGGTGGGATTACCGCATGCTGGGGTTCCAAAAAAACCGAGGGTTGCGTATCGACCACATTTTGGTCAGTTCCGCGCTGCGTGCCAGCGTTAGCGCTTGCACCATCGACCGCGCACCGCGCAAAAATCCCCAGCCCAGCGACCACGCTCCGGTGGTGGTGACGCTCTAGCCCTCGTCGGGCATGTCCAGCCCCAGTTCTTGAATTTTGCGGGTGATGGTGTTGCGCCCAATGCCCAAGCGCTGCGCGGCCTCCATGCGCCGCCCGTGGGTGCAAGCCAGCGCCGTGCGAATCAACCGCGACTCAAAACGGCGCGTCAGGGTGTCCCAGACTTCGCCATGCCCGCCCGCCAGCAGCGCTTGCGCCTGCGCTTCAAGCAACTGTTCCCAGCCCGAGGCATCACTGGCACCTGCCAGCGCCGGCTGGCCGCTGCCAGATGCCAGCCCCGTGGCCGATGCCGCAGGCGATGGGCTTGTCAGGGCTGCTTCTGGCAACGCCGTGTCCAGCACCTCGGGCGGCAAATCTTGCACTGAGATGACTTGCGCTGGGGCCATCACCGTCAGCCAGTGGCAAATGTTTTCAAGCTGGCGCACATTGCCCGGAAAACCAAACAGTGCCAGCCTTGCCACCGCTGCATCGGCAATGCGCTTAGGTTCGACACCCAACTGACGGGCACTTTGCTGCAAAAAGTGGCGTGTCAACATGGGCACATCTTCGGTGCGCTCGCGCAGGGCTGGCAGGCGCAAACGGATGACGTTCAGGCGGTGAAACAAATCTTCGCGAAAGGCACCCTCTTTGACGCGCTGCTCCAAATTTTGGTGGGTAGCGGCAATCACCCGCACTTGCGTCTTGACGGCACTGTGCCCCCCGACGCGGTAAAAATGCCCATCCGACAGCACCCGCAGCAAGCGCGTTTGCAAATCAAACGGCATATCGCCAATTTCGTCGAGAAACAAGGTGCCGCCATCGGCTTGTTCAAAACGGCCCCGGCGCTGCGTCTGCGCTCCGGTAAAGGCACCGCGCTCATGACCAAACAACTCCGATTCGAGCAAGTCTTTGGGGATCGCTGCCGTGTTGATCGCCACAAAAGGCCCGTTAGCGCACGGCGAATGCTTGTGCAGTGCCCGCGCTACCAGCTCTTTGCCCGAGCCAGACTCGCCGGTAATGAGCACCGTGACTTGGCTTTGGCTCAGGCGGCCAATGGCGCGGAACACGTCCTGCATCGCCGGGGCTTGGCCGAGCATTTCGGCAGCGACGGTGGGGCTGTCTTGGGTGACTTCTTCGCGCTGGCTTTCTTGCACTGCGCGGCGAATCAACTCCACGGCCTTGGGCAAATCAAAAGGCTTGGGCAGGTATTCAAAAGCCCCACGCTGAAACGCCGACACCGCGCTATCGAGGTCAGAATAGGCCGTCATGATGATGACAGGCAACGCCGGTTGCAGCGCGTGCACCTTCTCCAGCAATTGCAAGCCCGAGCCGCCGGGCATCCGAATATCGCTGACCAACACCTGTGGCCCCGGCACAGAGCCATCGCCCTCGCTCAGTGCCGTCAGCGCCTCGAGCACTTCGCGCGGATTGGTAAAGCTGCGCGTGGGCAGACTTTCGCGCGCTAGCGCCTTTTCGAGCACGAAACGGATCGAAGGGTCATCATCTACTATCCAGATCGGCTTCATGGGTGTGTTTTCTCGCTGGTTACTGCTCGGTAGTTTTCAAGGCAGGGGAATCAGGATACGGAAATCGGTACGCCCCGGGGCGCTATCGCATTCAATCGTACCGTGGTGGCGTTGGATAAAAGTTTGTGCCAACGTCAGCCCCAAACCGGATCCGCCATCGCGGCCCGATACCAGTGGGTAAAAAATTCGTTCCCGAATGGCATCGGGCACACCCGGCCCGTTGTCGATGACATGCAATTCCAATGCCAGCTTGTAGCGCTCGCGCCCCACCGTAACTTGCCGGGCCACGCGGGTACGCAAGGTGATGCGGGCATCGCCCTGCGCTATGCGCGCACTCAGGGCTTGGGCCGCGTTTTGCACCACGTTGAGCACCGCTTGGATCAGTTGCGCCCGGTCGCCCCGAAACTCAGGAATCGAGATGTCGTAATCTTGCTCGACCCGCAGCCCCTGTGGGTATTCGACCTGAATCAGCGAACGTACCCGCTCGCAGACCTCGTGAATGTTCACATCGCCCACCAGATACGGATGGCGGTGCGGTGCCAGCAGGCGATCAACCAAACTTTGCAGTCGGTCGGCCTCGTGGATGATGACTTGGGTGTATTCGGTCAGATCGGGGCTTTCTAGCTCCATCTCTAGCAGTTGGGCAGCACCACGAATACCGCCCAACGGATTTTTGATTTCGTGGGCCAAATTGCGAATCAGCTCTTTGTGCGCTTGTGCCTGTTCGCGCAAGCGTTCCTCGCGGTCTTGGCGCGCTTGCTGCTCCAGCGGCCACAGCTCAACCCAGACCTCACCGGGCAAATCGGCAGCAGCCACACTCACATGGACATGCACAGGCTCTTGGTGTACGCGCTTGAGGCTGGCTTCAAAGCGCAGCGCCGTAAAGTCTTGGCTTCGGGCACCCTCGAGGGCGTTTTGCAACAAAGCCGGAGCGGTCAAGAACTGGGCGAAATGGACACCTTCGAGGGTACGCCGTGACAAACCCAGCGTGGTTTCCAGCGCAGCGTTGGCAAACAGCACCGCACCATCGGCGCGCAGTACCGCTACCAGCAGCGATAAAAAATCCAGCGACTGAAACCGCGCCGCCGTTTGCTGTGCTGGGGGGGTGTGTTCGTTCGCAAGCGGCGCAGCCATGCCAGAGTGGAGAGGGGGAATAGAGATTTTTTTCACGGTTTGGGGGCCAGACGTGCCAGTTCGCGCCGAATGCCGGCCACATCGCTTTCAGCACGGGCAACGCTGGCTTTGAGTTCTGCGGTGCGTTCCATGTAGCGCTGTGGGTTGCGTAAATCAAGGGCGTTGCGTTCGGGCGCACCGTTGTTGTATTCGCGTGTTAATTCGGCCAGACGGCCCTCGGCTTTGCGTAATTCCGACTCCAAAATAGCGCGCGCATCGGCATCGCGGGCACGTTGGTCACTGCTGGCAAGGCGCGAGGGGCTAGGCGGGGCAGCAGCGGGGGCAGGGGTAGCAGCAGTGCTGCCTCCAGCGCTGGTGCTTGCACTAGCGCCTGTGCTGGCACCCGAAGCGCCTGCGCCAGAGCGCTTGCTGGGTACTACCGTAACGTTTCCGCCTTCTACCAGCTTGCAATTGCGATCCTTGGCATGGCTGGCATTGTTGGTGTATTCGTTGCCACAGCGGTAAATACGATCCTGGGCCCAAGCGGTGGGCACCAGCAAGGCTGCGCACGACAGGAGGTAGAGTAGTTTGTTCATGGAAAACTAACTTCGGTGTGAAACCTCCCCCTTGAGGGGAACAGAATGGATGGGGGCACGTGGATGGAAAGCCACAGAGTATCCCCCATCACCCCCGCACCATGAAAAAAAGCGGCTTGCGCCGCTTTTTGGGAGACTGGCCGAAGCTTGGGCTTACAGCGAGTAGTACATGTCGTATTCGACAGGGTGCACGGCTTGGCGGAAGCGTGTGACTTCACCCATCTTCAACTCAATGTAGGCATCGATCATGGCTTCGGAGAACACGCCACCCTTGGTCAGGAAGGCACGGTCTTTGTCCAGATGCTCCAGCGCTTGGTCGAGGCTGTGGCACACGGTAGGCACCAATTTGTCTTCTTCGGGCGGCAGATGGTACAGATCCTTGGTGGCAGCTTCGCCGGGGTGGATCTTGTTTTCCACGCCATCGAGACCGGCCATCAGCAAGGCGGCAAAACCCAAGTAAGGGTTCATCAGTGGATCGGGGAAGCGTGCCTCGACGCGGCGACCCTTGGGGTTGGACACGTAAGGAATACGGATCGAAGCCGAGCGGTTTTTGGCCGAGTAAGCCAATTTCACCGGTGCTTCAAAGTGAGGAACCAAGCGCTTGTAGCTGTTGGTGCCGGGGTTGGTGATGGCGTTCAGGGCACGGGCGTGCTTGATGATGCCGCCGATGTAGTACAGCGCAAAATCGCTCAGACCGGCGTAGCCGTCGCCAGCAAACAGGTTTTTGCCATCTTTCCAGACCGACTGGTGAACGTGCATGCCCGAGCCATTGTCGCCAGCATAGGGCTTAGGCATGAAGGTGGCTGTCTTGCCGTAGGCATTGGCGACGTTGTGGATCACGTACTTTTGCAGCTGTGTCCAGTCGGCGCGCTCGACCAAAGTGCTAAAGCGGGTACCGATTTCGTTTTGACCTGCGCCAGCGACTTCGTGGTGGAACACTTCGACTGGAATGCCCAACGATTCGAGCAACAGCGACATCTCGGCGCGCATATCGTGCGTGCTATCGACAGGGGGCACTGGGAAGTAGCCACCCTTGACGGTAGGACGGTGACCGCGGTTGCCGCCTTCGAGCTTGGTGCCGGTGTTCCAAGGTGCTTCGTACTCTTCGATTTCGTAGAAGGTCTTGCCGGGTTCGTTGCTCCAGCGCACACCATCAAAAATGAAGAATTCTGGCTCAGGGCCAAAGAAGGCGGTATCGCCCAAACCAGAGGCCTTGAGGTAGGCTTCAGCGCGTTTGGCGATAGAGCGTGGATCGCGGTCGTAGGCCTTGCCATCGCTAGGCTCGATCACGTCACAGGTCAACAGCAGCGTGGTTTCTTCAAAGAAGGGGTCAATATTGGCCGAATTGGGATCGGGAATGAGCTGCATATCCGATGCCTCAATGCCCTTCCAGCCAGCGATGGACGAGCCATCAAAAGCGTGGCCTGACGAAAATTTGTCTTCGTCAAAATGCGACACCGGCACAGTGGTGTGGTGCTGCTTGCCACGGGTATCGGTGAAGCGGAAGTCAACAAACTTGACTTCGTTTTCTTGCACCATCTTCATCACGTCTGCAACGGTTTTGGACATCCGGTTCTCCTGGGTAAAGCGTGGGGTTAAAAATTAAAATATGCCGACAGAAAAGCAGTTTACGTGCCAAGCATGGGGCCGTAGCGTACAGCATAGAAGGGTTCCGCACAGATGCAGTGCAGAATCAATTACTATGGTAAAGATTAAAGATTTCGCACCAATTCGGTGCTGCAAATTGCACCGGATTGGTGCAATCCTTCGCGCAGACTGGCCCACGCGGCGGGCACATCGTCCACGGGGCCTTTAACGCCCAATTCAATGTGCGGGCCGTATTCAGGGTGATCGACACTGGGCAGGCTAAAGACGCGCACCGTTGGGTGGTTGCGCTCGGTTTGTTCCATCAGCGGTGTCAGTGCGGCCTCCATAGCGCCCAAGACGATGATCGAATGCTCGGCTTGGGGCGACTGGTGAAACCATTGTGCGCATTGCTGATCAAGCACCCATTCGATCATCGGCCAAGCCATTACCGGGAATCCGGGTGTGAAGTGCACCACTCCTGCACCTGCACCAGTGCAGCTAAAGCCGGGAATTTTGTTATAGGTATTGGGAATGATGCGTGCCCCCACCGGAATCATGCCCATTTGCAGGCGCTGCAGGGTGTCCGGATGCTCGGGTTCGTAGGGTAGTCCGCGCTCGCGGGCAGTGTCTTGGATGCGTTCACGAATCAGTGCCTCGGCCTGCGGGTGCAAATGCAATTCTTCGCCCAATGCGCGGGCAGCGCACATGCGGGTGTGGTCATCGGGGGTAGCGCCAATGCCTCCGGTACAGAACACCACATCGCCAGAAGCAAAGGCTTGTTTCAATGTGGTGGTGATGCGCACGGGGTCATCACCAACATAGTGCGCATAGGCCAGCGACAGGCCGCGTGCAGCCAACAGTTCGATGGTTTTGGGCAGGTGCCTATCGATGCGTTTGCCCGACATGATTTCGTCGCCGACGATGATGAGGCCAAAGTTGGGTGCCATGGTCAAACTACTCCAGAGGGGGGGAGATCAGCAAAGTGACGGGCTGGGCGTTACCGGCAGGCAGTGCCTCAGCGCGCAACTGCTCCAGCGCCGCCAAACAAAAATGGGCAAACCACAAAGAAGAAAATGCAAATACCAGCGCATAAATCCAAATTGCCACCGGAATCAAAACCACAAATGCAGCTGCAAACACCATTCCAGAGGCCCAGACGATAGCCGGTGCAGCCCCCAAGTATCCGCTAAAAATACCCATCACCAGCAGGGCCACGCGGTGGCGTTGGAGCAGCGTTTCGCGCTCGCTTTTGCTGGCGTGTTCGGCCAAAGCATCAAAGGCCATGACGCGGTAGGTTAGCCAGCCCCAAATCAGTGGCGGCAACACCAAAATCAATGGGGGGATGAACCACAAGGGCGTAGATACCAACAGCGCCAATAAAGCCAGAAGGGTCGAGCCAATGGACCAGCCTAGACTCAAAAGGAAAGAGCCACCTTGTTTGCGTTCTAAGCTGGCAAAGCGTCGTTGTGCCACCAAACCCACCAAGGCGGGGGTCATGAGCAAAGCAACTGCCAATAAAGACAACAAAACCATCAGCGGCGTGATGAGCACGACCAGCAACAGGGGGGCCATCAGTGCGGGCGCATCGCCTACCCCAATGCCTTGCAACCAACCCCAAAGAATTTGCAGCAAGCCGGGTGATTCGAGCCATATGCGCATGCTCTGCACGGCTGCGTCCCAGTAGAAATAGCCCCAGCCCCATGCCAGCACCCCCATCAGCAGCAGTGGCAGCAAAGAAAGTGCGATGACGCGTGGATGTACGCAATAGGCCACTGCGCGCCAGAAGGAGTCCAATAACAGGGCCATAAGGGGTTGTGGAGCGTGGTGAGGGGGGTACTCCGTAGGGTGGTTAGGCGCGCCCGGCTAAACGCAACAGGCCACGCCACTGTTGGCCCCAAAAACCTTGGCCGTAGTCACGCAGCCGACCATCTGGCCCCGCCTCGACTTGGTCGCGCACCCCGGTGGGGTCAAAGCGGTGCTCAAAATTGGCGGTACCAAACAGCATGTCCCACCACGGCAGGAGAACGCCAAAATTGTGCCCACCCAAGGCTTTGCCTGCCGATTCATGGCCGATGCCAATGGCGTGGTGCAGCCGGTGAAACCGAGGGCTGACCCAGAGGCGCTCACCGATGCTGCCAAACCAAACCCGCAAGTTGGCATGCTGAAAACTTTCGCTCAGTTGTGTCAAGGCCACAATCGCCACAAACTGTCCTGGTGCGACACCAATCAGCTGCGCTGCTATGACCATGATGCTGCTGCGCAAAACGTCATCGAGCAAATGGCTGCGGTTGTCGCTCCAAGCGGTCAATTGGCGCTGGGCATGGTGCAACGAATGCAGCCGCCACCACCATTCAAACTGATGTTGTCCGCGGTGCGTCCAGTAGTTAATCAAGTCAAACACCATCAGGTAGAGCAACAAACTCACCCACGGGCCATCGGTAACACCCGGCCACAAACTATCGAGCTGGAAGGTGTGAATGCCGCTGACGCGCAGTGCGCCAAACAGCGTGTCCCACAGCGGAGAGAGCGAGAAGAACAGCACCAACTCGAACACTCCCAAGCGAT
Source organism: Burkholderiaceae bacterium (assembly GCA_019751915.1). Taxonomy (GTDB): domain Bacteria; phylum Pseudomonadota; class Gammaproteobacteria; order Burkholderiales; family Burkholderiaceae_C; genus Simplicispira. Next base: position 27,808 of record JAIEMS010000006.1, read on the forward strand.
GGATCAGTGTGTAAATGACATCGGTGCGTACCGCTGCTGGGTCGGTGATGGGTTCGACAGGTCGCCAGCGTTGCAGCGGCACCATCACCACCAAAATGACCACCAACTGGAGCAACCCAATTAAAAACCATCCAGCGGCGCGGTAACCGTCTTCTAAAAAGTTTGCCATGCCAAAAGCAAACAGCAGCGGCTGCATGAAGGTTTCAAAAAACCATTGTTGCGCTGCCCCAAAGCTGTTGATCCACCATTCCATCATTTACTCCTTGGTCTGGGCTGCGAGTGCTCAGGGCGCACCCGTCTGCCGTTGCCGATAGTGGGGATGCTCGCGCAGGGTGCGAAAGCAAAAACCACGTTTTTTTAAACCAACAATCAGTGGCTCTAGTACCACCGGTGCCCACGCATCCTTGCGCGACCAGATGCCCAAATGGGCCATCAAAATATCACCACTGCGAATGTTTTTGAGTGCCTGTTGCAACAAGGTTTGATTGCTAAAGCGTTCACTGGACAACTCATCACCTAAAAACCCCGCTGGGGCCCAGCCGACATGGGCGTAACCGCAAGACTGTGCTACCGCTAGCAAACGTGCCGAGGTTTTACCGCCGGGGGCACGAAAAAGCGGCAAGGGCGGCTGTTCGGTCAGCGTTTGCAAGCGCTGTGCGGCATCGGTAATCTCTTGGCAATATTGCCCTGCTCCGAGCGTGAACGTTTTACCCGCACGTGGGCCTGCCGAGGGCTGCACCCGAAATGCTGGTGCTGCATCGGTGCCGACATCGGCCCGCCAATAGGTGTGGTTGAAGGTGTGCGATGCGAACGCATGGCCCTCAGCGGCCCGTGCTTTCCACCAAGGTGCCCAATACTCCCCCAAACTACCATCGCCCTCTTTGGTGCGCTCATGGGCGGCAAAAAAAGTGACCCTCACCTGTTGGCGCTGCAACACCTGTGCAATCAGTGGCGCTATTTCCATGTGCCCAGTGTCAAACGTAAGGTACAGAGGTTTATTGCAATCAATTTGGCCTCTAGCCCCCGTTGAATAAGCACATGATGCTATCAATAAAGAAGCAAAAATAGGCCTTTTGACACCGGGGCTGCGCCACACATAGGGCTGCAACTTAGCGCGGTGCGTGGTCGAGTGTCCAAACGCCATGCGGCGACTTTCCGACATTGACCTGACGCACGACCTTGCGGGTCTGTGTGTCAATCACTGTCAATTTGCGCGCCCAACGCGAGCTCAGGTAAATCCAGCGGCCATCGGCAGACACGTCCATGCAATCGGGGCCGCCCGGGGCTGGGTAGGTGTCCGCCACTTGTGCGGTCAGCATGTTGATTTTGCTGATGGTGTTGGCGACGCGGTTGCTCACGTACAAATGCACTCCATCGCCAGCAGCACGAAAGGCATGAGCGCCGTTGCCGGTTTTGATGACTTTGACGCTGCGGGGTTCGCGTCCAGAAATATCGAACACTTCAACACCATCGCTGCCGGTCAGTCCGATGAACAACTGGCGACCATCGGGGCTGCCGTACACGTCGGCAGGCAAGGGGCCAGTGCCCACGCGCCACAAAATGGTTTGTGTCGCGATGTCCATTGCTACCAATTCGTTGCTGTCTTGCATCGTGGCATAGACCCGGCTGCTGGTGCTGTCAATCCACAAATGGCTGGGCGTGCGCGATGTGGCAACACGCTTGGCCAGCGTTAAATCTTTGCCGTCCCAGCGGTAAAAGTCGACGTGGTTGAGGCGATTGCCCGCCGTGATGAGCCACTTCATGTCGGGCGTAAAGCGCAGATGGTACGGATCGACAATGCCATGCACCGTGCGCTGAATTTGTCCATTGTGTGGATCGACAAAAGTCAGCGAGTCCCCGACCGCGTTAGCGATGATGAACGACTTTTCGTCGGGGGTCAGGTACAAATGGTGAGGCTCTTTGCCCGCAGGAATGCGCGATGTTTCTTTCCACGTTACCGGGTCAATCACACTGACATTGGCATCGAGCGAATTGAGAACAAAAAGTGGCCCAGCCACCGCAGAAGCAGCACCAACGGAGGCCACAACCAAAATAACTGCCTTGCGCAGTAAACCGTACATCAAAGTATTCACAAAATGGCTTTCAAATCAGCCTGACAGTTTAGCTGCCTAACACGAAAATGCTGTTCCTGTCGGTTGCAATTTTGCGACTCCTTATTGCGCTAAGACAAAAAAACCGAGGGCAGTGCAGGCTGTGTGCCCTCGGGGCAACGTCAGGGGGCTATTCGCGGTGGTAAGGGTGGCCTGCATTGACCGACCAAGCGCGGTAGAGCTGCTCAATCAACAGCACCCGCACCATCGCGTGGGGCAGGGTCAGATCAGACAGGCGGATGCGCTCGTGGGCAGCTTGGCGAAAGGCCGGATCCAGCCCATCGGGGCCACCAATGACCAAAGCCACGTCGTCACCGCCCAGTTGCCAGCCCTTGAGCCGCTCGGCCAGCGCCTTGGTGGTCAGGTTGGTGCCGCGCTCGTCCAGCGCCACCACCCGGGTGCCGCGTGGAATGGCCGATTCGATGCGCTCACGTTCAGCGGCGTAGAGTGTTTCTAGCGTTTTAGAGCCGCGCGGCTCGGTCTTGACGGCCTTGAGTTCGACCTTCAGCTCGGGCGGAAAACGCTTGGCATAGTCATCGTAGGCGGTTTGGGCCCAGTCGGGCACCCGCTGGCCCACAGCGACGATCAGCAGGCGCATGGTGGAGTGCCTTCTTTACGCTTTGCGTGCGGCAGGTTTGCGCGCAGGGGCCTTGGTGGTTTTGGTGCTGCTGCTCACCGCTGCGTCTGCTGGAGCCGTTTTGGCCGCAGTTTTGCGTGCAGGCTTGGCGGCGGCTTTTTTAGCCGGTGCTTTTTCTGCGCGGGGTTTGACGACCACGGTTTTGATGGTGGTCTTGGCAGGTGCTACTTTGGCTGCCGTTTTGGCGGGGGTTTTTGCTGCCGTTTTAGTGGCTGCGACCTTGGCCGGTGTCTTGGCTGCTGTCTTGCGCGCGGGCTTAGGGGCCTCGACGACCTCTTCGGCCACTGGGCGCGTTGGCTTGCGGGCTGTTGGCTTGCGGCCTACGGGCTTGGCGGCAGCTTTGGCGGTGGCCTTGGGGGCTGTGGTTTCACCCGATTCGATGGCTTCAGCTTGGGCCTTGGCTGCGCGGCGGGCTGCGGTTTTGGCAGGCACTTTGGGGGCAGCAGGTTCGGCGGGCTTGGGCGCACCGATTTTGAGACGCACGGGCTTTTCGCCCCACAATTCTTCCAGACGGTAGTACTGGCGGATGGTTGGCTGCATGATGTGCACGACAGCGGAGCCGCAATCGACGATGATCCATTCGCCGTTGTCTTCGCCTTCCATGCGGGGTTTGGCAAAACCGGCATCGCGCACGGCATCGCGCACGCTGGCGGCCAGTGCTTTGGTTTGGCGATTTGACGTGCCTGAAGCCACGATCACGCGCTCAAACAGCGCTGTCAGGTGCTCGGTATTGAACACCTGAATGTCTTGCGCCTTGACGTCTTCGAGGCCATCAACGATAGCGCGCTGGAGTTTGGTGACGTCTTTTTTGGCAGTGGTTTCCGAGGAGGTGGAGGTGGTCATCAGGCAGTATTTCTGGGGTAAGAGAGATCAGGAGGGGCCAATATAGCGCGCGACAGCCAACAGCACCAGAGGAGGTGTGCCTGCCGCGCTAGGCAGGTGGTGCGCTCAGGCACCCGGGTTTTGAAGTGTTTTAGGGCTTTAGTGCATATGGGACAAGCACTGGCAGCTATTGAAATTATAGCTTTCAGGTCTGCTTGTCCTTGCTTCTTGCTGGGCTGTGCAGATTACAGCCAATTGCGGCGCACCAAGTAGCGCTGGGTCAGCTCGGCCTCGGGGGTGCCGGGGGCATCTTCACGCTGGTACGCCCAGCTTGCCAGGGGGGGCATCGACAGCAAAATGGATTCGGTGCGACCACCCGATTGCAGGCCAAAGTGTGTACCCCGATCCCAAACCAAATTGAACTCGACGTAGCGGCCTCGGCGGTACAACTGAAAATCGCGCTCGCGTTCGCCATAGGGCGTGGCCTGACGGCGCTCCACGATGGGCAAATAAGCCCCTAAAAAGGCATCGCCCACCGATTGGGTCATGGCCAAGCTTTGCGCAAAATCTGGCTCAGCGAAGTCGTCAAAGAACACCCCACCGACACCGCGCTGCTCGTTGCGGTGTTTCAGAAAAAAGTATTCGTCGCACCACTGTTTAAAACGCGGGTATTTATCGTTGCCAAAAGGCACCAGCGCGTCGCGGCAACTGCGGTGGAAATGCACCGCATCTTCCTCAAAGCCGTAGTAGGGCGTTAAATCCATACCACCACCAAACCAACACACGGGCACTTGACCGGGATGGCCGGCAGCGATCATGCGCACATTCATGTGGACGGTCGGTACGTAGGGATTGCGCGGGTGAAACACCAACGACACCCCCATGGCTTCAAACGGTGCGCCCGCCAATTCGGGGCGGTGTTGCGTTGCCGATGGTGGCAATTGTGGCCCGCGCACATGAGAAAAGCCGCAACCGGCGCGTTCAAACACGCGACCGTTCTCGATGATTTTGGTGATGCCATCGCCTTGCAGCAAGCTGCCCGGCTCTTTATGCCACGGGTCAACCACGGCACGGGCACCGCCCTCACCCTCGATAGACTCCAGCGCATCCATGATGCGCGTTTGCAGGCCGACCAAGTAGTTGCGTACTTGCGCCACCGTGCCTTCGGTATTGAAAACCGGGGTCATTGGCTTTTGATGGCCCGGTGGCCGATGTCGCGACGGTACTGCACACCGTCGAAATGGATGCCCCGTGCCACATCGTAGGCGCGTTGTTGGGCTTGGCGCACGCTATCGGCCAGCACTGTCACGCACAGTACCCGGCCACCGCTGGTTTGCACGATGCCATCTTCGAGAACCGTGCCGGCGTGGAACACCACGGCATCGTCGGCTTCGGCGGGCAGGCCGGTGATAGCGTCGCCCTTGCGTGGGTTTTCGGGGTAGCCGTGGGCGGCCATGACCACGCCCAGCGCTGGGCGGCGATCCCATTGCAGATCGACCTGATCGAGCTTGCCATCAATGGCAGCGCCCAACAAGTCGAGCAGATCGCTTTTGAGGCGCATCAAAATCGGCTGGGTTTCAGGGTCGCCCATGCGGCAGTTGAATTCGAGCGTTTTGGGTCGGCCCTGTGGGTCAATCATCAAACCGGCGTAAAGAAAGCCTGTGAACGGAATGCCGTCTTTTTCCATGCCCCGAATAGTGGGCAAAATGATTTCGCGCATGGCACGGGCATGAACGTCGGCAGTGACGACCGGGGCGGGCGAGTAAGCGCCCATGCCGCCGGTGTTGGGGCCTTCGTCGCCATCTTTAAGGCGCTTGTGGTCTTGGCTGGTGGCGAGGGCCGCGACATTTTTGCCATCGCACAGCACAATGAAGCTGGCCTCTTCGCCTTCGAGAAACTCTTCAATCACCACCCGAGCGCCACCTTCGTTGTGCGTGACACCGTATTTGTTATCGACCAGCATAAAGTCCACCGCATCGTGGGCTTCTTGCAGCGTCATGGCAACCACAACGCCCTTGCCTGCGGCCAAGCCATCGGCCTTGATGACGATGGGGGCACCCAGTCGATCCACGAAGGCATGGGCGGCCACCGGGTCGGTAAAGGTGTCGTAATCGGCTGTGGGAATGCCGTGGCGGCGCATGAAAGCCTTGGAGAAGGCTTTGGAGCTTTCCAGCTGCGCGGCGGCCTTGGTAGGGCCAAAAATACGCAGACCGTGGGCCCGGAATTCATCGACCACCCCCGCAGCCAGCGGCCCTTCGGGGCCGACGACGGTCATGCCGATTTTTTCGGTCTGCGCCCAAATGCGCAGGGCGATTACGTCGGTGATAGGCAGGTTTTCAAATTTGGGACTCAAGGCTGTGCCACCATTGCCGGGCGCGACAAAAACGCGCGTGACTTTAGGCGACTGGCTGAGTTTCCAGGCGAGAGCGTGTTCGCGGCCACCGCCGCCAATGACAAGAACTTTCATAAGAGGGCAGCGTTGTGATAGACCGCTTGGACATCGTCCAAGTCTTCCAAAATGTCGAGGAGTTTTTGCATACGGGTTGCTTCTTCGCCTTCGAGGTCGATGGTGACATCGGGGCGCATGGTGACATCGGCGGCGGCAGGCGCAAGGCCAGCAGCCTCTAAAGCGTTTTTGACCGCTTCAAAATCGGTGGGGGTGGTCAGTACCTCAATGGCACCGTCGTCGTCGGTGACAACATCTTGTGCACCCGCTTCAAGGGCGACTTCCATTACTTTGTCTTCGTCGGTGCCCGGTGCCAAGATGATTTGGCCGACATTTTTAAATTGAAAGGCTACGGAGCCTTCGGTGCCCATGTTGCCGCCGTGTTTGCTAAAAGCGTGGCGCACCTCGGCCACGGTGCGCACACGGTTGTCGGTCATGGTGTCCACAATGATGGCAGCGCCACCAATGCCATAGCCTTCGTACCGAATTTCTTCGTAATTGACACCTTCGGCGTTGCCGGTGGCTTTGTCAATGTTGTATTTGACACGGTCGGCAGGCATGTTGGCGGCCTTGGCTTTTTCGACAGCCAAGCGCAGGCGCGGGTTGGCACCCAAATCGCCGCCACCGGCGCGCGCTGCGACCGTGATTTCACGGATGATGCGGGTCCATATCTTTCCGCGTTTTTCGTCTTGGCGACCCTTGCGGTGTTGAATATTCGCCCATTTGCTGTGTCCGGCCACGGGAAGTCCTTTGGTTATCCTGATTTAATCTACAGCTTCGATTCTACTTTTGCCCACCATACCCCTATGGCCGCCCCTTTGTTGATTGCCCAAAATACCTCGGCCCAGTGCCATCTGCTGCCTGCACTGGCCAATCGCCACGGCTTGATAACGGGGGCTACAGGTACCGGCAAAACGGTCACGCTGCAAACATTGGCCGAGAATTTTTCGCGCATCGGCGTGCCGGTGTTTATGGCCGACATCAAGGGCGATCTGACGGGCATCAGCCAAGTCGGGCAGGTGAGTGAAAAAATGGCCGCTGCCCTGCAAGCGCGCCACCTGCCCCAGCCCAACGCCTTGGCTTGCCCGACCACCTTGTGGGATGTGTTTGGTGAGCAGGGGCACCCCGTGCGCGCCACCATTTCTGACATGGGGCCATTGTTGCTTGGGCGTATGCTCAACCTCAACGAGACGCAACTGGGTGTGCTCAACTTGGTTTTCAAGATCGCTGACGACAACGGCCTGCTGTTGCTCGATCTGAAAGACTTGCGCGCCATGTTGCAACATGTGGGTGACAACGCCAGCACATTTACCACCGAATATGGCAACGTCAGTCCGGCCAGCGTGGGTGCCATTCAGCGCGGTTTGCTGCAAATTGAGCAACAGGGCGGGAGCCAGTTCTTTGGCGAGCCGATGCTCAACATCCAAGACTTTATGCAGACCGTCGATGGTCAGGGTGTGGTCAATGTGCTGGCCGCTGACCGGCTGATGCATTCGCCGCGCTTGTACGCCACTTTTTTATTGTGGATGCTCTCGGAGCTGTTTGAACAATTGCCCGAAGTGGGCGACCCCGAGCAGCCCAAGCTGGTATTCTTTTTTGACGAGGCCCATTTGCTGTTCAATGAGGCCCCCAAGGTGCTGATTGAACGCATTGAGTTGGTGGTGCGTCTGGTGCGCTCGAAGGGGGTGGGCGTGTATTTTGTGACGCAAAATCCGCTCGACATTCCCGACAGTGTGTTGGCGCAATTGGGCAACCGGGTGCAGCACGCGCTGCGGGCTTTTACGCCGCGCGACCAAAAAGCGGTCAAGGCATCGGCCACCACCATGCGCCAAAACCCCAGTTTGGACATCGAAGCGGCGATTACCGAGCTGGCTGTGGGCGAGGCGCTGGTGAGTTTTCTGGATGCACATGGCCGTCCTAGCATCACTGAGCGTGTTTATGTGTTGCCCCCGGGCAGTCAAATCGGCCCGATTGATGCTGCCCAGCGCCAAGCATTGTTGCAAGGGTCGTTGGTTGCCGGTGTTTATGAAAAGACGATAGATCGTGAGTCTGCCTACGAAATCCTCAAAGGCCGTGCCGACAGTGCCGCTGGCGCTGGCGCTGGCAGTGGCAAGGGCACTGCGATGGCAGAGGACGCGGGGGGCGGGTTGCTGGGCGGTTTGAGTGATGTGTTGTTTGGCACGACTGGCCCAAGGGGTGGCAAGCACGATGGTTTGGCCCAGATCATGGCAAAGTCGGCTGTTCGCACGATGGGTACGGCCCTTGGGCGCGAAATTCTGCGCGGTGTGTTGGGTAATCTTTTTGGCAACTCTCGGCGTTGAGGCCTGTCCATGGGGTCGGTTACACAAACGCTGGCGCTGTGGGTGGGCCGTTTCCTGCCGTGGGTTGTCCCCGCGTGGGGGTTGGCATTGGGCGGTGCGTGGATAGGTTGGTGGCAGGCGCAGTCGGTTTGGGGAGTCTATTTTCTCTGCACCGTGCTGGCTGTGATGGTTTTGACCATGTGGCTGCGTGCCGTGCGCGAGCGCTTTGTCCATGAAGCACAGCTGCCCCAGTTTCTCAAGCGCAAGCTGCGCGACGCTTACCCTCATTTAAACCAAAAAGATGCCGAATTGGTCGAGCGTGGCCTGCGTCAATTCTTTATTGCATGTATGCGCAGCCGCAAAAAATTTGTGGCGATGCCATCGCGTGCTGTGGATGTCTTGTGGCATGAATTTATTCTGCACACCAAGGCCTATCAGACTTGGTGCCGAAGTGGTTTGGGGTTTTTCTTGCACCACACTCCGGCGGAGGCTTTGGGCCTGCGTTCAAAGCACAACGATGGCCTGCGCCGTGCTTGGTGCTGGGCCTGCAAAGACGAAGCCATTGACCCGCGTGCGCCAACCCGTTTGCCGCTGTTGTTTGCTTTGGATGCCAAGCTCAAAATTGCCAATGGATTTTTTTACGTCCCCGACTGCACGGATATTGCACGCAAAAACGCGGCTGGAGGCAGCGGCGGTACGCCCTACTGCGGCACGGATTTTGCCGATGGCAGCTACAGCGGCAGTGCCAGCGACTTTGGTGGCGTTGATGGTGCAGACGCTGGCAGCGGCGATGCGGGTGGTGACGGCGGCGGCGATGGTTGTGGTGGTGGCGGATGCGGCGGTGGCGACTGAAAAAGCCATCAAAATTCATAGCTAAAAAGTCATGAGCAGTAAGCGCTAGAACACGATTCTTTGCAAGATAATCCATTTATATGCCCAAAATCGGGCTAATCAAAACATGCCGGCTTGCGCCCAAGGATGCTGAAATGAACCTCCCTCCCCTGCCCTTGCCCTCCCCTGAAGACGTGGTCCAAGCAGCCCATCGGCTCAAGGGTTTGGCGCACCGCACGCCGGTGCTGTGTTCGCACACGGCGGATCGGTTGCTGAATGCACATGTTTTCTTCAAGTGTGAAAATTTGCAGCGCACCGGCTCTATCAAATTTCGTGGTGCCTTCAATACGTTGGCACAGTTCACGAGTGAGCAGTGCCGCCGGGGTGTTTTGGCCTTCTCTGGCGGCAACCATGGTCAAGCCATTGCATTGGCCGCGCGCTTGTTGGACATGCCGGCCTTGATCCTCATGCCCGAGGATGTTTCTCCCAGCAAAATGGCCGCCACGCGTGAATATGGCGCACAAGTAGTCACCTACAACCGCTACACCGAAGACCGCGAAGCCATCAGCCAACGGATTGCCCTTGAGCGCGGCATGACGCTGGTGCCACCGGCAGAGCATCCGCACGTCATCGCTGGTCAGGGCACGGCTGCGCTGGAGCTGCTCGAAGAAGTCCCTCGGTTAGATTATTTGTTTGTGGGCGTGGGCGGTGGTGGGCAGCTTGCCGGTAGTTTGTTGGCTGTGCGGTCACTGGCACCGCGCTGTAAGGTGGTGGGGGTCGAGCCAGAGGCGGGCAACGATGCACAACAGTCGCTGCGCAGCGGACAGATCGTGCACATTCCGGTACCACGCACCATTGCCGACAACGCACAAACGCAAAATTTGGGGCCTTTGGTGTTCGAGACCGTGCGTGGTGGGGTCGAAGATATCGTCACCGCCAGCGACCTTCAACTCATGCAGGCGCTGCGTTTCTTTGCCGAGCGCATGAAAATCGTCGTTGAACCCACGGGAGCACTGGCTTTTGCCGGGGCGCAGCACGGTGGGCTTGATCTTCGCGGCAAACGCGTCGGGGTCATTTTGAGTGGTGGCAATGTCGATTTAGCCCGTTACGCCCGCTTTTTGTCCGATTGAAATCACCGTTCTTCAAAGAAATGGAATTTCTTTGGATGGGGCGGTAACTTGTTTCAAAGTCACCACTTCAGGTGGCATAGGTTCAAACGCAGGCTACAATACGCTTCTCACGACCAAACGGGCGGGTACCAACCGCCCGTTTTTTTTGGTCGATTGCTTTTGGAGCTCGAGGCCTCTGGGGGTTATCGGGTTTTTTGTTTTTCTGGGATTGAATACAAGCACGTGGCATTGCAGCAAATAGTCGAACAAATAGTGGCCGGTCTGGGCTATGACCTAGTAGAGATTGAACGCTCTGCGGGCGGCTTGCTGCGGATCACCATCGATTGGCCTTGGCAGGCCCCCACCGAAGGCTTACCTGTGTTGGTAGACCAGTTTGTGACGGTTGAGGACTGCGAAAAGGTGACACGCCAACTCCAGTTTGCGCTGGAAGTCGATGGAATCGAGTACAAGCGTCTAGAAGTATCCTCGCCAGGCATTGATCGCCCGCTGCGCAACGAACAAGATTTCGTGCGTTTTGTGGGTGAGGTGATCGACATTACGCTCAAGAACCCGATGGGCGCTGCAGCCGCCGGTCAGGTCAGTGCCAATCGCAAAAAATTTCGCGGCACGCTCGAGCGTGCTGAGGCGGGTGGTTGGCAAATCGTCTGGAGTGATGAGCCGCCGCCTAAGCCAGGCCAGAGGGTCAGTAAAAAACGGATTCCTGCACCGCTACAGGCGCTGGGCTTTACGCTGGACGAATTGCGCGATGCACGTTTAGCGCCCATTGTGGACTTCAAGGGGCGTAGCGCAGGCAACGCCCCTGCACGGGACTGATGGACTGGACGAATATATGGGTGGCACGGGCCGGGGTTGCCGGGCTGTGGAACGCAGTTGAAGGAAACAGGAGAGTCGTCGCATGAATCGCGAATTGTTGATGTTGGTTGAAGCCATTTCGCGCGAGAAAAACGTCGAGCGCGACGTGGTACTGGGCGCTGTCGAATTGGCGCTGGCCCAGGCCACCAAGAAGCTGTATGAAGGCGATGTCGATATCCGCGTGGCGGTCGATCGCGACAGCGGTACCCATGAAACCTTCCGCCGCTGGCTGGTGGTGCCGGACGATGCCGGACTGCAAAATCCAGAAGCCGAAGAGCTGTTGATGGATGCGCGTGATCGCATTGCCGACATCGAAGTCGGTGAATACATTGAGGAAGCCATTGAGTCGGTGCCGATTGGCCGTATTGGTGCCATGGCGGCCAAGCAAGTGATCTTGCAAAAAATCCGTGATGCCGAGCGTGAAATGCTGTTGAGTGACTTCATGTCGCGCGGCGAAAAAATCTTCACTGGCACCGTCAAGCGCATGGACAAAGGCGACATGATTGTCGAATCGGGTCGCGTTGAGGGCCGTTTGCGCCGTAGCGAAATGATTCCTAAAGAAAATCTTCGCAGTGGTGATCGGGTGCGCGCCATGATTATGGATGTTGACCTGACGCTGCGTGGCGCTCCCATTATTTTGTCGCGCTCGGCACCAGAATTTATGGTGGAGCTGTTTCGCCATGAAGTCCCCGAGATCGAACAGGGCCTGCTGGAAATCAAGAGCTGTGCCCGCGATCCCGGTAGCCGCGCCAAAATTGCTGTGCTGTCGCACGACCGGCGTGTGGACCCCATCGGCACTTGTGTCGGTGTGCGTGGCACCCGCGTCAATGCTGTGACCAACGAACTCGCTGGCGAGCGCGTCGATATTGTGCTGTGGTCTGAAGACCCCGCCCAATTTGTGATTGGCGCATTGGCTCCGGCCAACGTGCAATCCATCGTTGTGGACGAAGAAAAACACGCGATGGATGTGGTGGTGGACGAAGAAAATCTCGCCATCGCCATCGGTCGTGGCGGTCAAAATGTCCGTTTGGCTTCTGACCTGACGGGCTGGAAGATCAACATCATGGACGCTGCTGAGTCTGCTCAGAAGCAGGCCAACGAGACCAGTGTGGCCCGCCAACTGTTTATGGAAAAGCTCGATGTCGACCAAGAAATGGCCGATATTCTGATTGCAGAAGGTTTTGAGAGCTTAGAAGAGGTGGCTTATGTGCCCCTCCAAGAGATGCTTGATATCGAGAGTTTCGATGAAGATACCGTCAACGAGCTGCGCGCACGCGCCAAGGACGCTCTGTTAACCATGGAAATTGCACGTGAAGAGAGCGTGGACGATGTGTCGCAAGAGCTGCGCGATCTGGATGGGCTGACGCCTGAACTGATTGCCAAGCTTGCCGAAAGCGGCGTAAATACACGCGACGACCTGGCCGATTTGGCCATTGACGAACTGACCGACCTGACCGGACAGTCCGAAGAAGAAGCCAAAGCCTTGATCATGAAGGCGCGCGAACATTGGTTCGCGGGGCAACAGTAAAGGTCAGGGAGGCACGAACCACATATGTCCAGCACCACAGTCGCAGAGTTTGCCAGCGAACTCAAAAAATCCCCCGAAACCTTGCTTGAGCAACTCAAGTTGGCAGGCGTCTCCAAAAAAGCGCCGTCTGACGCTTTAACCGAGTCTGACAAGCAAAAGTTGCTTGCACACTTGCAAGCCAGTCACGGCATGTCGCCTGGTGATCGCAAAAAGATCACTTTGGTCACCCGTTCTACCAGCGAAATCAAGCAAGCAGACGCTACCGGCAAGGCCCGCACGATTCAGGTTGAGGTGCGTAAAAAGCGTACCTTCATTAAGCGTGAGGAGGGTGCTGAAGTGCCCGCTGAAGACGCTGTCGACACGGTGGCAGAACCGGCAGCGCCGGCTCCGGAGCAAAACCCTGAATTGGTTCGCCGCGAAGAAGAAGCGCGCAACCAAGCGGAGTTGATTCGCCGCCAAGAGGACGAGCTGGCGCAAAAGCGCCGCGAACGTGAAGCGCGTGAGCAGCGCGAACGCGAAGCCGCCGAACGCGCTGCTGCCTATGCGGCCCAAGAAGCACAGAAAAAGGCCCAAGCCTCTGCGGTGAAAAAAGAAGCGTCTCGCGAGCAAGCCGCTGAGGCTGCTGCACGTGCCGCTGCCCAAGCTGAAGCCCGCGAAAAGGCAGAAGCCGAATCGCGTGCTCGTGCCAAAGAAGAGGCAACCCGCGCCACCGATTTGGGTGAACGCCGTCGTAAAGCCGAGGCAGAAGCGGCCGCTATTCGCTCCATGATGGCGGCGCCTAAGAAGGTTCTGGTTGCCAAAAAGCCTGAGGAACCTAAACCCACACCTCGCCCAGCTGCTGCTGCAGATGCCAAAAAAGGCACTCTGCACAAGCCGGCAGCAGGTGCAGCGGGCGCTGGCCCTCGCGCGGCTGCTGGTGCGCCTGTAGCACCAGCAGGGCCTGGTGGCAAAGAGGTCAAGTCAGCCAAGTTGTCTTCGAGTTGGGCTGGCGATCCTGCCAAAAAGAAAGAAATAAAGACCCGTGGCGACAGCAGCGCTGGTGCCAATCGTGGCAGCGCTTGGCGTGGTGGCCCTAAGGGTGGTGGTAATGGCCGCCGTGGCAATGACCGCAATGACCGTGGTGGTAACGACCACCATGCCCATGCAGCGCCGGTTGAAGCGCGTATTTTGGAAGTCCACGTTCCTGAAACCATCACGGTGGCTGAATTAGCACACAAGATGTCTATCAAGGCATCTGAGGTGATCAAGGCGCTGATGAAGATGGGCCAAATGGTCACCATCAACCAGCCGCTGGACCAAGATACTGCCATGATCATGGTGGAAGAACTCGGTCACAAAGCGGTGGTGGCTGCACTGGACGATCCAGAAGCCTTCACCCAAGACGACACAGCGCACCAAGATGCCCCATTGTTGCCCCGTGCTCCAGTGGTGACGGTGATGGGTCACGTCGATCACGGTAAAACCTCGTTGCTGGACTACATCCGTCGCACCAAGGTGGCAACTGGCGAGGCCGGTGGTATCACCCAGCACATTGGTGCTTACCACGTTGAAACCCCGCGCGGTATGGTGTCGTTCCTCGATACCCCTGGTCACGAGGCCTTTACGGCCATGCGTGCCCGTGGTGCCAAGGCCACCGACATTGTGATTTTGGTGGTTGCCGCCGACGATGGTGTCATGCCCCAAACCAAGGAAGCTATCAAGCACGCCAAGGCAGCTGGTGTGCCGATTGTGGTGGCTATCACCAAAGCAGACAAACCCGATGCCAACCCCGACCGTGTCAAGCAAGAGCTGGTGGTCGAGGAGGTGGTGCCTGAAGAATACGGTGGCGAGTCTCCCTTTATTCCTGTGTCTTCCAAGACAGGTATGGGCATTGATGAGTTGCTGGAGCAAGTGCTGTTGCAAGCAGAAGTGCTTGAACTCAAGGCTCCGGTCGAATCACAGGCCAAAGGCTTGGTCATTGAAGCCAAGCTCGATAAGGGCCGTGGCCCAGTGGCAACCGTGCTGGTGCAGTCCGGTACGCTCAAGGTCGGCGATGTGGTGCTGGCAGGCCAAACCTTTGGTCGTGTCCGTGCGATGTTGGACGAAAACGGCAAAACAGCCAAAACCGCAGGCCCATCGATTCCGGTCGAAATCCAAGGTTTGACCGAAGTGCCACAGGCGGGCGACGAGTTCATGGTGTTGTCCGATGAGCGCCGGGCGCGCGAAATCGCCACCTACCGCGCTGGCAAGTTCCGCAACACCAAGTTGGCCAAGCAGCAAGCCGCCAAGCTCGAAAACATGTTTGCCGACATGACTGCGGGCGAGGTCAAAATGCTGCCTATCATCGTCAAGGCCGACGTGCAGGGTTCGCAAGAAGCGCTGTCGCAGTCGTTGCTCAAGCTCTCGACCGACGAGGTCAAGGTGCAACTGGTGTACACCGGCGTGGGTGGTATCAGCGAGTCCGACATCAATTTGGCGATTGCTTCCAAGGCGATCGTGATCGGCTTCAATGTTCGTGCCGATGCTGGAGCGCGCAAGTTGGCCGAAGGCAATGGCGTCGATTTGCACTACTACAGCATCATTTACGACGCTGTCGATGAGCTGAAGGTGGCGATGTCGGGTATGTTGGCCCCTGAACAGCGCGAAGAAATTCTCGGTACTGCCGAAATTCGCACGGTGTTCGTGGCTTCCAAAATCGGTACAGTGGCCGGTTCCTACATCACCTCCGGTATGGTGCATCGCAACGCCAAGTTCCGTCTGCTGCGCGAAAACGTGGTGGTCTATACCGGCGAAGTCGATTCGATCAAGCGCCTCAAAGACGATGTGCGCGAGGTCAAGGAAGGCTTCGAGTGCGGTATCAAGCTCAAGAATTACAACGACATCAAAGAAAACGATCAGTTGGAATTCTTCGAGATCAAGGAAATCGCGCGGACGCTGTAAGCCATGGCTGCTAAAAAGTCCACGACCCCCAACCGCGCCTTCAAGGTGGCCGACCAGATCCAGCGCGATCTGACGGAGCTGATCGCGCGCGAGTTGAAAGACCCGCGCGTGGGCATGGTGACGCTGCAAGGCGTGGAGGTCACGCCTGACTACGCCCATGCCAAGGTGTTCTTTAGTCTGCTGACGGGCGACCCACAGCAAACGCAAGATGCCTTGAACCAAGCCGCAGGCTTTTTGCGCAACGGCTTGTTTAAGCGCCTGCACATTCACACCGTGCCGACGCTGCATTTCATTTTTGACCGCACCTCTGAGCGTGCAGCCGACATGAACGCCTTGATTGCCAAGGCCGTTTCTTCCCGCGCGAAAGACGACTGACCATGAACGCGCCACGCACCAGGGTGCAGCGGCGCCCTGTGCATGGGGTGTTGTTGCTCGATAAACCGCTGGGTCTTTCCAGCAACGATGCTTTGCAAAAAGCCAAGTGGCTTTTGCGCGCCGAAAAAGCCGGTCATACCGGCACACTCGATCCGCTGGCCACGGGTGTGCTGCCGCTGTGCTTTGGTGCTGCCACCAAATTTAGCCAGTTGCAGCTTGATGCGCCCAAAACCTACGAAGCCATCGCCCGTTTGGGTATCACTACGACCACCGGTGATGCCGAGGGCGAGGTGCTGCGCGAATGTGCCGTCACACCGGCTATGCTGACACCCGAGCGCCTCGCGCAGGTGCAGCAGCAGTTTACCGGCCCGATTCGCCAAGTGCCACCGATGTACAGCGCCCTTAAAAAAGACGGCAAGGCGCTGTACGAGTATGCGCGTGAAGGCATTGATGTCGAGCGTGCAGCCCGCGATATTCAAATTTACGCACTCAATGTGGCTCCAGCGCTTGATGGTCAAGCCCAGCCAGCTATCAAAATCATAGTTACATGCAGCAAAGGCACGTATATCCGCACGCTGGGCGAAGACATCGGCGCGGCACTCGGGTGTGGCGCCCACCTGACCTTTTTGCGCCGCATGGATACCGGCGGTCTGGGCATTGACCGCTGCGTTACCTTGACCGATCTCGAAGCGATGGACGAATCGCAGCGCTTGGCTTGCTTGCTGCCGCCAGAGTCGCTGTTGGTCGATCATCTGCACGTCACATTGGGCGCAGAAGATGCAGCCCGATTCTTGTCGGGTCTGCGCCGCCGGGGTGCTTGGCCTGATGCCAAGGCGGTGGCCGTGTTTGGCGAATCGCCCCGCGCGCTGCTGGGCGTGGCCCACACAGTGGCGGGCGAGCTGATTCCCGACCGCTTGTTAAGCCCTCTCGAAATTCAACAAATCCTGCAAAGTACGCCGGTCGCAGTGGCTGCCGGCATTTTGGAAACACTATGAGCAAACAAATTCGCAATATCGCCATCATCGCCCACGTTGACCACGGCAAAACCACGATGGTGGACCAGTTGCTGCGCCAGTCGGGCACTTTTGCCGACCACGAAAAAGTGATCGACACCGTGATGGACAACGGTGCCATCGAGCGCGAGCGCGGCATCACCATCTTGGCCAAGAACTGCGCTGTGAGCTGGGAAGGCACCCATATCAACATCGTCGATACCCCCGGTCACGCGGACTTTGGTGGTGAAGTCGAGCGCGCGCTGTCGATGGTCGATGGCGTGGTGTTGCTGATCGATGCCCAAGAAGGCCCCATGCCGCAAACCCGCTTTGTGACCAAGAAGGCGTTGGCCTTGGGTCTGAAGCCGATTGTGGTGGTCAACAAGGTCGATAAGCCCGGTGCCAACCCCGACAAGGTGGTCAATGCCGCTTTCGACTTGTTCGACAAACTCGGCGCTACCGACGAACAACTCGATTTCCCAGTGGTGTACGCCTCGGGTATCAATGGCTGGACTTCGCTCGAAGAAGGCGCTCCGGGCGAACAATGGGGCCCCGATATGTCGGCCCTGTTCAATACC
This sequence comes from Burkholderiaceae bacterium, assembly GCA_019751915.1. Classification (GTDB taxonomy): domain Bacteria; phylum Pseudomonadota; class Gammaproteobacteria; order Burkholderiales; family Burkholderiaceae_C; genus Simplicispira. The sequence goes on from JAIEMS010000006.1 coordinate 45,329, forward strand.
GTGCTCAAGCACGTACCACCACAAGAAGGTGACCCAGAAGGCCCACTGCAATTGCAAATTTCGGCGCTGGACTTTTCGACCTTCGTCGGTCGCATCGGCGTGGGCCGCATCAGCCAAGGCACGTTAAAGCCCATGATGGATGTGGTCGTCATGGAAGGCCCAGACGGTAAATCAATCAAGGGCCGTGTCAATCAGGTGCTCAAGTTCCACGGTATTGACCGCGTGCAAGTGACCGAAGCTGGCCCCGGCGACATCGTGCTGATCAACGGTATTGCCGACATCGGCATTGGCGTGACCGTGACCGATCCGACCAACCCAGCACCGCTGCCGATGCTCAAGGTCGATGAGCCGACCCTGACCATGAATTTCTGCGTCAATACCAGCCCCTTGGCCGGTCGTGAAGGCAAGTTCGTCACCAGCCGCCAAATCTGGGATCGTTTGCAAAAAGAACTGCAACACAACGTGGCCCTGCGCGTGAAAGAAACCGACGAAGAAGGTATCTTTGAAGTCATGGGCCGTGGCGAACTGCACTTGACCATTTTGCTGGAAAACATGCGCCGCGAAGGCTACGAGCTGGCCGTGTCGAAGCCGCGCGTGGTGTTCCGTGATGTCGATGGCGTGCGCCATGAGCCTATCGAGTTGGTGACGGCCGACATCGAAGAAACCCACCAAGGTGGTGTGATGCAAGCGCTGGGCGAACGCAAGGGCGAACTGGTCAACATGGAACCCGATGGCCGTGGCCGTGTCCGCCTCGAATACCGCATTCCAGCACGGGGCCTGATTGGTTTTACCAACGAATTCTTGAACCTGACACGCGGTTCTGGCCTCATTTCCAACATTTTTGACAGCTACGAGCCGCACAAGGGTGACATCGGTGGCCGCAAAAATGGCGTGTTGATTTCGATGGACGAAGGCGAAATCTTTACCTACGCTTTGGGCAAACTCGATGACCGTGGCCGTATGTTCGTCAAGGCGAACGATCCAGTGTACGAAGGCATGATCGTCGGTATCCACAGCCGCGACAACGATTTGGTGGTCAATGCGACACGCACCAAACAATTGACCAATTTCCGGGTCTCGGGCAAGGAAGACGCGATCAAAATCACGCCTCCTATCGACTTGACACTGGAATACGGCGTTGAATTCATCGAGGACGACGAATTGGTCGAAATCACGCCCAAGTCGGTGCGTCTGCGCAAGCGTCACTTGAAAGAAAGCGACCGCAAGCGCGCTGGCCGTTGATTCGGTAGCATGTACGAAAGGGCTACTGCCACGCAGTGGCCCTTTTTGTCGTTAAAGGCACAGGTTTTAACAACGAAGGAAGAAAAATGACGGAGACAGTCTCTGAGGTATTGAGCGAAATTCGCGGTCAAGTAGGCTTTATTACGTTGAACCGGCCTCGGGCGCTGAATGCGCTGTCGCTGGGCATGGTGCGCGATTTGATGGCCGTGCTGTTGGCTTGGCAAAACGATGACAGGGTGTTGGCTGTGGCGATTCGTGGCAGCAACAAAGAAGGCCCATTTGGTGCTTTCTGCGCCGGTGGGGACATTCGCTTTTTGCACCAAGCCGGTAGCCAAGGTAATCCACAAATTGAAGACTTCTTTACCGAAGAATACGCACTCAACCACCTGATTCACCGCTATACCAAGCCTTACATGGCCTTCATGGATGGCATTGTCATGGGTGGTGGCATGGGCATTAGCCAAGGTGCTGCGCTGCGTATCGTCACCGAACGCACCAAGATGGCCATGCCCGAAACGGCCATTGGCTTGTTCCCCGACGTGGGCGGCGGTTACTTTTTGAGCCGTTCCCCGGGGCGCACAGGCGAGTGGCTTGGGTTGGTGGGCGAAACCATCGGTGCTGGCGATGCCATTGCCTTCGGTTTGGCCGATGGCTGCTTGGCCGTCGATCAGCAAGCGCCGCTGTGGGACGCGCTGGGCACGCAAGCGTTTGCCGATGGTGCCGCGATCCGTGATTTTGTTGCTACGAAATTAGTAGCTGCTGAAGCAGTTATGGCAAGCGCTAGGGCCGATATTGACCACTATTTTGCGCTGGAGAGCGTCAGTGCCATCGTCACTGCACTGGAAGCGGCTGGCAGCGACTGGGCCAACGCTACGGCGGCCCTGCTGCGCAAGCGCTCGCCGTTGATGCTGCATGTGGTGCTGGAGCAGGTGCGCCGCGCCCGCGCTATGGACTTGGCCCACGACCTGCGTATGGAGCGCGACTTGGTGCGCCACTGTTTTTACCTGCGTCCCGGTCAGAGTGAAACGCTCGAAGGCATCCGTGCGTTGGCGGTCGACAAAGACCACTCGCCGCGCTGGAATCCGGCCCGCATCGAAGACGTTACACCCGCGTTGGTCGAGTCGTTCTTTGTCAGCCCGTGGCCCGCCTACGCGCACCCACTGGTCGATTTGGTCAATTGATTTGGAGCGCCTATGGGGGGCCGGTCAGCGGTGACGGCTCTTCATGGCGCGTTCGACTTCGCGCTTGCCTTCGCGGTCTTTGATGGTGTCGCGTTTGTCGTGCTCGGCTTTGCCTTTGGCCAAAGCGACTTCGCATTTCACGCGGCCATCTTTCCAGTGCAAGTTCAGGGCCACAAGGGTGTAGCCCTTTTGCTCGACTTTGCCAATCAAGCGCTTGATTTCTTCCTTGTGCAGCAGCAACTTTTTGGTGCGTATCGCGTCCGGGTTGACGTGGGTCGAGGCGGTTTTGAGGGGGTTGATTTGGCAGCCGATCAGGTACAACTCGCCCTCACGAATCACCACGTAGCCATCGGTCAGTTGCACCTTACCATCGCGCAGTGCTTTGACTTCCCAGCCTTCAAGCACCAAGCCCGCTTCGTAGCGTTCTTCAAAGAAATAGTTGTAAGCCGCTTTTTTGTTGTCGGCAATGCGGGAGGAGGTTTGGGGTTTCTTGGCCATCGGGAGTAGATGCGGCACCAGACGGGAGATAAAAGGCCTCCCTACAATCGCTGTCGCCGTGTACCTTCGATTCTAGTTTCGTCCTGCCTGTGCTGGGCTATTCACTGCTCATATGAAAACTGTCCATAAATCCGTTTTAATCTGGTACAGCCCCGAAGAAATGTTCGCCTTGGTCACTGGCGTGGCCGAGTATCCCCAGTTTTTACCTTGGTGCGACCGGGCGCGTGTGCTAGAGCAAGACAGCACTGGAATGCAGGCCGAAATCGGCATTGCCCTGAGCGGTCTGCGGCAAACTTTTGTGACCCGCAATGTGCATGAGGAAGGCCGCCGGGTGCAAATGCACTTGGTCAAAGGGCCATTTTCTCGGCTCGATGGTGATTGGCACTTCCATCCCGTAGGCGATGGCAGCCAGCGCGCCTCGCGCGTGGAGTTGCAACTGAACTATGGCTTTGCCAACCGAGCACTGGCTGCTTTGGTGGGGCCTGTGTTTGACCGCATTGCCGCCACGATGGTGGATGCTTTCGTCAAACGGGCGCAGCAGGTATATGGGTAACGTTAGAGTCACAGCCAGCCTTGCCGAGGCTGCAACGATCACCGTGGTGGTGGTTTCGTCTCCCGGAAAGTCGCAAATTTTAGAGCGCTGCGTGCAGTTGCCGCTGGGCGCGACGCTGGCCGATGCTGTGCGGCGCAGTGGTTTGCTCGATGCAAAGCTGACCCCAGCGCAATGGCCCGTTTGCGGCATTTGGGGCCGTGTGGTCGAGTCTTCGCAAGTGCTCGCCCACCATGACCGGGTGGAGCTGTACCGACCGTTAACGGTGGATCCAAAAGTGGCTCGGCGCGAACGCTTCGCCCGCCAAGGCGCACGCAGCGCTGGTTTGTTTGCCCGCCAGCGTACTGGGGGCCGTTAAGCTGGTGCAGCGCTGATTTGGGTTAGCGTTTGCAGTCTGCGTCGATGATTTCTTGGATGCGCCGGGTTTCGGCGCTGCGGGTGGTTTCGTCCATGAACACCACTTCACCTTGGGCATTGGCGTGGCGCATCGGCCTGCCTGACTCGAAACTCGTCTTGGCGCTGCGGGCCCGGGTGCAGTTTTCTGCCCGAATTTTGGCGTTCTTTTCTTCTTCGGCTTTTTTCTTGGCCGCTTCATCAGCGTCGGCACGGGCCTTGCGTTGCTCTAGTTCTTTGTCTTTGCCCGCTGGCGGGCGCGCTGCGCTGGCGGTGGTGGCCTGCGTGGGCGGTGTTGTTGGGGTGGTCGGAGTGGCGGCCTCGGCGGCAGGCGCGGCGCTGCGCGACCCGCTGGGTTGCTTCAGGATGCTTTTTTCTGGCACATCAAAAGGCGGCGGGCGGTCGCTGAAAACCTTGCGACCATCTTTGTCCAACCACTGCCATTGCGCCCAAGCGCCCGATGGCAAAGTGCAAACCAGTGCGAGCAAAAGGGTGTGGTGTATTTTCATCGCCGGGAGTGTAGCCGCGCACCAGTTTCGTGTCGGTATCGTGGTTGTAATACTTGCGCGGGTACAATCGTTCTTTTGGAGCTTTCTCATGCGCCTTCTTGGAAAAGCACTCACCTTCGACGACGTGTTGCTGGTGCCAGCGTACTCCCAAGTCCTTCCCAAGGACACTTCCCTTGCGACACAATTTTCTCGCAATATTCGATTAAACCTGCCTTTGGTGTCTGCCGCAATGGACACCGTCACGGAGGCACGCTTGGCTATTGCCATCGCCCAAGAGGGTGGTATTGGCATTGTCCATAAGAACCTCACGCCGCAAGAGCAGGCCGCCCAAGTGGCCCGCGTCAAGCGCTATGAGTCGGGCGTGCTGCGCGATCCCGTGGTCATCACCCCCGAGCACACTGTGCTGCAAGTGCTGCAACTGTCTGAGCAACTGGGCATTTCGGGTTTCCCGGTGTGCGACGGTGGCAAAGTCGTCGGTATCGTCACGGGGCGCGATTTGCGCTTTGAGACCCGCTACGATGTCAAGGTTCACCAGATCATGACACCGCGTGAGAAGCTCATCACGGTCAATGAAAAAGAGAGCACTTCGCCCGAAGAGGCCAAGGCGCTGCTCAACAAGCACAAGCTCGAACGTATTTTGGTGGTCAATGATGCCTTTGAACTCAAGGGTCTGATTACCGTCAAGGACATCACCAAGCAAACCAGCTTTCCCAATGCTGCACGCGACCTCTCGGGCCGTTTGCGGGTTGGCGCTGCGGTGGGCGTGGGTGAGGGTACTGAGGAGCGCGTTGAAGCCTTGGTCAAGGCCGGTGTCGATGCCATCGTGGTCGATACTGCCCACGGCCACAGCCGGGGCGTGATTGAGCGTGTGCGCTGGGTCAAGCAAAACTACCCCCAGATTGATGTGGTCGGCGGCAATATTGCCACCGGCGCAGCGGCTTTGGCTTTGGTCGAGGCCGGTGCCGATGCCGTCAAGGTCGGTATTGGCCCCGGCTCTATCTGCACCACGCGCATCGTGGCCGGTGTTGGTGTGCCGCAAATCATGGCGATTGACAGCGTGGCGACCGCTCTCAAAGGCACGGGCGTTCCCCTGATTGCCGATGGTGGTGTGCGCTACAGCGGCGACATCGCCAAGGCGCTGGCCGCAGGTGCCAGCACCATCATGATGGGCGGTATGTTTGCGGGCACTGAAGAAGCCCCCGGCGAGGTCATCTTGTTCCAAGGCCGCAGCTACAAAAGCTACCGGGGTATGGGCAGCATTGGCGCTATGCAGCAAGGCAGTGCCGACCGTTACTTTCAAGAGTCCAGCACGGGCAATCCCAACGCTGACAAGTTGGTGCCCGAAGGCATTGAAGGCCGCGTGCCGTACAAAGGCTCGATGGTCTCCATCGTTTACCAAATGGCCGGCGGTGTGCGGGCCTCGATGGGGTACTGCGGCTGCGCAACCATTGCAGAGATGAACGAGAAAGCCGAGTTCGTCGAAATCACCACTGCCGGTATCCGCGAAAGCCACGTCCACGACGTGCAAATCACCAAAGAAGCGCCCAACTACCGCGCCGACTGATTTTTACCTTTGTGCCCCCACAGGCCCGAACCCACGCAGCGGTGTTCGGGCCTTTTTCTTTTGATCGCCATGCAACACTCCAAAATCCTCATTCTCGACTTTGGCTCCCAAGTCACGCAACTGATCGCCCGCCGGGTGCGCGAAGCCCATGTGTTCTGTGAAGTCCATCCCTGCGATGTCTCGGACGACTGGGTGCGCGAATACGCCAAAGATGGCTCCCTCAAGGGCGTGATTTTGTCGGGTAGCCACGCCAGTGTCTACGAGGAAACCACCGACCGTGCGCCCCAAGCGGTGTTCGATTTGGGTGTGCCGGTGCTGGGCATTTGCTACGGTATGCAAACGATGGCGCAGCAGTTGGGCGGCAAGGTGGAAGGCGGTCACACGCGCGAGTTTGGCTATGCCGAAGTGCGCGCCCACGGCCACACCGCGCTGCTCCAAGACATTGCCGACTTCACCAGCGCCGAGGGCCACGGCATGCTCAAGGTCTGGATGAGCCACGGCGATAAAGTCACGCAACTGCCGCCCGGTTTCAAGCTGATGGCCAGCACGCCCAGTTGCCCGATTGCGGGCATGGCCGACGAAGAGCGCAAATACTATGCGGTGCAGTTTCACCCCGAAGTCACGCACACCGTGCAGGGTCAAGCCTTGCTGAACCGCTTTGTGCTTGGTATTTGCCAAGCCCGCCCTGACTGGATCATGGGTGACTACATTGCCGAAGCCGTCGCCAAAATCCGCGAACAAGTCGGCGATGAAGAGGTGATTTTGGGCCTGTCTGGAGGGGTTGATTCTTCGGTGGCGGCGGCGTTGATTCACCGCGCCATTGGCGACCAACTGACCTGCGTCTTCGTCGATCATGGCCTGCTGCGCCTGAACGAGGGCGATATGGTGATGGAGATGTTCGTCGGCCAGCTCCATGCCAAGGTGGTGCGTGTTGATGCCAGCGATTTGTTCTTGGGCAAGCTGGCTGGAGTCAGCGAGCCGGAGGCCAAGCGCAAAATCATTGGCGGTTTGTTTGTGGATGTGTTCAAGGCCGAGGCGGCCAAGCTCAAGGCCGGCGATGGCGGCCACAAGGGTGCTACCTTTTTGGCGCAGGGCACGATTTACCCCGATGTGATTGAGTCCGGTGGTGCCAAGAGCAAAAAAGCCGTCACCATCAAGAGCCACCACAACGTCGGTGGTCTGCCTGAGCAATTGGGTCTGAAGTTGCTAGAACCGCTGCGCGAACTGTTCAAGGACGAGGTGCGCGAGTTGGGCGTGGCGCTGGGTTTGCCAGCGGGGATGGTCTATCGCCATCCGTTCCCCGGCCCCGGTTTGGGCGTGCGTATTTTGGGCGAGGTGAAAAAAGAATACGCCGACCTGCTGCGCCGTGCCGATGCCATCTTCATCGAAGAACTGCACAACTTTACCGATCCTGCCAGCGGCAAGACTTGGTATGACCTGACCAGCCAAGCCTTTACGGTGTTTTTGCCGGTCAAGAGCGTGGGTGTGATGGGCGATGGCCGCACTTACGACTATGTGGTAGCACTGCGCGCGGTGCAAACCAGCGACTTTATGACTGCCGATTGGGCCGAGCTGCCTTACGCGCTGCTCAAAAAGGTCTCGGGCCGCATCATCAACGAAGTGCGTGGCATCAACCGCGTCACCTACGATGTATCGAGCAAGCCACCAGCAACCATCGAGTGGGAGTAAAAAAGGCCGCCACAGCCACTTTTTTGAAAAATAAAGAGTGGTTTTGGCCTCTAGCCCTTATTCAGTCAGTATTAATTGCTATTGAATTGATAGCTACTTGCTCGGGGCGGCGCTCTGCTGAAAAGGTGCTCCGCCCAGCTTTGAGCCTGCCTGAAGCCCCTTTTTTGCAAACCAGCCTTGGTTCATTTCAAGCACGTAGCGCACCGGCTTGGCCGAGCAATGCGGCTCGGTGGTTTGGGGCTTCATGTGGGCCAAATTGACGATGCTGCCATCGTCGGCCACAAAAGCGGCAGTGAGCGCCAGCAGGGTATTTTTCATCCAAAAACACTGGACGGCGGGTTGCTCAAAAACGAACAGCATGCCCTCGTGTTGGGGCATGCTCTGGCGGTGCATAAGTCCGATCTGGCGCTCTTGCGGCCCTTGTGCTACTTGAGCGTCAATCCGGTGCATACCGGCTGTCAGTTCGACGCGCGGCAAGTGCAGTTGCGGCGCTTCTTGGGCCGTGCTGGCCATGCTGGTCAGGGCTAAAACACCAGTGAGCAGGAGCGCCAGCGGTAGGCGGGTGGCAGACAAAATCATCGGTCAGGTCTTTGGCAACAAGGGTGAAAACGCAGCCGGGCGTAAAAAAGCCCGCACGCAGCGGGCTATTTTGCGGCAAGGCACCAAAGGCACACGCAAAGCGCAGGCCCCAGAGCGCCTTAGGCAGCGCGGTGCGCTCTTCTGTGGTGACGGTTTTTCTTGTGCTTGGCGCGTGCCTTGGCTTTAGCCTTGGCCTTAGCCCGGGCACCAGCGTGGGGTGCATAGGGGGCAGCGTTGGTAGCGCTGGTGTGCGCTGGAGCTGGTGCTGCGGGTGCAGGCATTTGTGCGAATGCGCCGATAGCGAAAAAGCCGGCAACCAATGCAGAGAGAATTTTGTTCATGGTGAACTTTCAATAGAAAACAGGATCAACGTGCATCGCAAATATACGACGACGCTGTAGCGTAACGCCGCACAGTGTAGTTTATTGCCAGAATTGGCACTTTTTTTGTCGGTAGAATCAACGTGCTTAAGAGAGCTTTGCCCAACTTACTGAAATTTTTCAGTCCTACAGGAGACCCCCGCACATGACCAGCTACCAGCACATCAAGGTGCCTGCCGAAGGCCAGAAAATCACTGTCAATGCCGATACGTCGCTCAATGTGCCGGATCAGCCTATCATCCCATTCATCGAAGGCGATGGCACCGGTGCAGACATCACCCCCGTGATGCTCAAGGTGGTCGATGCAGCCGTGGCCAAGGCCTACGGTGGCAAGCGCAAGATCCACTGGATGGAAGTTTATGCCGGTGAAAAGTCCACCAAGGTCTATGGCCCTGACGTGTGGCTGCCTGAAGAAAGCCTGCACGCGATCAAAGACTACGTGGTCTCGATCAAAGGCCCACTGACCACCCCCGTCGGCGGTGGCATCCGTTCGCTGAACGTGGCCCTGCGCCAAGAGCTGGACCTGTACGTTTGCTTGCGCCCGATCCAGTACTTTGATGGCGTGCCTTCGCCCGTCAAAGAGCCACAAAAAACCAACATGATCATCTTCCGTGAAAACTCGGAAGACATCTACGCTGGCATCGAATTTGAAGCCGAAAGCGAAAAGGCCAAGAAGCTGATCAAAATCTTGCAAGAAGATTTTGGTGTCAAGAAAATCCGCTTCCCTGAAACCTCCGGCATCGGCATCAAGCCCGTCTCGCGCGAAGGCACGGAACGTCTGGTGCGCAAGGCCATTCAATACGCCATTGACAACGACAAGTCCAGCGTGACCATCGTTCACAAGGGCAACATCATGAAGTTCACCGAAGGTGGCTTCCGTGACTGGTCTTACGGTCTGGCCGCCAAAGAGTTTGGTGCTGAACTGATCGACGGCGGCCCTTGGATGCAATTCAAGAACCCCAAGACTGGCAAAGAAATCACCGTCAAAGACAGCATTGCCGATGCCTTCTTGCAACAGATTTTGCTGCGTCCAGCCGAGTACTCGGTCATCGCTACGCTGAACCTGAACGGCGACTACGTCTCTGACGCGCTGGCAGCCCAAGTCGGTGGTATCGGTATCGCTCCCGGTGCCAACCTGTCCGACACCATCGCCATGTTTGAAGCCACCCACGGCACGGCCCCCAAGTACGCTGGCAAGGACTACGTGAACCCCGGTTCCGAAATTCTGTCGGCTGAAATGATGCTGCGCCACATGGGCTGGATTGAAGCGGCTGACCTCATCATCAGCTCGATGAAGAAGTCGATTGCCAGCAAGAAAGTGACCTATGACTTCGCACGCCTGATGGACGGCGCTACGCAAGTGAGCTGCTCGGGCTTTGGTCAAGTCATGATCGACAACATGTAATTTGTTGCTCCGGCTGCCACAGCTGTGGCTCCAGACTCCAACCCCGCCCCTTCAAGGCGGGGTTTTTTTATGGTGCGCCCGGCAGAACTCGCCAGCACACCGCGCTGGCGAATCAGCCAGCAGCACCAGCCTGAATGCGCTCCCACAGCGCTTGTACCTCGGGCGTTTGTGGACTGGCGGAGGGGGCATGGGTCAGCATGCGCACCAGCACCCCCACTTGTGGCGGCAATGGCCCCAGAAAACGCACTCCATCCCCGTCGGCTATCAGCAAGGTCGGAAACGTTTCTACGTCCAGATCACCAACCAAGTCGGCCTCGTCCTCAACGTCTAACCAAACAAAGCGCAGGTGCGGATACTGCGCAGCCACAGAATCGAACACGGTGCGGTAGGCCTCGCAGGTGCGGCACCAAGCCGCGCACAAGCACACGACCCAACCAGAAGCAAAAGAAGCGGTTTCAGCGACCATCACAAAAAGGCTCAAAAAGGTAGAAAGGGGATTGCCGAGCAAAAGGTGCTGCCGATTGTGGCCGCTCTTGCGCTGGCTTGGCGTTGCTGCCCATAGGGTATTGGTCGCTTGGGTTTCTTTTTTTCTGAAAAGAGGTACTCTTAGCGCTATGTCCGACCCCAACAGCCCCGAAAGCCACTACGACCGCGCAGTCGCGCATGGGTTTTTGACTGGGCGCTCCGAAGAAGAAGTCGTCTCGCTTTGGGCGCGCATGATTGACCTCATCAACAACGCCCACATGACCCCCCACGATGCCGCTGCCGTCGTGATTGCCGAGGAGGCAAGGGCCAAGCAAAAGAAAATACCACCCAGAACCCCACTGGGCTAATCGGGTGCAGGCCAGTGGATTTTTGCAGCGTTATTTTTTCACGCGGGCGCGAATTTCAGGCAAGGCCTTTTGCAGGTAGTAAACCATCGACCACACCGTCAGCACTGCTGCGGCCCAAATCAACCACGTGCCCCAAACGCCGGTGTCGATCACCCCGAATAATCGGCCATCGTAAAGCAGGAACGGAATCGCAATCATCTGCACCGTGGTTTTGAGTTTGCCCAAAATATGCACGGCCACGCTGCGCGAGGCACCAATCTGTGCCATCCATTCACGCAGCGCTGAGATCGCAATTTCACGGCCAATGATGATGAGGGCCACAAAGACATCAGCGCGGTGTAGATGCACCAGCACCAGCAGCGAAGCGCAGACCAAAAACTTATCGGCCACGGGGTCAAGAAAGGCCCCAAACGAGGAGGTTTGGTTGAGTTTGCGGGCCAAGTAGCCATCGAGCCAATCGGTGGCGGCAAAGACAACAAACATCACCGTGGCCAGCAGGTTGCGCATGGCTTCATTGAGCGGGGTGTAGAAAAACACCCCCACGATCAAAGGTATCGCGACAATGCGCGTCCAAGTCATGATGGTGGGAATGGTCCAAAACATGGGCGCGATTGTGTCATGACCGCCATTGCCCCCAAAAATGGAGCGTCACGTTTAGCGTAAGGCTTGGTAAATGACCTCGGCCAATGCAGGCGATATGCCATCGACGGTGCGCAGGTCTTGAACGCTGGCCGATGCCACGCCGCGCACCCCGCCAAACTGTTGCAACAAGCGGGCCCGTTTTTTTGGGCCAATACCGGGAATATCCTCCAGTTGGCTGGCCCCGACCCGCACTTTGGCCCGCGCAGCGCGCATACCCGTGATGGCAAAGCGGTGGGCTTCATCGCGAATCTGCGCCACCAGCATCAGTGCAGCCGAGTCTTTGCCCAAAGACACTTTAGCCCGGCCATCGGCAAACACCAATTCTTCCAGCCCTACTTTGCGGCCTTCGCCTTTTTCAACCCCGACGATGCGCGAGACATCCAGCCCCAGTGCGGTAAACACTTCGCGCGCCACCCCGACTTGGCCTTTGCCACCATCGACCAGCACCAAGTCGGGCAGACGGGCTTGGCTGCCGCCGCCAGCCTCGTGCAGCGCCTGAGCCACCTTGCTGTAACGCCGCTCCAGCACTTGGCGCATGGCGGCGTAGTCGTCGCCGCCCGTAATACCTTCTATTTTGTAGCGGCGGTATTGGCTGGCCTGCATTTTGTGCTGCTCAAACACCACACACGAGGCTTGCGTCGCTTCGCCCGAGGTGTGCGAGATGTCAAAACATTCAATCCGCAACAGGGCTAAATCTTCTTGGGGCACATCCAGCACCTGTGCCAGCGCACGGGTACGCGCCTGCTGTGAGCCTTCTTCGGCCAGCAAACGCGCGAGCTGTAAGTCGGCATTGTGTTGTGCCATGTCGAGCCACGCGCGGCGCTGTTGGCGCGGTTGGTGAACCGCCACCATGCGTTGGCCGCTTTGTTCTGACAGCACCTGCAACAGGGCTTTGCTGACCGGAGCGCTGCTGACCAAAATCGGCGGCACCGGGTGCCCGACATAGTGCTGGAGGATAAAAGCGTGCAGCACCCGCGTCTCGATGGAGTCATGTCCCTCTGTGCTTGGAGCGTCTTCATCGGGCTGAAACATGGCCGCAGCTTCTTGTACCTGCACCGGAAAATAGGCCCGGTCGCCCAAATGCCGGCCACCGCGCACCATGGCCAGATTGACGCAGGCCCGCCCGCCTTGCACCCGTGCCGCCAAAATGTCCACATCTTTATCGGACACGGTTTCGATGGCCTGTTGGTGCAAAACCCGCGATAGCGCTGTGATTTGGTCGCGCAGTTGGGCCGCTTGCTCAAACTCCAGCCGTTCGGAGTGGGCCGCCATGCTCGCCTGTAGCTGCCCGAGCACGTCGTGGGTTTCGCCGCGCAGCAGGGCCTCGGCATGGGCCACATCGTGCGCGTAGGTCTGGGGGTCGATCAGGCCGATGCACGGGGCGGTGCAGCGCTTGATTTGGTAGAGCAGACAGGGCCGGGTGCGGTTGGCAAACACGCTGTCCTCGCAGGTGCGCAGGCGAAAGACTTTTTGCAGCAGTTCGATGGTCTCTTTGACGGCCCAGCCGCTGGGGTAGGGGCCAAAATAGCGGTGTTTGGCATCGACAGCGCCTCGGTAGTAGCCTAGGCGGGCAAAGCGCTGTCCCGGTGTGTGGCCTGTGCCGTCTTGGGCCGCGAGGCCGGTGATCTTCAGGTAGGGGTAGCTTTTATCGTCGCGAAACAAAATGTTGTAGCGCGGTTGCAACGACTTGATGAGGTTGTTTTCTAGCAGCAGCGCTTCAGCCTCGGAGCGCACCACCGTGGTTTCGAGCCGGGCAATTTTGCCCACCATGTGGCCGATACGGGTCTCGCCGTGGTTTTTTTGAAAATAACTGGCAACACGCCGCTTCAGGTGCAGCGCTTTGCCCACGTACAGCAGCGCGCCTTGGGCATCAAAGTAGCGATAGACTCCCGGCAGCGCGGGCAACGCAGCCACCTGCGCGAGGAGTTCTTCAGAATAGGCATCAGACATAGCGCTATTGTGCAAAATCACCACGCCCCATTTTTTCCGGCCCAACAATGGGATATTTTTTGCCGCGTCATCGATAACTTTGGCGATATGGGCGTGTGCTGGCGTTTGGCTTGCGCTTTGGCCGCCCGAGGCCAGCAGGTGCGCTTGTGGACAGACGATGCTTCGGCGCTGGCGTGGATGGCACCGCAGGGCTGCACAGGGGTGCAGGTGCGCGCTTGGGGCAGTGCGTTTTTGCCCGACGAACGCCCCAGCGATGTATGGGTCGAGGCCTTTGGTTGCGAGATTGCTCCTGATTTCATAGCTACTAGCGTAAGCCAATCGAGCGCTAGAGGCCAAAAACCTTCATGGATCAACCTCGAATACCTTTCCGCCGAGCGCTACGTTGAGCGCTGCCACGCTCTGCCCTCGCCGGTGCAACAAGGCCCGGCGGCAGGCTGGACAAAATGGTTTTTCTACCCCGGCTTCACCCCGGCCACGGGCGGGTTGCTGCGCGAGTCTGATTTACTCCAGCGTCAAGCCGATTTTGATGTAGCCGCTTGGCGCAGCGCCCAGCCCAGAGCCGCCGATGCCACCAGCACCACGCCACCGAATGCCCGTTGGGTGTCCTTGTTTTGCTACGAGCCTGTGGCATTGCCCGCTTTACTGGCACAGTGCGCGCAGGCCACCACCGCCACGCGGCTGCTGGTCACGCCGGGCCGGGCTACAGCGGCCACACAGGCCATTGGGCATGAAAAAAGCAATCAAATAGCCAACCAGCCCTTGTCTGGCAACACTAATCTGCTATCAATTTCATACTTGCCAGCGGTGACGCAAGCGGAGTTTGACGAGATGCTCTGGGCCTGCGATGTAAATTTCGTCCGGGGCGAAGACTCGCTGGTGCGCGCACTGTGGGCGGGCAAACCGCTGGTGTGGCAAATTTACCCCCAAACCGACAACGCCCACCACGCCAAGCTGCAAGCCTTCCTTGATTGGTTGCAAGCGCCGGTCTCACTGCGCCAATTTCATGCAGTTTGGAATGGGCTGATCGATGCACCGCTGCCTGAATTGAGCGCCGCTACGTTGCAAGAATGGAGCGATTGCATCGGTGCAGCCCGTGCCCGATTGCTGACGCAAAGTGATTTGTTGAGCCAACTAATGGGTTTTTGCAGCCGAGAACGCTAAAATCCACGGTTTTGCGCGAATCCGCCGGGCACGCTGTTGTGCTGGCCTCGCGCGTCTCCCGCCGCCCACGCATTGAGCGGCCCCAACCCAAGCAACCTGCTATGAAAATCGCTCAAGAAATCCGCGCCGGCAACGTCATCATGCACGGCAAGGATCCGATGGTCGTCCTCAAGACCGAATACGCCCGTGGCGGCCGCGGTGCAGCCACCGTCCGGATGAAGCTCAAGAGCCTGATCGGTAACTTTGGCACCGAAGTCGTCTTCAAGGCCGACGACAAAATCGACAACGTGATTCTGGACAAGAAAGAGTGCACCTACTCCTACTTTGCCGATCCGATGTACGTTTGCATGGACACCGAGTTCAACCAATACGAAGTCGAAGCCGAAAACATGGGCGACTCGCTGAACTACCTCGAAGACGGCATGACCGTCGAAGTGGTGTTCTACGACGGCAAGGCCATCTCGGTCGAGCTGCCTACCAGCGTCGAGCGCGAAATCACTTGGACAGAACCCGCCGTCAAGGGCGACACCTCTGGCAAAGTGCTCAAGCCCGCCAAGATCGCTACCGGCTTTGAAGTGCCCGTGCCATTGTTTGTCAGCCAAGGCGACAAGATCGAAATCGACACCCGTACCGGCGAATACCGCAAGCGCGTGTAATGGCCCTGCGGCAACAAAAAGGCTTCCCTTGGGAAGCCTTTTTTTATGGGCCAGTGTGGTTTTTTACACTGGCAATGCCACCAAGTCGTGACCGCGCACGCCCACAATACGTGCCTTGGTAAATTCGCCCACCTTCATCGTCTTGCTGAGTTTTTCTGGTGGCAGCAACTGCACCGTGCCATCAATCTCTGGCGCATCGGCGTAGGTGCGGCCCACGCCGCCCTTGCGACCCAAGCCGGGGGCCGAATCGACCAGCACCTGCATGGTGGCTCCCACGCGGCGCTGGAGCTTGGCAATCGACACCTCTTCCGCCACGGCCATGAAGCGCGAGCGGCGCTCCTCGCGCAGCTCTAGGGGCAGCATGCCGGGCAAGGCATTGGCAGCGGCACCGCTGACATCGCTGTAGGCAAAGCAGCCAGCGCGGTCAATTTGTGCTTCGCGCAAAAAGTCCAGCAGGTGCTGGAATTCTTCTTCGGTCTCGCCCGGGAAACCGGCAATAAAAGTGCTGCGAATCACGATATCGGGGCAAGCCTCACGCCAGCGCTGAATGCGTTCGAGATTTTTCTCGCCGCTGGCCGGGCGCTTCATGCGCTTGAGCACATCGGGGTGGCTGTGCTGAAACGGCACATCCAAATAGGGCAGTACCAAGCCCGAAGCCATCAGCGGGATGACTTCATCGACGCTGGGGTACGGATAAACATAGTGCAAACGCACCCAAGCACCGTAGGGGGCGGCAATTTCGCCCAAGGTTTGCACCAATTCAAGCATCCGCGTCTTGACCGGCTTGCCGTCCCAGAAGCCGGTGCGGTATTTGACATCCACGCCATAAGCCGAGGTATCTTGGCTGATGACCAGCAGCTCTTTAACCCCCCCTTCAAACAAGGCCTTGGCTTCGGACAGCACATCGCCCACTGGCCGCGAGACCAAATCGCCGCGCATCGATGGAATGATGCAAAAAGTGCAGCGGTGGTTGCAGCCTTCACTGATTTTCAGGTAAGCGTAGTGCCGGGGTGTGAGTTTGATGCCGGCCACGCCAAAGCTGCCGGGCACCAAGTCGATGAAGGGGTCGTGGGGCTTGGGTAAGTTGTGGTGGACAGCATCCATGACCTCTTGGGTGGCATGGGGGCCGGTGACGGCCAGCACACTGGGGTGCATCTCGCGCACCAAGTTGCCACCGCTTTGGCCGGCGCGTGCGCCCAAGCAGCCGGTCACGATGACCTTGCCGTTTTCGGCCAGCGCTTCGCCGATGGTGTCGAGGCTTTCGCGCACGGCATCGTCAATAAAACCGCAGGTGTTGACGATGACCAAATCGGCACCGTCGAAGGTTTTGGAGGTTTGGTAACCCTCAGCGCTCAGTTGCGTGAGGATCAACTCAGAGTCCGTCAATGCCTTAGGGCAACCAAGGCTGACGAATCCGATTTTGGGTATTTTGGCGGGGGATGGAGCTTCAATCATGCCCCTATTGTCCCCGCATTGGGCTGTTCAGGTGCTGGCAGGGTTAGCGTTTGAGGCCCAGCACCCCGAGCATTTGCTCGGTTTGTTGTTGCATTTTTTCTTGCATTTGCGTCACCATCGTGCGCGACTGCTCGGCGTAATTTCCCATCAGACCCTGCAACATGGGCGATTGGGTGCTCATAAATTGGGCCCAAATCTCGGGTGTCACACTGGGCGACTGCTCGGCCATTTTGGTTTGCATATCGGTAAAGAGCTGAACATTCTTTTCGAGGTAGCTGCCCATAAACCCCTGCATGGCATGGCCATAGACCCGAATGATGTTGGACAAAACGGCCTCTGTGAACAGCGGGGCACCGCCAGCTTCTTCTTCCAAAATGATTTGCAGCAAAATGCTGCGCGTAATGTCTTCTCCGGTTTTGGCATCGCGCACCACCAAGTTTTTGTGGGCCATTACCAACTGCTTGACTTCTACCAGCGTGATGTAGCTGGAGGTATCGGTGTCATAGAGGCGTCGGTTGGGGTATTTTTTAATGACGCGCTGCGCTGCCTTAGCGGCAGGCACAGGTTCTTTTTCTTGCACTGGCGACTCCTCGGGCGATGATGCCCATTGTTTAGATTGCATTGCGGCTGATTTTAGGATGCCCACATGAAGATTTACTGATACCAGCAGTGCCCTGCATGGTTCACAATGGTGTCGCTTCCATCAACCATTCCACCGGATTAATGCACCCCCCTTTGCCTTGGTTAGAACCCAACGCCCCTTTCCCCGCTCCCAGCAGCGCTTGGGCAGCGGGCGACCCTGCCCCCGGATTGCTGGCCGCCGGTGCTGCACTGGACGTAGCCCACCTGCGCCGGGCCTACAGCGAAGGCATTTTTCCGTGGTTTAGCGCAGGCCAGCCGATTTTGTGGTGGGCACCCGACCCGCGCATGGTGTTGCCGGTGGCGCAATTTCGGCTACACCGTTCGTTGCGGCGGGCGCTGCTGAAATTTCGGGCCGATCCCAGCTGTGAGATTCGCATTGACCACGCTTTTAGCCAAGTGGTGAGCGCGTGTGCCAACGCACCGCGCCAAGGGCAGCAGGGCACTTGGATCGTGGCCGAGATGCAGGCCGCTTACGCCGATTTTCATGCCGCAGGCTACGCCCACAGCATCGAAACCTGGATCAATGGAGCCTTGGTCGGAGGCCTTTATTGCATTGGCATGGGCCGGGCCGTATTTGGCGAATCTATGTTTGCCCACCAAACCGATGCCTCCAAAATCGCTTTGGCCGCGCTGGTCTGTCTGTGTCGCCACCACCAAGTAGCGCTGATTGATTGCCAGCAAAACACCCGGCATTTGGCTTCGCTGGGGGCGCATGAAATAACCCGCTCCGATTTTCTGGCACATATCCACCAAGCACGTACCCAGCCAGACCTCGACTGGCAATTTGACCCCCTATACTGGAACACGCTTTTGCCCCCTACAGCCATTGCGGAATGACGCAACTCAACGACCTCCCGCTTCCAACGCTACAGTTTTATGCCACGGCCCCCTACCCGTGCAGCTACCTGGCCGACCGGCAGGCACGCTCACAGGTGGCAACGCCGGGGCATTTGGTGCGCAGTGACAATTTTTCTGATTTGGTAGCCCAAGGTTTTCGGCGCAGTGGCATGTTTACCTACCGACCTTACTGCGATGGTTGCCGGGCCTGCACCCCCTTGCGCGTGTTGGCGCAGGCTTTCAAGCCAGACCGCAGCCAGCGCCGCGCACAAAAACGCCACGGCCAGCTTCAAACCCGCATACTGCGCCCCAGCTTTGTGCCCGAGCATTACCAGTTGTACCTGCGTTACCAAAATGGCCGCCATGCCGGGGGCGGTATGGACCACGACAGCATTGACCAGTACACCCAGTTTTTGCTGCAAAGCCGCGTCGATACCCGGCTGGTGGAGTTTCGCCAGCCCAGCCCGAACCACCCAGACGGCATTCTCAAGATGGTGTCGATTTTGGACGTTCTTGAAGATGGCTTGTCTGCCGTTTACACCTTCTACGAGCCAGAACCTCACTGTAGCTATGGCACCTACAACATTCTTTGGCAAATTCACCAAGCCCGCACCTTAGGGCTAGAGCACGTTTATTTGGGCTATTGGATCAACGCCAGCCCCAAGATGAGCTACAAAGCAAGCTACCATCCGCACCAAATTTTGCGGGATGGACGATGGTTTACAGGGGGCTAAATTTCACAAGGTAAAATCGGCGAACCTTCTACACGTTCGCAAAAATGAAAAAAACAGACCCCGGAATCCACCATAAACCCAGCGTTCAGGTAATTGAACGCATGTTTGCACTGATAGACGTTCTGGCTTCCAGGGAAGAACCCATCTCGCTGAAAGAAATCAGCGAAAAAACCGGGTTACACCCTTCCACCACCCACCGCATCTTGAACGATTTGGCTACAGGGCGTTTTGTGGATCGCCCTGAAGCGGGCAGTTACCGCCTTGGCATGCGGCTGCTGGAGTTGGGTAATCTGGTCAAGGCGCGCCTGAGTGTGCGCGATGCCGCACTGGTGCCGATGCGTGATTTGCACAAACTGATTCAGCAGCCGGTGAATTTGAGCATGCGCCAAGGCGACGAAATTATTTACGTTGAACGCGCCTACAGCGAGCGCTCGGGCATGCAGGTGGTGCGGGCCATTGGCGGGCGTGCCCCCTTGCACCTGACATCGACGGGCAAACTTTTTTTGGCTGCGGACGATCCCCAGCGTGTGCGCGGCTATGCCATGCGCACTGGTTTGGCTGGGCACACACGCAACAGCATCACCCAATTGGCTGTTTTAGAGCGTGAACTGGCCAAAGCACGCCAGTATGGCGTGGCCCGTGACAACGAGGAGTTGGAACTGGGGGTGCGCTGCATGGCCGCAGGTGTCTACGACGACCAAGGCACACTGGTGGCAGGCTTGTCGATTTCTTCGCCCGCAGACCGCCTCGATGAGGGCTGGTTATCGAAGTTACAAGCGGCTGCCCGCGATATTTCGCTGGCGCTGGGATACATCGAAACCACAGCCCCAGCATAGGCACGACAAAAGGGCTTCAGCCGTTGCCACCACGCACAGGGGAGACGGCTGAACGAAGTGCTGGCATCGATTCGACCCAGTTACGGACACGTTCGGCATCGCCCAAGCGGCTGAATTTTCCGGCTGAATCCAAGAAAACCATGATCAGTTTGCGCCCCGATATTTGCGTTTGCATGACCAAGCATCGCCCCGCCTCGGCGATATAACCGGTTTTTTGCAGACCAATATCCCATGCTGGGTTTTTCACCAAACGGTTGGTGTTGTTGTATTGCAGCGTTTTGCTGCCGACGGCAACTTCGTGTCCGGGGGAGGTGGAGAATTCACGCAACACCGGATCGCTGTGTGCCACATTGACCAGCACCGCCAAATCGCGCGCACTCGATTGGTTGTTGCTCGATAAGCCTGTGGGGTCCACATAACGGGTATCTGCCATGCCCAAAAGACGGGCTTTGGCATTCATTTGCGCTACAAATGCTGACAATCCACCGGGGTAAGTACGGCCCAACGCATGGGCGGCCCGATTTTCGCTGGACATCAGAGCCAAGTGCAGCATTTCCCGGCGCGATAGTGTGGCTCCGACAATCAGGCGTGAACGGCTGCCTTTTTCGGTATCCACATCATCTTCGGTGATGGTAATGAGTTCCTCCATCGGCAAGCGCGCTTGCGAGACGATCAGGCCTGTCATCAGTTTGGTCAGTGAAGCAATGGGTAAAACGGCCTGATCGTTTTTACGCAGCAGCACTTCGTGGGTGTCTTGGTCAACCACCAGCGCCACGCTGGATTTGAGGTCCAGCGGATCGCTGACATGGTGCAGACCGGCCATTTCACCAAATGAAGGGCGAGCCACCGCTGCTGCTGTTGCGGCTACCAACGCTGCTCTGCGTGCCGAAGTGCGGGTCGCTACCGGACGTGTAGATTTTGCAGACCTGACCGATTTCTGCAGGGCAACACTGGTTTGCTGTTTTTTGCCGACGGCTTTTTTGCGTTCTGTGGCTTGGGCCGCAGGCAACGACAACGAAAGCCCGACTATGGCAACAGACAATACCTGAACAAAAGAACGCAATGCTGCGTGAGGACGACGGCAAATCACAAAGGGTCTCCAAACGACAAAAGTGGTTGTGAATGTAATGACAATAAAAAATCGCGCAAGATCAATATCTTGCGCGATTTTCAATAGAGGGCACTAATTATAGTGTTTCAAATCGAAAGCTTGCATTAACCCTGTGCAGCAACCCGATCAGCCTTGCTGTGCAGTTTGTTCAAAGCACTCAAGTAGGCCTTGGCCGATGCCACCACGATGTCTGGATCAGCACCTACACCGTTGACCACCCGGCCACTGCTTTGCAAGCGCACTGTCACTTCGCCTTGACTTTCGGTGGAGCCGCTGATGGCGTTGACCGAGTAGAGCACCATCTCAGCACCGCTTTGCACATGCGATTCGATGGCTTTGAGCGATGCATCGACTGGCCCGTTGCCGTCCGATTCGCCCTTGACTTCTTTGCCTGCGACCGTAAAGACCACGCTGGCGTGGGGGCGTTCGCCAGTTTCGCTGTGCTGCGACAACGAGACAAAACCATACTGCTCTTTGTCGTTGTGTACGCTTTCATCGTTGACCAGCGCCAAGATATCTTCGTCAAAGATATCGCTCTTGCGGTCGGCCAGCTCTTTAAAGCGAGAAAAAGCCGCATTGGTTTCGGTTTCGCTGTCCAAGCTCACGCCCAATTCTTGCAGGCGCTGTTTGAAGGCATTGCGGCCACTGAGCTTACCGAGCACAATTTTATTGGCACTCCAGCCGACATCTTCGGCGCGCATGATTTCGTAAGTGTCGCGGGCCTTGAGTACGCCGTCTTGGTGGATGCCGCTGGCGTGGGCAAAAGCGTTGGCACCGACCACTGCCTTGTTGGGTTGCACCACAAAGCCGGTAATTTGGCTGACCATGCGGCTGGCAGCAACGATGTGCTGGGCGTCGATGCCCAAGTCCAAGTTGAAATAGTCGCGCCGGGTTTTGACGGCCATGACCACTTCTTCCAGGGCACAATTGCCAGCGCGTTCGCCCAAGCCATTGATGGTGCATTCGATTTGGCGCGCACCGCCAATTTTGACCCCGGCCAGTGAGTTAGCGACGGCCATGCCCAAATCGTTATGGCAATGCACCGACCAGATGGCTTTGTCGCTGTTGGGTATGCGCTCGCGCAATGTTTTGATGAAATTGCCGTACAGCTCTGGGATGGCATAGCCGACGGTGTCGGGCACATTGATGGTGGTGGCACCTTCGGCAATCACGGCTTCAATCACCCGGCACAAGAAGTCTGGGTCACTGCGGTAGCCGTCTTCGGGGCTAAATTCAATATCACCACACAGATTTCGGGCAAAGCGAACAGCTTGCTTGGCCTGCTCCAACACCTGCTCGGGTGTCATGCGGAGCTTTTTTTCCATGTGCAGCGCTGACGTTGCAATGAAGGTGTGGATGCGCGCTCGATTGGCACCTTGCAAGGCCTCGGCAGCCCGGGCGATGTCGCGGTCGTTGGCCCGCGAGAGTGAGCAAATGGTCGAATCTTTGATGGCGTTGGCAATCATCTGCACGGCCTCAAAGTCGCCATTGGAGCTGGCGGCAAACCCAGCTTCGATCACGTCCACTTTCAGGCGTTCCAACTGGCGGGCAATACGGAGTTTTTCGTCTTTGGTCATCGAAGCGCCGGGCGATTGTTCGCCATCGCGCAAGGTGGTGTCAAAAATGATCAATTGGTCGGCCATGTGTTTTCTCCTAGTTTCTGGTAACGGGTTGCCCGCAAGGTCAAAATTTTGGTGCCCAAAACAAAAGGCCCGTTGCGGGTGCATACGGGCCTTTGAGGAAAAGTGTGCGCGCGCGCTCTACTGTCTCCGCCCGTGGAGGGATAGCAGTAGGATGGCTAGGGCAAACGTTTTCATGTGTGCCAATGTAGCACAGTTGTGGCAATGCCGCAGAGCATCATTTGTGCAAGCCGCGTTCGTCAGGCTCTTCGGTGGAGGTGCTAATGACGCTGGTCTGCTGGCCTTTGGCTTTGCGCCAAGCGTAAACGCCGTAGCCACTGAGTCCATAAAGTACAAAAACGCCAAACATCACAATCGGTGGGTGGATGTTAATCACTGCGATGGCCAATGCTATCAATACGATAAAGATGAAAGGCACGCTTTTTCGCATTTGCACATCTTTGAAGCTGTAAAACGGCACATTCGTTACCATGGTCAGGCCTGCGTAGAGCGTAAAGCCAAACATCACCCAGGTAATTTGCCCCCAGTTGAGCAAGAACGAATCGGCACCGCGCTGCACACCCAGCTCGGTCATGAGCCAAATAAAGCCAGCCACCAAAGCGGCAGCAGCGGGCGATGGCAGCCCTTGAAAGTAGCGCTTATCAACCACA
This sequence comes from Burkholderiaceae bacterium, assembly GCA_019751915.1. Lineage (GTDB taxonomy): Bacteria > Pseudomonadota > Gammaproteobacteria > Burkholderiales > Burkholderiaceae_C > Simplicispira. The sequence goes on from JAIEMS010000006.1 coordinate 68,466, forward strand.
CTGGTATTGACATTAAAGCGGGCTAAACGCAGCGCTGCGCAAGCACAATAGACAAATGCGGCAATCCAGCCCCAACGCCCCAAGTCTTTGAGCGCCCAAACGTAGGCAATCAGTGCCGGTGCTGCCCCAAACGAGACCATATCGGACAGGGAGTCCATCTGTTCACCAAAAGCGCTTTGGGTGTTGGTCATGCGGGCTACCCGACCATCAAGGCTGTCGAGCACCATGGCACAAAACACCCCAATCGCCGCCATATCAAAGCGACCGTTCATGGCCATGACGACGGCGTAAAAACCACCAAACAGCGCCGCCAGTGTGAACAGATTAGGGAGGATGTAAATCCCTTTTCGGCGCTGACGCACCATCACTTGGGCGTTTTGCGTGGACTCATTGTCGTCTTGCATCAAATTGACCTCCAGCGCTTGCTTATGAAGCATAAGCAGCTATTAAAACAATAGTATTTCGGCTCCGCCAGCCAGCGCTGGAGGAAAGGCGCAGTGTAGCCCGTAAGACACCTGTGCCAGCAACGAAAAAGGCCACCGAAGTGGCCTTTGGAGATCGGGGCAAAGTCGCCAGATCAGTTACGGGTTTGGTCAACCAGCTTGTTCTTGGAGATCCAAGGCATCATGGCACGGAGCTTTTCGCCCACGATTTCGATGGAGTGCTCGGCATTCAAGCGGCGGCGGGCCGTCATGCTTGGGTAGTTGGTTTTGCCTTCGAGGATGAACATCTTGGCGTATTCGCCGGTTTGGATGCGCTTGAGGGCAGCGCGCATGGCTTCGCGCGACTTGTCGTTGATGACTTCGGTGCCGGTCACGTACTCGCCATACTCGGCGTTGTTCGAGATGGAGTAGTTCATGTTGGCGATGCCGCCTTCGTACATCAAGTCAACGATCAACTTGAGTTCGTGCAGGCACTCGAAGTAGGCCATTTCAGGAGCGTAGCCCGCTTCGGTCAGGGTTTCAAAGCCCATCTTCACCAGTTCAACCGCACCGCCGCACAGCACGGCTTGTTCGCCGAACAGGTCGGTTTCGGTTTCTTCTTTGAAGTTGGTCTCGATGATGCCACCCTTGCCGCCGCCATTGGCAGAAGCGTAAGACAGAGCCAAGTCACGGGCTTTGCCGGACTTGTCTTGGTACACAGCGATCAGGGTTGGCACGCCGCCGCCCTTGAGGTACTCAGAGCGCACGGTGTGGCCTGGGCCTTTAGGCGCAACCATGACCACATCCAAGTCAGCACGGGGCACGACTTGGTTGTAGTGGACGTTAAAACCGTGGGCAAAGGCCAGCGTCGCGCCTTGCTTGATGTTGGGGGCGACGTTGTTGTTGTAAACGTCAGGGATGTTCTCGTCGGGCAACAAGATCATGACCAAATCAGCAGCCTTGACCGCATCATTGACTTCCATCACGGTCAGGCCAGCCTTGGCAACTTTGTCCCAAGAAGCGCCGCCTTTGCGCAGACCGACCACGACTTTGACGCCGCTTTCGTTCAGGTTTTGGGCGTGTGCATGGCCTTGGCTGCCGTAGCCGATGATGGCCACGGTTTTGCCCTTGATCAGGCTCAGGTCACAGTCTTTATCGTAGAAAACTTTCATTTTGGCTCCAGAGGGGGTTAATGCTTGGGAATAGATCAATGTTTCAATCCACGACTCTTAAGAGGCGACTTTGAAAGAGGTTACCCCTCTTCTAAAGTAATTCTATTCCCCTGAAAAGTGAGGCTTCAAACTGGTTTTAGATGAAAAATGGCTTGAATCGATGGTTGAGGTCAAGCCCGCAAAATACGTTCGCCTCGGCCAATGCCGCTGGCACCGGTACGCACGGTTTCCAAAATCGCAGTGCGATCGAGTGCTTGCAAGAAGGCATCATTTTTGGTGTGGTCGCCGGTAAGTTCGATGGTGTAGCTCTTGTCGGTAACGTCAATGATGCGACCGCGAAAGATGTCGGCCATGCGCTTCATCTCTTCGCGCTCTTTGCCCACAGCGCGCACTTTGACCATCATCAATTCGCGCTCGGTGTATGCGCCTTCGGTCAAGTCGACCACTTTCACCACTTCGATCAGGCGGTTTAAGTGCTTGGTGATTTGCTCAATAACGTCTTCAGAACCTGTGGTCTGGATGGTCATGCGCGACAGCGACGGGTCTTCGGTCGGGGCCACGGTGAGCGATTCGATGTTGTAGCCACGGGCCGAGAACAAGCCCACCACGCGCGACAGGGCACCGGGTTCGTTTTCGAGCAGAACGGCAATGATGTGTTTCATGACAATGGATTCCTCTTTTTGCTGCCCTCGCCCAACGCTGGTAAGCGCTGGGTTTGGCAAACAATAGATTCGTCTTAAAAATAACTATCGAAATGATAGCTGCTCAAGCTTACAGAATAAGCGCTAGATGGCTCTAGGACTTAAAGTTCTTCCGAACCAAGCAGCATTTCAGTGATGCCCTTGCCCGCGCGCACCATCGGGAACACGTTCTCGGTCGGGTCGGTACGGAAGTCCATGAACACCGTGCGATCCTTAAGCTTGCGGGCCTCGCGCAGTGCAGGCTCGACATCCTTGGGGTGCTCAATCAGCATACCGACATGGCCGTAGGCCTCGGCCAGCTTGACGAAATTGGGCAGCGCATCCATGTAACTGTGGCTGTAGCGGCCCGAGTACTCGATTTCTTGCCACTGGCGCACCATGCCAAGGTAGCGGTTGTTCAGGGCGCAAATCTTGATCGGCGTGTTGTATTGCAAGCAGGTCGAGAGTTCTTGAATATTCATCTGCACCGAGCCTTCGCCGGTGATGGTGAACACTTCAGATTCGGGCTTGGCCAGCTTGATGCCCATAGCGTAGGGAATGCCCACGCCCATCGTGCCCAGACCACCCGAATTGATCCAGCGGCGTGGCTCGTCAAAACGGTAATACTGGGCGGCCCACATTTGGTGCTGACCGACATCGGACGTGATGTAAGCGTCGGCATCTTTGGTCATGTTCCAGAGGGTTTCGACCACGTACTGGGGCTTGATGACTTCGCTGCTGCCCATGTCGTACTTCAGGCAATCGCGCCGACGCCATTCTTCAATGGTTTCCCACCACGCTGCCAGAGCGCCCGCATCGGCGCGGGTCGTGGACTCGCGGATCATGGCGATCAACTCGGTCAGCACGTCTTTGACATCGCCCACAATCGGGATGTCGACCCTGACGCGCTTGGAGATCGAGGACGGATCAATGTCGATATGGATGATCTTGCGATCATTTTGGGCAAAGTGCTTGGGGTTGCCAATGACCCGGTCGTCAAAACGCGCGCCCACCGCCAGCAAAACATCGCAGCTTTGCATGGCATTGTTGGCTTCGATGGTGCCGTGCATGCCCAGCATGCCGAGGTATTTGCGGTCAGAAGCGGGGTAAGCGCCCAAGCCCATCAAGGTGTGCGTGACGGGGTAGCCGAGCATATCGACCAAGGTACGCAACTCGTTGGTGGCGTTGCCCAGCAGCACACCGCCGCCGGTGTAGATGTAGGGGCGCTTGGCCGTCAGCAGCAGTTGCAGGGCTTTGCGGATTTGTCCGCTGTGGCCTTTGCGCACGGGGTTGTACGAGCGCATTTCGACGGTTTTGGGGTAGCCGCTGTAAGCCGTCTTATTGAAAGACACATCTTTAGGGATATCGACCACCACCGGGCCGGGGCGACCACTGCGGGCAATGTGGAAGGCCTTTTTCATCGTCAATGCCAAGTCGCGGACATCTTTAACGAGAAAATTGTGCTTGACGATTGGGCGTGTGATACCCACGGTATCGCACTCTTGGAAGGCATCCAAGCCGATGGCCGCCGTGGGCACTTGACCCGAGACGATCACCATTGGAATGCTGTCCATGTAGGCGGTCGCGATACCGGTGACGGCATTGGTCAGGCCGGGGCCAGACGTGACCAGCGCCACACCGACCTCGCCGGTGGCGCGGGCGTAGCCGTCGGCTGCATGGACGGCGGCCTGTTCATGGCGCACCAGAACGTGCTGGATGGTGTCTTGTTTGTACAAGGCATCGTAAATGTAAAGAACCGCGCCACCGGGGTAACCCCAGATGAACTGCGTGCCTTCGGCCTGCAAGGCCTTGACGAGAATTTCCGCACCCATCAATTCTTGGGTGTCGGTGGTAATTTGGGTAGCTGCTGCGGACGAAATCTCGGCCTTGGTGATTTCCATGATGAACCTTTGTGAATTTCTCTGACGAAAAACCTTGGGTGCCCCTTGCGCGAACTCTCGTGAAGCCGGCTCAGAACTTGAGACCAGGGACATGGGCGAGATGATTGCCGCGCCGGACCGTGACCCGTTTGCTTTTTTGATGTGCGGGGCCATTATCGCACTGCACCATTGTCGATTCATTAGAGTGCTTAAAAAAAGCCCTCTGGGTGCGATAATCGGAGGTTGCCGCACTCCCAGCGCGCCGCAGGGCGCCAGAACGACCTTCTCCAGCGATCCCCCTTTGGCTACCGAACAAGAACTCTCCGATTTCCTCAAAAGTGTGGAAAAGCGTGCATTCAAGCGCTCGATGTACCACGTTCGTAACGAGGAAGCGGCTCTGGACATCGTGCAAGACAGCATGATGAAGCTGTCCGAGCACTATGGCGATAAACCGCCCAATGAGTTGCCCATGCTGTTCCAGCGCATTTTGTCCAACTGCACCCTCGATTGGTTTCGGCGCCAAAAAAGGCACAATGCCTTGTTCTCTCACATGAGCGATTTTGAGTCTGCGGGTGACGAGGGCGGTGGAGATTTTGACTTGCTAGAGAGCTGGGGCAATACCGATTTGCATGAGCGCGTGCCCAGTGCCGAAGACCTCGCTCAGCGTGGCCAGACCATGCACGATATCGAAATAGCCATCCAAGCATTGCCACCACGTCAACGAGAAGCGTTTTTGATGCGTTATTGGGAAGAGATGGATGTGGCTGAAACAGCAGCCGCTATGGGTTGCACCGAGGGTAGTGTCAAAACCCACTGCTTTCGCGCCGTCCATGCCCTCAGCAAAGCCCTGGAGGCCAAAGGAATCAAACCATGAACACTCTGCAAACGCCTTCCCCCGAATTGGCCCAAGAGCACTTTGCCCGTCGTGTGACGGCACTGCTGACCGAAAGCACTGGCGAATTGCCCCACGATATTTCTGAGCGACTGCGTGTGGCCCGCATGCAAGCGCTCGCCAAACGCAAAAAAGTCGCGCTGGTACACCAAACAAGCCCTGCCATCGTGCAAGTGGGCAACACTGCAGCCTTGGGCGGCTGGCGCGGCGAGGGCGGTAATTGGTGGCGTTCGTTGATGGCGGCAATTCCCGCCATGGCGCTGGTGGCGGGTTTGGTCGTCATCAATGTGGCCCAAGATGAGTACGGCACGGCTGAAGTCGCGGAGGTCGATGCGGCTTTGCTGACCGACGACTTGCCACCATCGGCCTATGCCGATCCGGGTTTTGTTCAATTCCTCAAAATGGGTGGCACGTCCAACCATTGACCGCTAGACCTGCCTGCATGCACGCACCCGAATTGGACACACCGCGCCGTTCTTCGCCAGCGATTGGGCTGGCGTTGGTGCTGTTGATCGCACTGGCCTTGGGAGGATGGCAGGCCTTGGTGCAAGTGCGTATAGCCCCTGGCACGGTGCTGCCTGCTGGGACTTGGGCTGCCCGTCAAGTGGCACACAGCAACGATACACTCCCAGTCGACTCGGTTGCCCCCACAGCTGGCCCTGGCTGGAGTGATTTGACCGCCGCACAAAAGCAGGCATTGCGTCCATTGTCTGAGCGCTGGCCTTTCCTGAGCGAACTGCAAAAACGCCGTTGGCTGGCGCTGGCACAAAGTTTTCCCTCTCTGCCACCGGCTGAACAAGGCAAACTGCACGAGCGCATGGCTGAATGGGCCAGCCTCAGTGCCCAGCAACGCAATCAGGCGCGGCTGAACTTTGCCACCGCCAACAAACTCGCGCCCGACAACAAACGCGCGCAGTGGGAGGCCTACCAAGCTCTGAGCGAAGAAACAAAGCACCGTTTGGCAGCCGGTGCCGGGCCTCAATCGACAGGGGCAGCTACCGCACTTCGCCCGGTTCCCACGCGCAAATTGGCCCAAATTCCAGCGGCTACGGCCCTCAATGCCAATCCCTTGAATCCGCCCAAAATTCCCCCGTTGTCGGCTGGAACCGCCCACCTGCGCCCTGTGGCGCCGGTGCCAGCGCCCGATGCGCGCCCGCTCATGGTCGAGCCTATGGTCGTCGAAACGGCCCCGGTGTCTGTCCCCATCGCCGAGCCGCAGCCTTTGCCTCCTTTGCCGACCGATCCTGCAGCGCATTCCAGCGCCGATTCTCCTCCCCAGCACTGAGTCCTGCATGCCCGCTGCCCATCCTCCTGCGTTTGCCACGCCAGCGCTGTTACAAACGCCCTCGCTGTCGCGGCGCATGGCCTGTTGGCTGTACGAGGGCTTGCTCATGTTTGGCGTGGTGTTCATTGCAGGCTACCTTTTTGGTACCTTGAGCCAGACGCGCCATGCCCTTGACAATCGCCATGCGCTACAGGGCTTTTTGTTTGTGGTGTTTGGTATTTATTTCACTTGGTTTTGGGCCAAGGGCCAAACGCTGGCCATGAAAACGTGGCATATCCGCGCTGTCGATAGCGCTGGGCAGCCTTTGACCCAGTCTCGGGCACTGGGTCGTTATGTGCTGAGTTGGTTGTGGTTTTTACCCCCTTTATTGGGGGTTGCACCGTTTGCGCTGTCGGGTGGAGAAATTGCTGTGATTGTGCTCGGCTGGGTGGCTGTGTGGGCGCTCTTGAGCCGCTTTCATCCGCAGCGCCAGTTTTGGCACGATGCGCTGGCGGGCACCCGGTTGGTGATTTCTGAGCCAGCACCGCGCTAGTGGCGGTTTTCTTTTTGCCTGTGTGGCGGCAGGGGCCGCGCCTTTTTGCTTTTTTCTCTTGTCTGCCATGTCTGCATTGCCTGAAGCGACCAACGCCCAAAAATCCCGCACTGGCCTGAACCGCCTCTTGCATGCCACCCGTTATTCGTTGCATGGGCTGCGCGCAGGTTGGGCCGAGCCTGCCTTTCGCCAAGAGGCTATCGCAGCCGTGGTGTTGTGGCCGCTGTCGCTCTGGTTGGGTCGCAGTTGGGTCGAGGTGGTGCTGCTGGCAGGCTCGGTGCTGTTGCTGATGGTGGTTGAATTGCTCAACACGGGCATCGAAGCGGCGATTGATCGCATTGGCCCAGAATGGCATGCGCTGTCCAAACGTGCCAAAGACATGGGCAGTGCTGCTGTTTTGCTCAGTTTGCTGGGCTGTATAGGCATTTGGGGCAGCGCACTTTTTCAGAGATTTTTTTATGGCTGAACCGACTTTTTCTCTTTGTGTGTATTGCGGTTCGCGCTCGGGCGAGAACCCGCTTTTTGTTCAAGCAGCCCAAGCCGTTGGGCACTGGATTGGGCAAAGCGGGGGGCAACTGGTGTACGGCGGGGGGCGCAATGGTTTGATGGGCACCGTGGCCGATGCCACCCAAGCCGCAGGGGGGCGGGTGGTGGGGATCATTCCGCAGGCCCTTGAAGACACCGAACACGCCCGGCATGCCTGCGATGAGCTGCACATCGTGCAAACCATGCACGAGCGCAAGGCGATGATGGCCGAACGCAGCGATGCTTTTATTGCTCTGCCGGGTGGAATTGGCACCTTTGAAGAGATTTTTGAAGTCTGGACTTGGCGTCAATTGGGCTACCACGACAAGCCGCTGGGTTTGCTCAATGTGGCGGGTTATTACGACGGCCTGTTGGCGTTTTTGCAAACCAGCGTTGCCAATGACTTTATGGGCCAGTGGCAAATGGGCTTGCTAGAAATCGGCACCGATGCCCCTGCGTTGCTGCGTGCATTGGTGCAGGGGGCGGGCACTCCGGTGGTGCAGGCCCCTTTGCGCACCGTGATTTAAGTCTGCGCCCCCGGCTTTGCCTGGGGGCGTGGCTTACCGGGCTGTCCGTGCCTTAAATAGCGGTTTCGTCCAAATCGCCAGTGCGAATACGCACTACACGCTCGACCGGAGAGATAAAAATCTTACCGTCGCCAATTTTGCCGGTGCGGGCGACATTGACGATGGCATCGACGCAGCGGTCAACGTCATCGGCTTTGATGACCACTTCAATTTTGACCTTGGGTAAAAAGTCAACGACGTACTCAGCGCCACGGTACAGCTCGGTGTGGCCTTTTTGGCGACCAAAACCCTTGACTTCAGTGACTGTCAAACCCGTCACGCCGCACTCGGCCAGAGCTTCGCGGACTTCTTCGAGCTTGAAGGGCTTGATGATGGCGGTAATCATTTTCATAACAAAAAACTCCTAGTAACGTGATGGGATAGGTGCCACGAACGGGCGTGGCTGACGGGTTTTCAGGCCCGAAAACGGTTGGTGATCGGGTAGCGCCAGTCTTTACCAAAACTGCGCGGCGTAACGCGTGGCCCCAGTGGTGCCTGACGGCGCTTGTATTCATTGACCTGAATCAGGCGCGTGACGCGTTCGACATCAGCGCGGGCAAATCCTGCCGCAATGATGGACGCTATCGGCTCATCATTTTCCATGTACCGGGTCACGATGGCATCGAGCACCTCATAAGGTGGCAAGCTGTCTTGGTCTTTTTGGTCAGGGCGCAGTTCGGCGCTGGGGGGGCGGGTAATGATGCGTTCAGGGATCGGGCTGTGCCCGGTGGCATAGGGGTCGTGTGCATTGCGCCAGTTTGCCAGTGCATAGACGGTGGTTTTGGGGATGTCTTTAATCACCGCAAAGCCGCCCGCCATGTCGCCGTACAGGGTGCAGTAGCCCGTAGCCATTTCGCTTTTATTGCCGGTGGTCAGGACGATGGCCCCAAATTTGTTCGATAGCGCCATCAGCAAGGTGCCCCGGATGCGCGCTTGCAGGTTTTCTTCGGTGGTGTCTTCGGGGCGTGCGGCAAAGTCGTGCGCCAATGCCGCCTTGAAAGCCTCAAATTGCGGTGCAATGGCGATTTCGCTGTGCTGTACGTTCAGGCGCTGGGCCATCTCGCGGGCATCGATGTGGCTGATGTCTGCGGTGTAGGGCGAGGGCATCATCACGGTGCGGACTTTACCCGCCCCGAGTGCATCGACGGCAATGGCCAGTACCAGTGCCGAATCAATTCCGCCCGATAAGCCCAGCAATACGCTGGGGAAACCATTTTTGCCCACATAGTCGCGCACCGCCAACACCAGTGCATTCCACAGGTCTGCCTCGGGTGCGCCGAGCGGGGTTATTTCCGCTTCTATTTTGATAGCTGTCGAAGTATGCTGCACTTGGGCAAACAGCAGTTTTTCTTCAAAACCAGGCCCCCGGCAGGCCACGGAGCCGTCTGCGTTCAGGGCAAATGAGCGTCCCTCAAAAACCAATTCGTCTTGCCCTCCGACCAAGTGGGCATAGACCAATGGCAAGCCGGTTTGCTGCACTCTGGCGCGCATGGTTTGTTCGCGTTCGGCGCTTTTCCCGGTGTGAAAGGGCGATGCGTTAATGACGGCCAACAATTGGGCACCAGCTTGGGCAGCGGCTTGCGCTGGCTCGGTCAACCAAGCGTCTTCGCAAATCAGCAGCCCTACGCGCAAGCCCGCGACCTCAAACACGCAGGCTTGCTGACCGGGCGCGAAGTGGCGGCGCTCGTCAAACACGCCGTAGTTGGGCAGTTCGCGTTTGAAATAGGTTTGCTCCACGACCCCGTGGCGCAAGACGCTGGCGGCGTTAAAACACCGGGTATGCCCATCGGTGTCCGAGGCGCTGCGTTGTTGCGGATGACCGAGCACAATCACCAAACCGTTCAACCCTGCAGTTTCGCGGGCTACGGTTTTCACGGCATCATCGCAGGCAGCCAAGAACGCAGGGCGCAAAAATAAATCTTCAGCCGCATAACCACAGATGGCCAACTCGGGTGTCAGCAACAACTGTGCGCCTGCAGCATGGGCTTGGCGAGCGGCGGTGATGATTTTTTGTGCGTTGGCGGGCATATCGCCCACGACAAAATTAAGCTGCGCAGTGCAAATGGAGATCGTCATGGAATGGAAAACAGCCGCTGTGGCCGGATGGAATGCTGCCTGCAGCAGGAGTAAGCATGGCTGAAAGTGCGATTATCACCCGCGTGTTCGATTCTCCGCTGGAGATGGATGCCAATGCATGGAATGCCCTGCTGTTGCAGCAACCCCGGCCCACTCCTTTTTTGCGCCATGAATATCTGGCTGCGCTGCACACCAGCGCCAGTGCCGTGCCCGCAACGGGGTGGACACCACGCTTCATCACCCTGTGGCAGAGCGGTACCTTGGTGGCGGCCTGCCCGCTTTACCTCAAGAGCCATTCGCGAGGGGAGTATGTGTTCGATTGGGCTTGGGCCGATGCCTACCAAGCCCACGGCTTGGCCTATTACCCCAAGGCGGTGGTGGCCGTGCCATTTACGCCGGTACCGGGCACACGGTGGATGGCAACCAATGCAGCGACCCGCACGGCATTGGTGCAAGCGGTGCTGGGTTGGTGCGAGGCCGCTGGCGTGTCGTCGCTGCACGTGCTGTTTGCCGATGGTGAAGATGTGGCTGCTTGCGCCGCTGAGGGCTTGATGCTGCGCCATACGGTGCAATTTCATTGGTGCAATGCCAAACCAACGCACAAGCCAGAGACTTTTGTCGATTTTGAAGATTTTCTGACCAGCTTGTCGCAAGAAAAACGCAAGAAAATTCGCCAAGAGCGCCGCCGCGTCGCCGATGCCGGGGTGCGCTTTCGCTGGTCATTGGGCAGTGACATCAGCGAGGCCGATTGGGATTTTTTCTACCGCTGCTACGAGCGCACCTACTTGGAGCATGGCAATTTGCCTTACCTCTCGCGCAGCTTCTTTCACCGGATGCAAAGCGATATGCCCGACCAGTGGTTGCTGTTTGTGGCCGAGCGCGAGGGGCGTTCTATTGCTAGTAGTTTGATAGCAATAAATTCAGCTGCACCAAGCGCTAGCGGCATAAAAGGGTCAAAAAACTCTGGCGCAGTGGCTTATGGGCGTTATTGGGGGGCCTTGGAGCGCGTGGACTGTCTGCATTTTGAAGCGTGCTACTACCAGCCCCTCGAATGGTGCATAGCGCACGGCATAGAGCGCTTTGAGGGCGGTGCGCAGGGCGAGCACAAAATGGCCCGTGCTTTGTTGCCGGTACAGGCCAGCAGCGCCCACTGGTTGGCCCACCCGGCTTTTGCCGATGCCGTAGAGCGCTATTTGGAGCGTGAAGGTGCAGGGGTGGCGCAGTACCTGCAACACCTTGAATCGCGCAGCCCCTTTAAAGCCAGCGATTAAAACAAAAATGCCGCCAAGTTCTTTGGGCGGCATGGGGGGAGCCGGTACCCTTTACAGGTACCTTGTTCTGAGAACGCTCAAGCCTTGGTTGCGTTGTGGTTAGCCAAGCCGTCGAGGATTTCTTTGTGCGCTTCTTCGATGCCTTCCCAGCCCAAAATCTTGACCCATTTGCCAGCTTCGAGGTCTTTGTAGTGCTCAAAGAAGTGGCTGATGGCCTTCAGGCGTGCGGAATCGACATCGTCGATATTCTTCCAGTGCGAGTAGATCGGCAAAATCTTGTTGGTAGGTACGGCCAGCACTTTGCCATCCACACCCGACTCATCTTCCATCTTCAAAATACCCAGCGCACGGCAAGGCACCACCACACCGGGCAGCAAGCGGTACGGGGTAATGACCAGCACATCGACCGGGTCGCCGTCACCGCTGAGGGTTTGGGGCACATAGCCATAGTTGGCTGGGTAGTGCATGGCCGTGCCAATGAAACGGTCCACGAAAATGGCACCCGACTCTTTGTCCACTTCGTACTTGATGGGATCGGAATCCATAGGGATTTCGATCACGACGTTAAAAGTTTCAGGAAGATTCTTGCCAGGAGGTACGTTGTTAAGGGACATGGTTGTCTATGGTGTAGTTGAAGAATGCCAAAAATCCCGTCGGGATCGGCTGGGATTTTACTGGCATCGGGCGAAAAACATCGGCATTCATGCTGAGAATCAAAGGTGCGCACCAAGCGGCCATGCCGTTGCATCGAACAGCAAGGCCATGTTGGGGTGGCTGGGATCGTCTGGCAACACCAGCGCCCGCAGACCGCGCAACTGGGTGCGCGCCGCCAGCAGCGGTGGCAGCGGGTGAATGGCTGCCACCGGCAGCGCAACCAGCTCCACTGGGCCATCGACCAACATCTCGTGCTCTTGACCGGCCCTTTGAAGCACCAGCCATTGCGGAGCCGTCGGGGGGTGGGCATGGGCCGGAAAACCCAGCAAAGCTGTAGTGGCCTCTAGCTGGGCAGTGCAGTCTGTATGGGGTACAACACCACGGGCAGCGCGCACCTGCTGCGCTTGCAGCCCCAAACGCCAGCCCGCCAGCGAGAAGAACACCACTTCCAGCGTTGACCCGTGCGTGTCAGCCAAGCTTGGCGCAGTCATCCTAGCTCGCGCATGTAATTGGTAAACATTTTGTCCAGATCGAGCAATGCCACGGGCACCGTCTGGAATGTCAACACACCCAGCACCAAGTGGTGCATATGTTCGGGCAAGGCGGCTGGGGGCGAACCGATGCTGCTTTGCGTGACATCGACCACATCGATCACCCGGTCTACCCGGATGCCGCTGACCATGGTGTCCCCGCGCCCTAGCAAAATAGGCGAGCTTTCACCAATACCGTCCTCCGGCAGGTGCAACATGCTGTGTGGCCGAATCACTGACTCGATGTCGCCACGCACATTGATGACACCTTCGAGCGAAGGAGGACTGCCCGGGACAAAAAAAACATCGGCTTGCGCCAGAATTTCTCGGACACGTTCCCCATAAAAGGCAAAAAATCGTCCGGCCAGTTCAAAAAATACCAGTTTTTGTACCGGCTCATCGACGTTGACGATGCTTTTGCTGGCTCCAAGGCGCTGGGTCAACACCTGTTCTAGTGTGTTTTGTGCCATCTGTCGTCCTTGGGCCTGTTAGTCCACCACCACACAGTTGCGTCCGCTGTGTTTGGCCCGGTACAGTGCCCGATCTGCTGCCTCGCGCAACGCTTCAGCATGCGAATGTTTGCTGTAGCACGCAATGCCAGCGCTGAAGGTGCATGAAAAATCAGCATTCGTGGCATGAAATACCACCCTGCTGAAATCGTCACGCAACTCGTTGACCAAGTGTGCCGCCGCCTCTATCGTCACGTCTTGCAAGATGATGGCAAATTCTTCGCCACCATAGCGGCCCACCACGTCGGAGTTGCGCAAACGCTGTTGCAGCACACGCGATACCGCCAAGATCACTTGGTCGCCAATCGGATGACCATGCGTATCGTTCACGTGCTTGAAGTTGTCGATGTCGATCATGACAAACATCAATGCTTTGCTGCCTCGCTTGGCGCTGGCAACGGCACTTTCTAGCAGTTGCGTGGTGGTGGTGTGGTTGAACAAGCCGGTCAAGCTATCGCGGGCCATCAACGAGCGCAGCGTGCGCATGCGCTCGGCGCGGATGGCCACTGCCGATACCAGATCTTCTGGCACTACTGGCTTGGTTAAAAAACCCTCTGCCCCCACACGCATGGCAGAAAACTGCTTATGCCGGTCGGTTTCGCTGGACAGGTAAACAATCGGCAGGCCAATGTAATCGGGCACTTGGCGGATTAGCGTCGCCAAGTCGCGACCATTGCATCCGGGCATGTACATGTCCATCAGTACCATGTCGGGTCGAAAGTCAGCCAGAACCTGTAGCACCAGTGCAGGCTCACTGAGCTGGTAGGTCGTCATGCCGTATTCTTGCAAGATGATGCCGTGGTAAGCAGCGACCTCTGGCTCATCGTCAATAATCAGAATGCGGTAGGCCTCGGCAGAATACTGATTGGTCAAGGCATCAATGGCCGCTACCAGATCAATCGGCAGTGCTGGTTTGAGAAAATACGCCTCGCCCCCAGCCTGAACAGCCCCCATGCGGGCAGCAAAATCGTTGCGTGCCGACAGAAAAATGGTCGGCACGGAGCGGCCTGTTTTTTCCCTGATGGTGGCCAATGCCTCAATGCCAGCACTCTTGCCCATGGGGAAGTTGATGTCCATGATGACCGCATCGGGGCGGCGCAGCAGCATCGCATCGCACAGCGATTTGGGGTCTAGAAAGCTTACGGTCTCATAAGAAAAACAAGCCAACTGGCTGGCAAGTTGCGCCAGCGTCAGAGGCTCATCGTCGCACAGATAAACCAGCCGACCTGCCGTTTCAGTGGTAATGGGTGTTTGGGCTGCAGCGCGCAGGGTAAAAGCTGGCGCAGCAGCGCTGGCGCAGCCTTGAGCACCGGGCAAAAGGCTTGAATGGCTGACCTGTACCAGTTGATCAATATGCTTGGCGAGCAAACTTTGCCAATCGGTCTGGGCCAGCATTTGGGGGTGCTCGACCAGTTCAGCCGCGAGAGTCTCTCCCAGTGCCGCCGCTTCGCCCAATTCACGAAAGCCAAACGAGCGGCCTGTGCCCTTGATGCCGTGCAGTAGCCTGTGCAGTTCTGCCGCCAACGCACGGTCACCCGGACTGGCCTGAAGGCGTTCAAAAGTGTTGCGAATGTCTGCAACCCGCGTGGGCAATTGATTGCAGAAAGTCACCCGCAAGCGGGCAATCTTTTCGAGCGCTGACGATGGTTTTTTCTGTTCCATGCTTATGCTCAGGCACGTCGTGCCAGCACCTCGGCCAGAACTTGGGGTAGTGACTCTTCGAGGCTGAAGTCTTTCAGCAAGCAGGCATCGAGCCTTGGTTCCTGTGCTAGCAAAGGTGCCGGCGCATCACCAGTCAGCAAGATAAAGGGCAGCATATTGCCTTGATCGCGCAGTTCACGAAACAGGTCAATACCGCTGACCAGAGGCATATTCATATCGCTGATGACGATTTCAATGCTGGTATCGGCATCGAGTATGCCGGCTGCAGCCATGCCATCTTCTGCCAGAACGACCTCGTGACCAAGGTCTTCCAGCACGGCAGCGGACATCTCGGCGGCCAGAGCGTCGTCATCAACGACCAAAATCTTCATATTTGCCTCTCTCATTTATTTTTGTTTACACCACTAGCCCAGCAGGGCCCGCAAGGTGCTCACCAGATTGCTTTGGTCAAAATCACCTTTGACAATATAGGCATCAGCGCCCACCTGCACACCACGGCGCTTGTCTTCTTCTTTTTCTCGCGAGGTGATGATGATGATGGGTCGGCTGCGGTATTTTTCTTCTTGGCGCAATTTTGCTGTCAGGGTAAACCCGTCCATATGGGGCATTTCAACGTCGGTCAGGACGGCATCAAAGTCGCCCTCAAGGGCTTTGCGCAGGCCATCGGCACCGTCTTCGGCCAGTGTGACCTGATAGCCATAGGCCTCCAACACATCTTTTTCAATCTCGCGGGTGTTGAGCGAATCGTCCACCACCAGCACTTTGTAGTGGCTTTCGCTGGCGTGGGCTTGCGCTTCGGTGCGCACCGCTTGGGTACGCACACGCCTTGCCAGCTCTAACAGCGCAGGTGCATGCAGTACGCTGACCAGCGCGTTGGTGCCGGTGGTCACTATGCCGCTGACCATCGGTAACTTGTGCATATGTGCCGGCAGTGGTTTGATGACCATGTCGCACTCATCTAGCAGGCCATCGATCTGCACTGCAATTTTCTCGTTGCGCACGCGCAGTACCAGCAGCAGCATGCCACCGACCCGGGGGCGCTGAGATGGTTTGACCAAATTTGCGGGCACACGCAACAACTCGGACAAGGGCACCACCGGCACAAACTCGTTGCGCACAATCACTGCTTGGCGTTCAGCCACCGTCAGCAGGGACTCTTGTGGCAAGCGCAGTAGCTCTGCAACATACTGCGCAGTAAAGCCAAACGGTAAGCCGTCCACTTGCACCAGCAAAATCCGCATCACAGCCAGCGACAGCGGTAACCGCAGCGAAAACGTGGTGCCAACCCCTGCTTGGGTTTCTACATTGACCACGCCTTGAAGGTCGTCCAGAATGGTTCGCTTGACCACGTCCATACCCACACCACGCCCAGACAGGTCGGTGATGATGGAGTTGGTTGAAAAGCCCGGCAGAAAAATAAAGTCAATGACCTCTTGATCGGTCAGTGCAGCGGCCTTTTCAGCGCTGACAAATCCCTTTTTGATCGCTTTGTCACGCACCGCTGCCAACGCAATGCCGCCGCCATCGTCCTTGAGTTCAACCACCACCCAACTGCCATCTTGTCGCGCTGACAAAGTCAGCCGCCCCTGCGCTGGTTTGCCTGCGGCTATACGCTGGGCCGGTGTTTCGATGCCGTGGTCAATGGCGTTGCGAAACAGGTGAATCAGCGGATCGGACAACTTGTCGATCATCTGTCGATCTAACTCAATCTCCGTGCCGGTCACGCTGCATTCGACTTGCTTGCCCACCGAGCGCGCCAACTCGCGTACCAGCCGAGTGGCTGGCTCAAACACAATGGCAAGGGGGAGCATTCGCATCAGTAGGGTTTTGTCGTGCAGCTCGTCCATTAGCACTTTTTGTACCTGCACGTCGTTTTTGAGCGTCTGGGTGAACTGGTGCAGATGCAATGCTGCTGGAGTGCCCGCGTGCACACCCAGTTCGTGCTCAATGGTGCGAACATCCAACAACCGCTGGTGCAGACGTGCATGGCTGGATACCACCTCACCCATCAGTTTGATGAGTTCATCGAGTTTGCTCAGGCGCACGCGCACCGTTTCGACAGCCTTGAGTTCGGGGACGTTTGCTGCTGGAGCAGAAGGGCTGGCTGAATCGGCTGCTAAACCAGCAGTCGGTGCGATGGGCGGCACCGGCACCTGTGGTGGTGGCTCAACTTGAGTGTCTGTCGTCTTGGCTTGTACTGGTGTGAATGCAGGGGCTGACTGCCCGGCAGCCGCTTGCGCTAGTTCGGCGCACAGCGCCTCATCAGCGGGGGGCAGTTGTGCCCCATCATTGGTTTTTGCCAGTTGGTCTACCAGTGCAGCTAAAGCATCGACTGCACGGTACAGCAGTTGTCCTAGCGCCGGGGTGAAGCTGATGCTGCCCTCGCGCAGGGCACCCATCACATCTTCGAGCTTGTGCGCGGTGTCGGTGATGGGCAGCAGCTTGAGCATCCGCGACGAGCCTTTGATGGTGTGCGCTGAACGAAAAATGGCATTGATGCCTTCTGCGTCTGCCCGGCCCGACTCCATTGCAACCAGTCCATCACCGAGTCGGTTGATGTGGTCGCGCGCTTCCTCGACAAAGCGGTTGATGAATTTCTTGATGTCGATGGCCACGGCTTACCTTACTTCGGTACGCGCTGCCACTGTGGGTAACTTGGCCAGTTGATGCTCACACAAGAAACGTACCTCGGCGGCAGGCAAACCCAGTGGCACATAGCGGATGCCAATATCGGGTTTTGCACCAGACAGCAGTTGCAACACCACTCGGTAAGCGCGGCGTGCCAGCACAAAATCGCCACTAGCGCGGTACAAATCGGCCAGATAGTAGTGTGCTGGCCAGCATTCATTGCGGGCATACGCGGCTTGTTTGAACCAGCGAATGGCATCGGTGATTTGATCGCGCCATTTAGCGGCCAGCCCCAGTAGCACGAGTGCATCAATCGACCAAACATCGGCAGACAACACGCGCTCGGCTAACATATGGGCTGCGGCAAAGTCACGGCGATTGATCAACACATGGGCTTTCAGCAGCAAAACTTCGACGTGATCTGGC
This sequence comes from Burkholderiaceae bacterium, assembly GCA_019751915.1. Taxonomy (GTDB): domain Bacteria; phylum Pseudomonadota; class Gammaproteobacteria; order Burkholderiales; family Burkholderiaceae_C; genus Simplicispira. Next base: position 86,176 of record JAIEMS010000006.1, read on the forward strand.
TCGGTAGTCAGCACGGCATCAAATTGCAGCAGAGCCTCATCGAACCGCTTTTCTTGGATGAGCTGGCGCGCTTGTGCCAACGCTGCGTCAGGTTGGGCTTGTGTGGTTGGCAAAACCTGTATCGGGAGAGTGGGCAACATCGGCGGCACATCCAGAGGGGCGTGGAAGGGCGATGTCAATGCGTTAAAGGAAGTGCTTTCTGCTGGTGCTGTACTTGGCGGGCGCATCAACACCCCTCCTATACCTCCTGACGCGGTAGATGGGTTCTTAGCAAAATAGAACGAGCCATCTTCCTCCGTCAGTCCCAGTACACCCAGATCATTGGCCAGTGTTTCGGCAGTTCCAATGACCAGCACCCCATCAGGTTGGAGCAGCGATGCCAGTTTTTGCTGGATTATTTTGCGCGTTGGCGTGTCAAAATAAATTGAGACATTTCGGAAAAAAATGATGTCGAAATTGTGCAGTGCCGGATCAAAAAAGTCTGCGAGTAGATTGAGTTCGACAAACTTTACCTGCGATTTGACCTGTGGTTTCAACAGGTTGTCGCGCTGAATGGTGTCGAAATACCGCTGCCTGATTGCAGCGGGTACACCGCGAAACGAGAAGTCACTGTAACGGCCAAGGCGGGCCTTGGTGAGCACGGTCTGGTCGATGTCGCCGCCGACAAACTCAAACAGTCGGGAGGTACTTTCACCGTATTTTTCCATCAGTGCCATCACCAGTGAATACGGTTCCTCACCCGAGGAGCAGCCTGCCGACAAAATCCGCAGTGGCACCTGAGGGCCACGCGCCACAAGAAAACGCGGTACTAGCCGCTCTACCAGCAAGTGAATTTGTTCAGGTTCACGGAAAAAGTAGGTTTCATTGATGGTCAACAGACTCACCAACGCCTGAAACTCGGTTTCGTTGGTGAGTAGTTTTGTATGGTAGTCGGCAGCCGTCAGCAGGCCCAGCGCCGCCATTCGCTCTTGCAGTGCTTGCATGAGCTTTTCTTCGCCACTGTCCCCTTCAAAGAGCAGCCCGCAGCGTGCTTTGATGAGGGCTTGAAAGGGTGGTAGGTTCAGCTTCATGCACTTGGCCCCTTGAGATCGGGATTTGCTAGCTGCACCATGGTGGCGGCTATGGAATCGACGGAAATGACCTGATACACATCACCGGCCTCAATAGCCACCCGGTTCATGCCGTAGATGACCGAGCTTTCTTCGTTTTGTCCCAGCGTCATGCCGCCTTTGCTGCGAATACGCGCCATGCCCTGTGCCCCATCACTGCCCATGCCAGTCAAAATAATGCCAATCGCTTGATAGCCGAATACATCGGCTACTGAATTGAGCAAGACGTTGCAACTGGGGCGATAGACATCCAATGGGCCGCGTTCCATCAAACTTAGACGGCGGTTGGGTAAAACGCACAAATGGCGCTCGGATGGGGAAATATAGACGACCCCTGCCTGTAAATAATCGCCCTCGACAGCCAACCGCACTGGCAGTGGGCACAACTGGGCTAACCACGCGACCATGCCGCTGGCAAAGCCGTCAGAAATATGCTGTGCAATCAGCACTGGGCTAGGAAATCCAGCCGGTAAATCGGACAAAATCTTTGCCAAGGCCGGTGGCCCACCGGTTGAGCAGGCAATCGCAAATACCCTTGAATACGATGTGCCGCCCAGAGTGGGTGGCAATGGCGGCATTACCATCGCTGATAGCGGTTGGCCCATTGGTTCTGGAGCTGGCAATGGTTTGCGGGCGCGCATGCGGGTGATGACCAGCACCCCAGCGAGCATACGCACCTTGGCAACAAATTCAGCGGCCTGCTCGGATGAATAGTCGGGCTTGTTGACCACTTCGAGTGCGCCGCGCTCCATGGCAACCAGTGCGTTGTGTGCATCAGCCACGCCGCTGACCACCAGAATCGGCACTCCCTTGTTTTGCATGATTTCGTCAATGGCATCCAGCCCGCTCATGACCGGCATTTCGAGGTCCATGATGACCAGATCCGGTTTGAGGTTGCGGGTCAACTCCACTGCCTGACGGCCATTAGAGGCCTCACCGACGATTTCGATGTCGGGTTCGTCCAGAAATGCGCGCAGCAGGCCGCGTGCCATATTGCTGTCATCGGCGATGACGACGCGTATCTTGCCCATAGCAGCCTACTTAGGCTTTATCAGAAAGTTTGAAGCTGTGCACCAGTTCGTCCAGCCTGTCCGATAGTCCGGACATATCCTTGCTGATTTGGGAGATTCGGGTGATGGATTGCGCAGTGTGCGAGCTGGCAGTCACAATTTCGCGCAGTGCGACCACGACTTGGTTACTAGCGGTTTTTTGTTGCTGTGTAGAGAGTGAAATTTGCTGCGCTGCACTGGAGGTGTGGCTGGCTGCGTTGACGATTTCACTCAGGCGCTGGGCTGTAGTGGCGCTGGCCGTGGTACCCGCTGCAATGCCTGAGGCACCATTTTCAGAGGTGATGACCAAGCGGCTGATCGAGTCTTGAATCTCGTTGATCTTAGATTCAATTTCGCTGGTTGATTCCGTCACACTATCGGCCAACCGACGAATCTCACCGGCCACCACCGAGAAACGCTTACCCGCTTCACCTGCACTGGATGCCTCTAAGGCTGCATTGAAAGCAATCAATTTAGTTTGGTCGGCGACGGCGTTGATGATTTCCATCACCTTGCTGATTTGTTTCGATTTTGCCCCGAGATCGACAATTTCGCGCAGGCTGTGTTGATTGTCGGCACTGATGTTGGACATCCGGGTGATGACGGTTTGCATAGCATCAGAACCCTTGCGACTGCCATCGAGGGTTTGATTGGCAATGTCCACCACCGATTTAGAGTGGTCGGCAATCTGTGTTGAGGAGGCTGACAGCTCTTCCATGGTCGAGGTAATCTCCGCTACGGAAGAAGACATCTCAGCCGATGCTGCTGCTTGGCCGTCCACTGCACCAAATATTTCGCGCGCCGCTGCATTGACCTTCTCGGAGTTGGCACTGACTTGTGCCACTAAATTGTGCAGCTTGTGCTGCATGTCTTGCATAGCATTGGCCAGATCGGTGATTTCATCTTTACCGTCGAGCGACACCGTGACCGACAAATCACCGCTGGCTACGCGCTGGATCGCATCGGTCACCAATTTGATGCGGCGCACAAAGTGGCGTGCCACACCCATGGACAGTGCCAAACCAAACAGAATTGACAATACCCCTACCATCAGTGCCATGTTGCGCGAGCGCGACAGTGCTGCTTGGTAGTTGCTGTTGTCCATGGCAATTTCGATAACCCCAATCGGCTTGCCAGAAAAATCATTCACTGCTGCTGCGTACACCACAAACGGTACGCCATTCATGTCTCGGTGTCCCAACTGAGGCACCCCTCCCATTGCGAGCTTGAGGGCCTCAGTACTGAGCATTGCCTGCTTGCCATAGGTTGCGGCCAGAGTTTGAAACGTGTCTTTGTCGGGCAATTGCAAACCAGCATCTACACCGTTTTGGGCTTTGAAATTGTCGAAAAAAGATGGGCCGAACGTCATGCCGAACTCGACAGAGCCGACATGCTTGCCCGCATTGAAAATTGGCACCATACCGCGCGCGCCCAAACCAGTTATGCCGCCCTCTAGCCCGCGTGTGGGTTTTTGCGTTTTATTGGTCGCTACCACTGTGTGGCGAAAGCCTGAGAGGTCATCGCCGAACTTTTCCGGTTTGTGAACGCGCAACCAAGCCGTGGCCGATGGTGTATGGAACTGAAACTGATCGACACCGTAGTCTTTGGCCAGTAGACCGTAGCCCGGCACGAACAGGTCAGACAGCAGTTTGCGGTCACCTGCGGCAAACTTTTCTTGCACCAGCGGAATGTTAGCCACCATGGCACTCAAGGTTTCGGCCATGCGGCTTTCGGCTGCAATCGCATGGTTGATGGCTTTGAAATGCGAATCGAGGGTGCTCCGTTCGGCTTCCTGAATCAGGCTACTCATACTGAAGAAGTTGGTGGCGGTCAGTATGGCCCCAATGATGCTGATGGCCGCACCCATTGCCACCATGATCTTGGCCCAAAGCCGTAAATTTTGAAACACGCGCTGCCTTGCAATTTCAGGTTAAAAAGACCAACGACGGCAGATTATGCCGTAGTCGATTGCTATGAAAGGAATGGCTGAAATGCCTATGGCATAGTGGTTATTTGCCAGATTCAATACGGTTTGTCAATACGACGGAGTTTGATTTTTTCTTGGTGTTTGGATACAGCACCGATCTTGGCAGGCCGACTGCGGGGCCGGGTAACATCAGTCCTTCGTTCTTGCCCGTGCCCTGCGGGAGTTCTTGGCCGCCACCGATTTATCACGACATGACAATGCAAACGCACTCTGGCTCTGCGCTGCGCGAGCGCACCACAACGCCGCGTTCCAGCGCCTTGAAAATCCCTGCTTTGTTGGCTGCTACAGCCTTGCTCAGCGCTTGCGCTACCACGCCGCTGCCGACGTGGACTCGGATCGTAAAAATTCCGCCGCCGGTGGCGCAGCGCACCACGCCTGTGCCCACACCATTGGGTCAACCTGTGGTGGAGCCGTTGCCAGAGCCAACCACTGCACCAACAGTATGGCGAGAGGCTAGCCCAGAGAGTGCGCCTGTGGCGGCGCGTTTTCCGGATCCCGATGTTCGTTATGAAACACCGGGCTTGGCAGCGCAGCGGCACAGCTTTACTACCAATGCGGAGTCCGATCAGTGGTTACGCGACTTGACCGCATCTGCTTTGCCTACAAGGGCCGCGTTGTTGACTTTGGGGGCTTCGCAGCGGGGCGCGTCGTTGCACGCTTTGGTGCTGACCCGTGCCAAAGGCACTGACCCCAACAGCTTGGCCCAAAGCAACCGCCCTACCGTGTTATTGATTGGTCAGCAGCACGGTGATGAGCCTGCTGGCAGCGAGGCCTTGTTGGTGATTGCACAGGAGCTTGCGCGTGGCACATTGGCTCCTTTGTTGGAGCAAATCAACGTGGTGGTTGTGCCGCGTGCCAATCCCGATGGAGCACAGAGCGCCACCCGTGCCACCGCCAACGGTGCAGATATGAACCGTGACCATCTGTTGCTCCATACGCCTGAGGCGCAGGCATTGGCAGTGCTGGTGCACGACTACCGCCCTACCGTGGTGATAGATGCGCAAGAGTACCCTTGGGCGGGGGACTATTTGCAAAAGTTCAATGCCTTGCCACGCAGCGATGTTTTGTTGCAATACGCTGGCACCGCTAATGTCCACGAATTTTTACTCAAAGCCTCGCGCGAGTGGTACTACGAACCGATGCTCGGTGCGCTCCGAGCGCAGGGTTTGAGCACCGATTGGTACCACGCACCCTCGGCAGAACCTGGCGAGTTGCGTCTTGCAATGGGAGGCACTCAGCCCCATAACGCGCGCAATGTGAATGGCCTAAAAAATGCAATTAGCTTGGTGGTGGCGACGCGTGGCATTGGTTTAGGGCATGGCCACATTCAACGCCGCGTGCATGCACAGGTCACGGCCATTGGCAGTGCGCTGCGCAGCACTGCGGAACGCGCTGAGGCTTTGGAGCAGGTGCATTCGTTTGTGGTGCGCGAGACCGAGGCCCAAGTTTGCAAGAACCAGATGTCCCTGAGCGTGGGCCTGACACTGGGTCAGCGCGATGTGGTAGCACTGAACCCCGATACCGGTGCGGACCAGACCTTGAGCGTGCAATGGGATTCGGCGCTGAGCTTGCGCCCGTTGCAGCTACGAACCCGTCCATGTGGTTACTGGTTGGCCGACAGCGCGACCAAGGCAGTCGAGCGCCTGCGGCTGCTCGGTGTCCGTGTACTGCGTGTGGCCGAGTCTGGTGCGGTACTGGCCGAGGTTTTTCAAGAAGTACCGCAGGAAGCGGCGGCACTTGCAGAGGGCGCTTTGCCAACCAAGCTGGTACGCAGCGCTATAGACACGCCCGCCAACAGCTACTACGTACCACTCAACCAGCCGTTGGCCAATTTGGTGGTCGCTGCGCTAGAGGCCGATACTCCCGATAGCTATTTCAGCCACCGACTGATTGATGGCTTGGCCGACTCAGCGCGGGTCGTGGCAACGCCCACGCTGATTTTTGATGATTTCGAATAAGCGCTCTAGCCCGCTGCTACGCAGTCTGCGTAGTAGCGCACGATGCCGTCGTCGCCGGTTTGTTCTACCAAGCCGTGAATGTCGGTTTCAAAGCCAGGGCACATCTTGGCAAATTCGCGCGAGAACTTGAGGTAATCCACAATTTTCTTGTTGAAAACTTCGCCCGGAATCAGCAGTGGAATGCCCGGTGGGTAAGGTGTGACCAAGCCGACGGTGATGCGTCCTTCGAGATCGTCAATGCCCACGCGCTCGGTGGTGCGGTGCGCGATGTGGGCATAGGCATCGCTGGGTTTCATGGCCGGTTGCAAGTCGGACAGGTACATCTCGGTGGTCAAGCGGGCAATGTCGTATTTAGCGTACATCTGGTGGACGTGTTGGCACAAATCGCGCAGGCCCATACGCTCGTAAATTTTGTGCCGTTGGCAAAATTCGGGAAGAATGCGCCACATGGGCTGATTCTTCTCATAATCGTCCTTGAACTGCTGCAAGGCGGTGAGCATGGTGTTCCAGCGGCCTTTGGTGATGCCGATGGTGAACATGATGAAGAAGCTGTAGAGGCCGGTTTTTTCGACCACCACGCCGTGCTCGGCCAAATACTTGGTGACGATGGAGGCTGGAATGCCCGTTTTGTCGAAGGCTCCGTCCAGATTCAAGCCGGGTGTGACGATGGTCGATTTGATCGGGTCCAGCATGTTAAAGCCGTCGGCCATCTGACCAAAGCCGTGCCACTTGCGCCCGGCTTTTTTGCTCTTGCTGTCGCTGCGAATGATCCAGTCTTCCGCACGGCCAATGCCCTCATCGACCAGTTTGTCTGGCCCCCAGACCTTGAACCACCAGTCGTTTTTGCCAAATTCGTCTTCGACCTTCCGCATGGCCCGGCGAAAATCAAGCGCTTCCAAAATACTTTCTTCAACCAGCGCAGTGCCGCCCGGTGGCTCCATCATGGCAGCGGCCACGTCGCAACTGGCAATGATGCTGTATTGCGGGCTGGTGCTGGTGTGCATCAGGTACGCTTCGTTGAACAGGTGGCGATCAAGTTTGGTGTCTTGCGAGTCTTGCACCAGCACGTGGCTGGCTTGGCTGATGCCGGCCAGCAGTTTGTGGATCGATTGCGTGGCATACACCACCGAGTGCTTGGGCCGCGCGCGCTTTTTGCCCATCGCATGGTAAGCACCGTAAAAAGGGTGAAATGCCGCGTGCGGCAGCCAAGCCTCGTCAAAGTGCAGGTTTTCGACATAGCCGTCGAGCATGGTCTTGATTCTTTCGGTGTTGTAGAGCACACCGTCGTAGGTCGATTGCGTGAGCGTCAGCACGCGTGGCTTGACCTTTTTGGCATCGACACCCTTGAGCAAGGGGTTGGCGCGAATTTTGGCTTGGATCGCTTCTGGCTCGAATTCGCTTTGCGGAATCGGCCCGATGATGCCAAAGTGGTTGCGCGTAGGCTTCATGAACACCGGAATGGCTCCGGTCATGATGATGCTGTGCAAAATCGACTTGTGGCAGTTGCGATCGACCACCACCACATCGCCCGGCGCTACCGTGTGGTGCCAGACGATTTTGTTGCTGGTGCTGGTGCCGTTGGTGACAAAAAAGCAGTGGTCGGCATTGAAGATGCGGGCGGCGTTGCGTTCGCTTTCGCCAATGGCACCGTTGTGGTCAAGCAGTTGGCCCAGTTCTTCCACGGCATTGCAGACATCGGCGCGCAGCATGTTCTCGCCGTAGAACTGGTGGTACATCTGCCCGACCGGGCTTTTCAAAAATGCCACCCCGCCCGAGTGACCGGGGCAATGCCAACTGTAGGAGCCGTCTTCGGCGTAGTCGAGCAAGGCTTTGAAAAACGGTGGCTGCACCCCTTCGAGGTAGCTCTTGGCCTCGCGGATGATGTGGCGTGCCACGAATTCGGGCGTGTCCTCAAACATGTGGATAAAACCGTGCAGCTCGCGCAAGATGTCGTTGGGCAAGTGGCGGCTGGTTTTGGTTTCGCCATGCACGTAGATGGGCACATCGGCGTTCTTGCGGCGCACTTCTTCAATGAAAGCGCGCAGGCTCAAAACAATCGGGTCGAGTCCGGAGCCGAGGGTGAATTCTTCATCGTCAATCGACAAAATAAAAGCGCTGGCCCGGCTTTGTTGTTGGGCAAACTGGCTTAAATCGCCGTAACTGGTGACACCCAATACCTCAAAACCTTCGGTTTCTATGGCCTGCGCTAACGCACGAATGCCCAGCCCGGAAGTATTTTCGGAGCGGTAGTCTTCATCAATGATGATGATGGGGAAACGAAATTTCATGGCGACCTTTGGCAAGCAGGGCGTCACCGCCCGAAAAACAAAAATAGGCGGGAAGTGTAAAGAACAAAAAAGACAAAGGTGTTTTGCTCTGCGGCGATACTTTTAGCGCCGTAGGGTCTCGGCGTGGTGGGTAAGGCCTGAGACAATCGGACTATGAGCGATCTGAACGACAAACCAAGCCCTTACCCCTGCGACTGGCTGGAGGTGCATTCCCTTGACCTAGACGCACAAGGCGTTGCCCGCAAGCCCGATGGCAAGGTGGTCTTTATCGACGGTGCCTTACCGTTCGAGTGGGTCACAGCCAACACCCACCGCAAAAAGAACAATTGGGAGCAAGCCAGCCTGACGGCGGTTCACCGCGAATCCTCCCAGCGCGTGCAGCCCGGCTGCCCCCACTTTGGCCTGCATTCGGGTTCTTGTGGTGGCTGCAAGATGCAGCATTTGCATATTGGTGCCCAAGTGGCTGTTAAGCAACGGGTGCTGGAAGATAACCTGTGGCATTTGGCCCGCGTCAAGCCAGAGACCATGCTGCGGCCGATTGAAGGCCCGGCGTGGGGCTACCGCTACCGAGCGCGTTTATCGGTGCGCCACGTTGTCAAAAAGGGCGCGGTGTTGGTGGGGTTTCATGAGCGCAAGAGCCGCTATGTGGCCGATATGCAGGTCTGCCCAGTGCTGCCCCCCCATGTCAATGCCATGTTGATGCCGCTGCGCGCATTGATTGCCCAGATGCAGGCCCGTGATACGTGCCCCCAAATTGAATTGGCCTGCGGCGACAGTGTGACCGCGCTGGTACTGCGCCATCTGGAGCCTTTGTCCGAGGTCGATTTGGCCAGTTTGCGCGCCTTTGCCGCCGAGCACGGTGTGCAATGGTGGTTGCAATCGAAAGGGCCAGAGACGGTCAAATTGCTCGATGAAGGCGGCCCGCAACTGTCGTACGCCCTGCCCGAGTTTGGCATCACCATGCCGTTCAAACCGACCGACTTCACCCAAGTCAATCCGCATATCAATCGGGTATTGGTGTCGCGGGCGCTGCGCCTACTGAATGTGCAAAAAACCGAGCGCGTGATTGATTGGTTTTGTGGTTTGGGTAACTTTACCCTGCCTTTGGCAACGCAAGCGCGCGAGGTGCTGGGCATTGAGGGCAGCGAGGCGCTGGTAGCCCGTTCGCGGGAAAATTATGCATCTAATCAGGCACAAGCCCTTGGAAGACAAGGATTAGCTGCTACTAATTTCGTAGTAAGAAATCTGTTTGAAATGACCCCAGAGATGCTCATTGCCGATGGCGCAGCGGACAAGTGGTTGGTCGATCCACCGCGCGAAGGCGCTTTTGCGCTGTCTAAAGCGTTGGCCGACATTGAGCAAGCGCGTATCGGTGCCGAAGGTGCGGCCCCGCTACCCGCCGGTGCTGAAAATTGGAAGCCGCCCCAACGCATTGTGTATGTGAGTTGCAACCCGGCCACGCTGGCGCGCGATGCCGGGTTATTGGTCAACTTGGCAGGCTACCGTTGCACGGCTGCGGGTATGGTCAATATGTTCCCGCACACGGCGCACGTTGAAAGCATCGCGGTGTTTGAGCGCGCTTGAGAATGGATGCCAAGCGCACAGGCTTGGCATCAGCTGCGGTTGCCGTGCGAATTGTTCATTTCCGTCTCGATCGAAGGATCGGGACGCTCGGGCTTTTCAGGTTTGACGGCCTTGCCTAGCAGCGAGGGCGAGCCGTCAATTTTGTTTTCGCGCATGTACGAATCCATCTCTTTCCAGCCGTTAAAGACGGAGGCCTTGGGCGCTTTGGGATTGAGCGTATAGCAGTCCTCCAAGCCGCGCATGGCATGGCGGCAAGCGCCACCGACGGCCTTGGCATCGGCATCGCGTTGGACGACACGGGGGTCGGGGCTGATTCCCGGAATGTCGCAGCCGACAAGCAGCAACAACACAAAAGCTGCGGCAGAACGTGGCGGCATATTGGGTGCTTTCTGAAACATGTCTTGCCATTATCGGCAGCCAGTGCCAAGGGTTGAGCCTTATCCATGCGCTGGGCATAAAAAAAGGCTCCTGACGGAGCCTTGGGTGCAGTGCCGAAGCACAGCAATTTAGTCGCGCTCACCACCCATGATGCCCAAGAGGGCCAGCAGGCTCTGGAAGACATTGAAGATGTCCATATACAAGGCCAGCGTAGCGCTGATGTAATTGGTTTCGCCGCCGTCGATGATCTGCTTGAGGTCGTACAGCATGTAGGCGCTAAAAATGCCGATGGCGAGCATCGAAATGACCATCATGCCGACCGAGGAGCCGACAAACACGTTGATGACCGCACCGACCATCAGCACCAGTGCGCCGACCATCAGCCATTTGCCCATGCCCGACAGATCGCGCTTGATGACGCTGGCAAGGCTTGCCATGACAAAAAACACGCCTGCTGTACCGGCAAAAGCCGTCATCACCAAATCGGTACCGTTTTTAAAGCCCAGCACCGTACCAATCATGCGCGAGAGCATCAAGCCCATGAAGAAGGTAAATGCCAGCAGCACTGGAACCCCAGCGGCAGAGTTTTTGGTTTTTTCGATGGCATACATGAAGCCAAAAGCGCCGGCCATGAAGACGATCATGCCAATGCCGCCGGTCAGCGCAGCGGTGATGCCGGTGGCTACGCCAATCCAAGCGCCCAGCACGGTGGGCACCAAACTCAAGGCCAGTAGCCAATAGGTATTGCGCAACACTTTTTGGCGTTGCTCTTGCGAAGAAATGCCATAGCCATAGTCCGCAGAGGAGTGGATGGCCGTTACACGGTCGTTCATAAAGTCTCTCCTGAGTGACCTGCACAGCGCAGGCATTCAGATTCTAGATGGTGATGCGGCTCTGGAATGCAACCCCTTGCTGGAGTCTTTGGCTTTTGTAGGGGCTTTGGGCTAGATGTGCCATGGCGGCGAGGGCTGTTGCAGCATGCTCGGGTGGCATGCGCACTTTGTCTTTTCAGCGACAATTACCCCTTCGGGATCCGTACCTATCGGCGCGGCTTTTTGCGCCTCGTTGGCTGGGTCTGTGCGATGGTTGCCAAGGGACAAGCCGACAGCGGTGAGGTGGTGTTGTTTGACCAACCTCAGACGCTGTGGCGCGGCGCACGTTTAAAGTGCTGATCCAAGCAGGAAATTTGCTTTCCTGCGCTCAATTTAACCGGATTGAACATGGGGTCTTCAATTTTTCGTTCTATCACCGCACAACGCAGGATCACACTGCATTCCGTGGGTGTGTGATAGCAACCACAATGGCGGGATTCATTGGGGTTGTCCATCGAACGAAATTTTGGCCCATGTTTCAATGCACGCGCCTTCGGAGGCGACTTTGGAAGATGTTGCCTTCTCCTAAAACAGTTCTATTCCCCTGAAGGGGGATGTTTTTTAACCGAAGTTGGTCTTAGATGAACGCTGCATCACTGCGTATTTTGGTGGTTGACGACGAGCCAGACAATCTGTTGTTGATTCGCCAAGCCCTGCGTCGACTCGGTTACACCGGATGCGTGGTCGAAACCGACCCGGTGCAGGCGGTGGCACGTTTTCATGCCGAGCACTTCGATCTGGTGCTGCTGGACTACAACATGCCGGGCATGTCGGGTCTGGAGGTGCTGTCGGCCATTGCCGACAAAGCCCGCGCAGAGCAAGTCTCTGTGGTGATGGTCACCGCCCAAGGAGACCGCGACACCCGGTTGCAAACCCTGCGGGCCGGTGCCAAAGATTTTTTGGCAAAACCCATCGATTTGGCCGAACTGTCGATTCGGGTGCAAAACCTGCTCGAAACGCGCAGCTTGCATTTGGCGCTGCGCAACACCAATTTGCACCTTGAAGCGGTGGTCAATGACCGCACCCGCGAGCTGCACACCACCCGGCTAGAGATCATCCGGCGGTTGGCCCGCGCCGCCGAGTACCGTGACAACGAGACGGGCATCCATGTGCAACGCATGAGTTTGTATGCCGAAGCCATTGGCCGCCGCTTGGGGCTGCCAGCCCACGATCTGGACTTGCTGCTCAATGCTAGCCCGATGCACGATTTAGGAAAAATCGGTATCTCTGACCTGATTTTGCTCAAGCCGGGCAAGCTGACACCGGAAGAATTTACCGTCATGCAGCAGCACACCACCATCGGCGCTAGCATCATGGATGGCCACGACTCAGAGTTGCTGCGCACGGCCCACGATATTGCCCTGTCCCACCACGAGCGTTGGAATGGCACTGGCTACCCCCACGGCTTGGCAGGCGAGGCCATTCCGCTGATGGCCCGCATTGCTTCTGTGGCCGATGTGTTTGATGCACTGACGATGGTGCGGCCTTACAAAAAAGCGTGGGATATTGAGCAAGCCCGCCAAGAAATCGTTCATATGACCGGCACCCACTTTGACCCCGAGATCGCAGCCGCGTTTCAAGCTTGTTTTAGTGAAATTCTTGACATCCGGGCTGCCAACCCAGACCACGCCTGAAAGCCCTTCTGCGATGCGCTACGTCCACCCCACGGCACCCCAGAGCAACGACGACATTGACCTGTGTTTTTCAGCGATCCAAGCGTTCATCGGCATCCTCAACCAAAGGCACGAACAGCCTATTGCCGACGATGTCATCGCTCAAACGCTGTCTTTGGCCGAATTCGCTTTAGGGCAAAACTGGGCGGGTGTGCACGAAAAAGCCCGGTCTATGGTCAGTTTTTTGCAAGCTACCAAAGATGCACCGCTCGATGAGCAAGATCGCCTGCAATTGAACCTGCTTTTAGACAATCTGAAAGTCGCTCTCTATCCGGAGCATCCGTCTGAAAAACGCACGCCGGCATTGGTGACAGGAATCGCTGAAACGGCCAAATCCGACAACAACCGGGTGGCCCTGCTGATTGAAAGCCGCGCCGTTACAGCCTTGCTAGAAGAGGCGCTCACACGCTGTGGGTTTTTGCCGAAAAAATTGGCATCAACGCAAGATTTGGTACAGGTGCAGGCGCACGACTACCCGACGGCAGTGATTATTGATTTGTCGCTGTGCCAGCGCGACAGCGATGCCCAGACCATTTTGATGGATTTGCGTGAACGTTTTCAACCACCACCGCATCTTTTATGTTTGGCAAGCGCCGACGATGTCAATGCCCGGTTGCAAGCGGTACGAATGGGTGCCACACGGTTCATTAAAAAGCCGGTCGATACGGAACAGTTGATTGCGATTCTCAAAGGGGTCACGGTTCAAACACCGACGGCAGCTTTTCGGGTATTGTTTGTCGATGACGATAAATTAATGACACTGCTTTACACCAGTGCCATGCAAAATGTCGGTATTGATGTCCGCGTCACCAATGACCCGATGGATGCTCCGGCCATCGTTGCTGATTTTGCTCCCGATGTGATCGTCATTGATTTGTATATGCCGGGATGCAATGGCCTAGAATTGGTTGCATTGTTGCGCCAAGATGAATTAATTGCCGATACCCCAGTTTTATTGCTTTCCAGTGAAACCAATATTAAACTGCACATGGCTGCCCTCGATTTAGGTGCTGATGATTTTTTAACAAAGCCAGTGGATATCAGAATATTGCAAGCTGCAGTATTTGCCAGAGCCAAGCGGGCCAGAATGCTCAAGCGCAGCCGCAAAGAGTATCGTATGGTGGCGGAGCATTTAGAACGCATTGAGCTTGCTATTGACAGGCACAGTATTGTCAGTATTGGTGATGTGCAAGGCAATATTTTGTATGTGAACCAACGGTTTTGCGATATTTCTGGCTATGAAGCCACCGAATTGTTGGGTGGAAACCATCGGATGATCAAATCATCCATCCATCCACCCGAGTTTTATGCTGAACTTTGGCAAACCATTAGCAGCGGAGAAACTTGGCACGGTGAAGTATGCAACCGGCGCAAAGATGGTAGCCACTACTGGGTGGATGCCACGATTGCGCCGCAGTTTGACGAAAATGGCTTGCCGGTGCGTTATGTATCGGTGCGTACCGATATTACGCAACTCAAAGAATTACAAGCCCAATTGATGGTGGCAAAAGCCGAGGCGGAAGCGGCCAGCCAAGCCAAAACTGTTTTTCTGGCCCATATGAGCCACGAATTAAAAACACCGCTGAACAGTATTTTGGGTTTTTCGCAATTGCTACAAAGTGATGTTTTACAACCGCCGACCGAAGACCAAGCAGAAATGCTCGGTGCGATTGAAAGAGGTGGCAGGCATTTGCTAGAGCTTATTAGCGATTTGGTTGATTTGGCAAAAATAGAAACCGGCCATATGGGGCTAGAGATGGAGGATGTAATGATTTTACCTCTCATCCAAGAATCTATCAGTTTGCTGAAGCCGCTTTCCCAGCGTCGGGGTATTGCCATCACCATCGAAAAAGAAAACGAGAAATCACATGTGTTTGCCGACCGAATTCGTGTGAAGCAAGTTCTGTTAAATTTAATCTCCAATGCCATCAAATACAACTGCGAAAGAGGTGTCATTACCATTGGTATCATTGGGCGTGGAGAAAAATACCATATCTTTGTGCGCGACACAGGCCCAGGCATTAACTCTGTCGATCAGTCCGCACTATTCTTGCCCTTTTCGCGGCTGCGCCAAAATCCGAAAAAAGTAGAAGGCAGCGGAATCGGGCTTTCGCTCTCTAAAAGTTTGATCGAACGCATGGGAGGCCAGATTGGTGTGATGAGCAAACTGGGCGAAGGCAGCGAATTTTGGTTTGATTTACCCAAATTTTTAAACCAAAATTCACCGGAAGGTGCGTAATTTATAAAACTCCAGCGCGGGCGGCACCCGATGGTGGGCGTTGCTTGGAGGGGGCATAGAGGGACTCCAGCGCGCCGCGCAGTGCCTGTTGCGCTGCCGGAGCCATGACACCCAAACGCAGATACCCGGGCAAACCAAAAGAGCTGCAGTCGCGCACCTTTACGCCGCGCGCGCGCAACTGATCCTGCAAGGCCACGCCCGCATCTGCCGGTGCCTCGGGCGGCAACACGTTGCTGACACAAAAAAAGTTGGTCTCACTGGGGTGCACTGTCCAGCCTTGCTGTTGGCACAGCGCCGTTTGCGCGACTTTCCAGCGGCGCAGGGTGTGCAAGCTGCTGGCGAGCCAAGTCTGGCTGGCGGGCTGGCACCACGTTTGCAGCAAGGCCACGCCGTGCGTGCCGACCGGCCACGAAGGGGCCAGCGCCGTGAGCGCTTGCACCACTGGCGCGGCACCCAGCGGGGCAATCAAGTAAGCTGCCCGCACCCCTGTCAAGCCCAGCGCTTTGTTGGGGCTCCAGAGTTGCCACACAGCATCGCGCATGTCGGGCGACCAGCCGCCGCTGCTGTCTTCACCGCCATCGGTGTGCAGGCGCAGCGGTTGGTAGGCGCAATCGAGCACTGCCATGCCTGTGGGCAGGTGCGTGGGTGCGGGGCTGCTTTGACCGCTGGGGCTGGCGGGGTCGCAGTACCAGTGCAGGTCGGCATCGGGCTGGGCGTTGGCGGTGCGCGGCAAGACCTGCAGGCCCCAAGCGTGGGCAGCATGGGCGTAGTCGCCATAAGCGTGTTCGGGCACGCTGACGCGGCGACCGCCGCAGCGCACCAGCCAGGCACTGAGGCGGCGAATGGCCTCGCTGGCACTGGCGGCCAGCACCAACCGCTCGGCAGCGACCCCATGAAACTGGGCCAGTGCTGCGCGCAAATCGGTGTAAGCCGGGTCGGGGTAGCGGCTGGCATCGGCCTGCTGCATTGCCGCCACGGCCATGGGGCATGGGCCGCAGGCGTTGCTGTTGGTTGAAAAATCCCAGCGCGCTGGGCCGCTGGCATCGGTGCCGCCGTGCGGTGGCAGGGTTAGAAAGTCAAAATTTGGCAGGGAGATGTCCACAAGACGCGTTCAAATTGTTATAAAAATACTATTGAAATCATAGCTACTAATGAAAGTGCAGCAATGGCTACAACCACTTTAGATGCCAAATCGCATGCCAAAACGGTGTCTGTGGCTGTAGCAGCCCGCCCCGCAGCATGCAGTTGGTAGATGCCGGGCTTGCCCAGCCGAACGCCCAGCGCTAGCGCCATCGCAGCCATCGGCCAGCCGCTGTTGGGGGAGGGGGTCTGCTGCGCTTCGCGTGCCAATGTGCGCACCGACAAGCCGGCAGCCCACAACGCCAGCAGCAGCGCGGTGATGCGGGCGGGCAACCACGACAGCACGTCGTCGGCGCGGGCGGCCCATTTGCCAGCCCACTGCCAGTAGCGGGCCGCATCGCCACTGCCGCGCACGCCGGGGTAGCCCCACATGGCATCGGCGGTATTGGCCAGCCGGTACAGCGCCGCACCGGGCAGCCCGGCCACCGCAAACCAAAACAGCGGGGCCACCACCGAATCGCTTAAATTTTCGGCCAACGACTCGATGGCCGATTCGCGCACTTGGGTTTCGGTGAGCTGCGCCACGTCGCGGCTGACCAGCCACGCCAGCCGCGCTCGCCCCGCTGCCAGCGATTGGCCCAAAGCCGCTTCGACTGCTTGTACCTCGCCGCGCAGCATTCGCCACGCCAGCAGGGGCTTGAGCAGTAAACCCAGCAGCAGACCAGCCGACCACATCGGTAGCTGGAGATGCTGCACCGCTTGTGCAACGGCGTTTTGGAGCGCGAAAGACACTATCAAAACAATAGCTGTTAAAGCCCACCAGACAAGGGCCGCAAGCCAAAAAGACTTTAAATCGCGTCCGGTTTCGGCTTTCGGGGCAATGCGGGGGCCAAACCAGCCCAGTGCCTTGCCCATCCACACCACGGGGTGCCAGCGCATCGGCGGCTCACCCGCCCAGTGATCGACCGCCAGCGCTACCAGTACCGCCAGCGCCCCCGGCGCGCACCATCCCAGCCAGCCGCTCCCATCAGGCATCGGGTACTCCGGCAGGCACAGGCCACAGTGTGCTGGGCTGGCCCCAAGTGTTGTCAAACACCAAAGATGGCAGCGGGGCACGCTGCGTCCAGCGTTCGCGCTGCAACATCGGCTCCTCGTAAAACGTCTGCACTGGCCCCAAGCACAGCAGCGCGATGGGTTCCGCACCCTCGGGCAGGCCGAGCAAATGCCCCAGCGCTACCGGATCAAAAATCGACACCCAGCCCATGCCCAGCCCTTCGGCGCGGGCAGCGAGCCAGAGGTTTTGGATGGCGCAACTGGCCGAGGCCAAATCCATCTGCGGCAAGGTGCGACGGCCAAAAATGTGCTTTTCGCGGCCATCGGCCAATGCCACCACCAGCAGTTCGGCGGCATCGAGTACGCCTTGCACCTTGAGGCGCATAAATTCTTCTTGGCGCACCCCCAAGGCCTGCGCGGTCAAAAGGCGCTCTTGCTCGACCAGCGCGTGCAGCGGCGCGCGCAAGGCGGCATCGGTGATGCGGATAAAACGCCACGGCTGCATAAAACCAACGCTGGGCGCGTGGTGGGCGGCTTCTAATAAACGGCGCAGCACTTCGGGCGCAACACTGCCAGCGCTAAAGTGGCGCATATCGCGGCGCTCATGGATGGCGCGGTACACCCCGTGGCGCTCGGTATCGGTGAAAGCTTGGGCTGCGTCAGCGGGGGGGCCTTCGGAGGTGGATGGTGGGTTCATGGTTTCATGGAGAAAATTACGATGCTGATTTGTTCATTTCAGCAAACCTATCGGCGTTGTTTGTGAAATCCCCTAAATTATTGATATGCAAGGATATTTTTGAAATTTAGGCAAAAAAGTCCCCTGAAAGATCAACGACTGAGTGATTTATGCAACAACGCCCACTGCCCGCCTGAACCTTCCATTGAAGGTCTGGGACAAGGGCTGGATTGCCAGAGCGGCAGTACCGGATGGCGTGGCGGTATCTGCTCAAGGCGCTTGGTTAAAGAGGGGCTGACCGGTGGCCGCCATCGCCCTCCGTCACCGTGAACGCATGAACCACATGTTCAAGGTGCTCGGCTTGGTTTTGTAGAGATTGCGCTGCTGCGGCTGCTTGCTCCACCAAGGTTGCATTTTTCTGGGTGACTTGGTTCATGTGGTCGATGGCATTGCCAACACGCTCTATGCTGCCGCTTTGGCCTGCGCTCGCCTCCAAGATTTCGGCCATGATGTCCGTGACGTGGCGAATGCTGTTGACGATGTCGTTCATCGTGCTGCCAGCCTGCTGCACTAGATGACTGCCAGCGTCCACTTTACCCACCGACTCGTTAATCAGAACCTTGATCTCTTGCGCCGCATTGGCCGAGTGCTTAGCCAAGTTGCGCACTTCGGCAGCCACCACGGCAAAGCCACGGCCCTGTTCACCGGCCCGTGCGGCCTCTACGGCGGCGTTCAAGGCCAAAATATTGGTCTGGAACGTAATGCCATCAATCACCGCAATGATGTCCACAATGCGCTTGCTCGACGCATTGATGGATGCCATCGTGTCAATCACTCCACCTACTACCGTACCACCGCGCACGGCCACATCAGAGGCCGACTGTGCGAGCTGATTGGCACGGCGTGCATGGTCTGCATTCTGGGTGGCTGCGGCAGTCACCTCTGCCATAGAGGCAGCCGTGTTTTCTAGCGTCTTGGCCTGAAGTTCGGTGCGGTTGGACAGGTCAATATTGCCACTGGCAATGTCACTGGAGGCGCTGAAGATGGTGTCGGTACCTACCCTCACTTGGCGCACCACTGTCTCCAGACTCGTGTTCATATCCTTGAGCGCTTGTTGCAATTGGCCCATTTCGTTGTGCGAACCCACCTTGACCTGTTGGGTCAGATCGCCTGAGGCAATGCCTTTGGCAACCATAATGCATTGCTCCAAGGGCTGTGTCACCACCCGGCGGATGAACGGATAAATCAACATCAATATCGGAATGCAGGTCACGAGTGCCATCAGTATGGACTTGAGCCACTGGTCGGCCAGACTGGCATTGACCTTGTCCAAAGAGACCTTCATGCTAACGACACCCAGCACCGAGCCTTCAGGCACTTGGTGGCAGGTAGTGCAATCTTTGCCCAGATAATTCTTTAATGCCAGCGCGGGTCGTACAGACCGCAGGTACTCGCTATTGTTGCTTGACTCGACCCGCCATACCGCTTGGCCCGATTGCAACACCTGTTGCTCCAATGCATCAGGTTGGGAGTCATCTTTTTCAGTGCCTACCCCAAAGGCCTTGATGACGGATTCACCACGCAAGACACGCACGTCACGAATGGAATCCAAACTTTTCATCTGGTCCAGAAACACATCGCGCTGTGCAACAGTACCGGTCACCATCATGCCAGTCAGTCCAGCCATAGTGGCATCGTGCATGGTGCTGGAAAAATCAACCGCTTGGTCCAGCGCCGCCTGCCGTGTGACATGGCCTTGCCAGATGATCACGCAGGTCCAAACGACCAGCAGCGCTGCGCCAATAGTGCCCAGAAGCTGAATCCAAATTTTGTATTTAACAGTGTTCACAAATTTTCATCGGCCATCGGTTTTATGGCAAAGAGCTGAAAAATAGCTTCAGGGTCTCATCAGGATCATCTCAGGAAATGGAATGTATAAAGCACCTTAAGCATTTTGGTGCCCCTTTGTCAATCCTCAATGCCGCGCTGCGCTGGAATGCCCGCCTTAAAAGCGTGCTTAATCAACTGCATCTCGGTCACGGTATCGGCCAGTTCGATGATTTCGGGCGGACAGCGCCGCCCGGTCAGCACCACATGGACATTTTGGGGGCGCTGGCGCAAAGTGTCGAGCACGCCATCGAGTGGCAACCAGCCGTAAATCAGCGGATAGGTGATTTCGTCCAGCACCACCATGAAGTAATCACCCGACAAAATCGCCGCGCACGCCTTCTCCCAGCCGTCGCGGGCCAGTTGCGCTGAGTGTTCGAGGTCTTGGCTTTTCCAGCTAAAGCCGTCGCCCAAACCTTCGATGGGGATGCCGATTTTCTCGAACATACGGTGCTCACCAAAACGTGCCGTCGGCACTTTCATGAATTGGTAAATTTTGACCGCCTTGCCACGTCCGTGGGCCCGCAGCGCCAAGCCAAAGGCTGCCGTGCTTTTGCCCTTGCCGTCGCCGGTGTGGACGATGATTAAGCCCCGGCGCTCGCCCTCGGGTTTGTCGTAGTGTTTTTCGGTGGGAGGGGATTCAATTTGCATGGGAGTTTTCCTGAGAATTACGGGCCAGCCGTGGCAGCGCCAGCCACATTCCACCCGCTTGCTCAATGCGGATGCGCTGGTCAAACACCTGCTCTAAGGCACGGTGACTGGTGGGGGCACTGGTGCTGCCGTGGTGCAGCAAACGGCCTGCGGCCACTACCACCACCTCATCGGCTTGCAGTGCAAAAGAGACTTCATGCAGCACACTGACCACGGTTTTACCCTGTGCCACCAAGTCGCGCACCAACAGCAGCCAATCGGCTTGGTGCGGTGGGTCAAGGTTGGCAAGGGGTTCGTCCATCAGCAGCACGGGTGCTTGTACCGCCAACGCGCGTGCCAAAAGTACCCGCTGGCGCTCGCCGCCCGAGAGTTGCCCCAAGGCCCGCTGTCGCCAATCCCACGCTTGGGTGGCGCGCAAAGATTGCTCGACCGCTGCGTGGTCGGCGGCACTGGGCGGGGCCAGCCAAGGTTGGTGTGGCAAGCGCCCGAGCATGGCGACGTCGTACACCGTTAAATCATCGGCAGCCGCTTCGTTTTGCCCCAACCACGACAGGGTTTGGGCACGTTCGCGCCGGGGCCAATCGGCCAGCGGTCGGCCCGCCAATTGCACTTGGCCGCTGCAAGGCTGTAGCCCCGCCAGCGCCCGCAGCAGGGTCGATTTACCGGCTCCATTGGGGCCAACGATGCTCGTCCAGCGCCCCGCTGCCAGCGCCAAGGTCATGCCATGCAAGATGCAGGTTTTGCCGATATGGACGCTGACGGCATCGGCACCCAGCGCTATTTTTTCAGGGGAACGGTTCATCGCCATCAACCTCCCGGCCCGGTGCGCCGGTGCATCAGCCACAACAGGTAGCCACCGCCCAGCACGGCGGTGAGTACACCGACCGGCAGCTCTTGCGGAGCGATCAGGCCCCGCGCCAGCAAATCGGCCCCGGCCAGCAGCACCGCACCCATCAAACTCGCCAGCACCATCAGCCGGTGGTGTGGCACCGGAGCCACTGCCCGCACCAAATGCGGCGCGGCCAGCCCGACAAAAGCGATCAGACCGGTCTGCGCCACCGCCGTGCCGGTGGCCAGCGCCAACACCGCCACCAAAGCCGCACGCAGTGGCACCAAGGGCAGGCCCAAACTGTGGGCGGTCGATTCGCCCAGCGCCAAGCCATCCAGCACCCGCGACAGCGCCCAAGCCGCCGCCAGACACAGCAGCCACACGCCGGCCATCAGCAGGCACGATGTCCAGCCGACAAAGCCGGTCGAACCCAGCAAAAAGGCCTGCATGGCCTGCATCGAATCGGGCGAGAGCAGCAAAATCAGCGAGGTAAAAGCCCCCAGCACCACGCCAACGATCACCCCGGCCAGCAGCAGGCGCAGTGTGTGTTGCACCCCACGCGCCAGCGCCAGCGTCAGCAGCACCGCCAGCACTGCACCGGCAAACGCCGCCCCTGTCAGACCCAAACGCACCAGCCAGTGGCCTGAAAACACCGACACCGGCGCACCCACAGCGCCCAAAACCCCGACCCCCGTGCCCATCAAGGCCAGCGCCAATGCCACGCCCAGCGATGCGCCCGAAGCACTGCCGAGCAAGTACGGGTCGGCCAACGGGTTGCGAAACAAGCCTTGCGCCACCGCCCCGGCCAGCCCCAGCAAGGCACCAGCGCACCATGCGCCAAGGGTGCGAGGCAGGCGAATTTCACCGACGATTTGCCACGCCATAGCGCGGGCAGCGGGGTCGGCACTGTCGTTCCACAGATCGGGCCAGAGGTTTTCTAGCCCCATGCTGCCCACGGCGGTGCCCAGCGGCAACAGCAAGGCGCTCGCTGCCAGCAAAGCCAGCGCCAACCAGCGGCCACGCGGCGCTGGAGCCAAGTCCGAGACCGTCTCCGTCACGGAAGCAGAAGCAGCCAGACTGTTCATCGGCGGGCCGCTGCTGCGGTGGGGGCTTTGTCGGTCAGGCACGCGGCCATCAAACGGGCGGCTTCGGCCATGCGCGGGCCGGGGCGAATCAATACATCGGTTTCGCTCGGGCTAAAAACACACAGGCGCTGCTCGCGCAGGGCTTTCAAGGCTTGCCAGCCGGGGCGCTCGGCCAAGCCTTCGACGCTGCGCTGGCCGATCATGATCAGGTCCGGGTTGGCCCGCACCACGTATTCGGGGTTGAGCTTTGGGAACGGCCCCAGAGATTCGGGCAAGATGTTGCGCGCGCCCAGCCGGGTCAGGGTTTCGCCAATGAACGAGGTCGCACCGGCCCCATACGGCCCCCGGTTGACCTCAAAATACACCCGTGTGCCCCGTGCCGTTGCAGGCACCGATTGCGCTGCGGCCTGCACCCCGGCATCAATGACCCGCCAGACGCGCTGGGCATCGCTCACCGCCAGCACTTGCCCGATTTTGCCCAGCACCCGCTGCACATCGGCATGGCTTTTGGGTTCCAGCGCCACCACCGGCACCCCCAAGGATTCGAGCCGTGCCGAAGCCCGTGACGAGGTTGCCATCAACACCACATCCGGGCGCAGTGCGACGATGGCTTCGATGTTCGGATCCAAACCACCACCGACTTTGGGCAACTTTTGCAGGCTGGCAGGCCAGTCGGAATAGCGATCGACCCCGACCAGCCGTTGGCATTGGTCAAGGGCGCAGACGGTTTCGGTCAGCGAGGGCAGCAAACTGACGATGCGCTGGGGCACCCGCGCCAGTGTGACGACCCGGCCCCGGTCATCGGTCAGCTGCACCGGCTGGGCGTGTGCTACGGCGCTGAGAGCTGCACAGCCCAGCAACACAGAGAAAATCGGGGTCAGAGTCCAATGTCGAGCTTTTAGGCCCATACCGAGTCCTTCAGAGTCAATGGCAAACCAGCGACCATCAGCGTCACGCGCTGGCAGGCCTGCGCCACCTGCTGGTTGAGCTGGCCCAGCGTATCGACAAAGGCACGCACTTCGCGGCCCAGCGGAATTACGCCCAAACCAATCTCGTTGCCCACCAGCACCACCGGCCCGGTGGCGTTTTGCAGCGCTATTAAAAAGTGAGCTGCTTGTGCTTGCCACGCTTGGGCTAGAGGCTGATTTGGCTCTAAATTTTGTTCTAAAGGGGCTGTGGAGGCCTCTGCGGGCATCGTCCAATGGGTGAGCCACAGCGTCAGGCAATCGACGACGATCAGGGTGTCGGCGCGGCTGTGGCGCTCCAGTGCGGCGGCCAAGTCGCGTGGCTCCTCCAAGGTTTGCATACCGGGCACGCGCAGCGCGCGGTCGCTCTGGTGGCGCTCAATGCGGGCCTGCATTTCGTCGTCCCAAGGCTGGGCCGTGGCAATCAACAACGCCCGGTGTTGGCCCGATTGGGCCAGCCAGTCGCGCGCCAGCAGTTCAGCGCGGCGCGATTTGCCACTTTTTTGACCCCCCAAAATCAATTCACTGCGGGCGATGGCGCGCGGCCCAGTCGCCGGTGGCAGGCACTGGGGGTTCATGCGGGCACACTCCCGCCCAGCCACGTCGCCACCGCTTTGGGGTTCGAGGCAAACCACGCATGAAAGTAGCTGGCAACCAAGCTGCCGTGCTGGTAGAGCGCCTCGCCCTTGCCGGGTTCGGGCGGCTGACCGGGGCGACTGCTGCGCGTCAGCACGGGCACAGTGCTCTCTAGGCGTGAGTAGTGAAAAGTATGGCCGCGCAGCACCCCGGCATCGGTGCTTAACTGCTGCATTCCCAATCCGGCCAAACGTGGCTGCAACACGGCCCGCCCCGGCAGCAAACCCCACAGCGGAGCAAATTGGCCGTCGCGGTCGGTAATGCCTTCACACAGCGCCACCATACCGCCGCACTCGGCCCACAGGGGCTTGCCTGCGGCCCAGTGCGCACGCAAATCGGCCTGCACCGGCTGGTTCGCCATCAAAGCGTGCGCGTGCAGTTCGGGGTAGCCACCGGGCAACCAGACGGCATCACACGCGGGCAAGCCCTCACCGGCCAGCGGCGAGAAAAACGCCAACCGTGCGCCCATCGCTTCCAAACAGTCCAAATTGGCCGGGTAGATAAAGCTAAACGCCGCGTCTCTGGCCACGGCCACAGTGCGCCCTTGCAACCACGGGCCGATGGCACTGTCGATGCCTTCAAGCCCTTGGGCAGCGCCGGGCGCAGCAAAATCGACCGACCACTGCTGCCACTGGGCCATCGTGCGCTGGCCCAGTGGGGTTTGTGACAGCGCGTCGGCGGCAGCGTCGAGGCGCTCCAACGCATCGCCCAGTTCGTGGGCCGCGACCAGACCCAGATGGCGCTCGGGCAGCAGCGAGGGGCCATCCCCCAGCGTCACGCGGGCCAAGGCTCCTTGCCACAAGGCCGGATCGCGCATCCCGGCTTGCAACAACTGGGCATGGTGGGTGCTGGCAACCCGGTTGGCCAGCACACCGGCCCAGCGCAGCCCCGGTTGGTAATGCACCAGCCCATACGCCAGCGCCCCCAGTGTGCTTGCCATCGCTGAGGCATCAAACACCGCCAGCACCGGCAGATTCAGGCGCTGGGCCAAGTCTGCGGCGCTGGGCGTGCCGTCGAACAGGCCCATCACCCCTTCGATCAAAATCAGGTCGGACTCTTGGGCGGCAGCGTGTAAACGGGCATCGACATCGGCAGCGCCGGTCATCCACCCATCGAGCGAATGCACCGGCGCGCCGCTGGCCAACTGGTGCCAGTGCGGGTCGAGAAAATCCGGCCCGCACTTGAACACCCGCACCCGTCGCCCTTGGCGGCTGTGCAGGCGGGCCAAGGCGGCGGTCACAGTGGTTTTACCCTGCCCAGAAGCCGGAGCAGCAATCAGCAAAGCTGGGCAGCGGGCGCTCATTGGGGGGCCCATTTCAGGCCAACGTACAGGCTGCGCCCGGGTGTGGCGTAGGTGCGGGCCAGTTGGTAGTTTTTGTCGGTCAGGTTATCGAGCCGGGCCAGCAGCGTGAAGTCGCGCGCTACGCGCTGGCTAGCGTACACATTGAACAGCGCATAGCCCCCCAGCCGGTTGGTATTGGCCACCGTATCAAACCGCTGGCCTGAAGCTTGCACCTCGGCTCCCAGCGTCCAGCCTGCCAGCACGGTATCGGCCCCGAGTGTGGCGTGGCGCTTGGAACGCCGTGCTAATTGCTTGCCGGTATCTAAATCGCGTGGGTTTTGCCAATCGAGCGAACCATGCAGTTGCACCCCGGCCATGCGATAAGTCCCCGCCAGCGTGATGCCCTCGTATTGAGCGCGGGCGGTATTGGCATAGCAGCCATAGGTCGAAGCGCAAGCACCCCCACCGGCAAACGAGATCAAATTGCTGACGCGGTTGCGGTAAGCAACCACCGAGAAGGTGTTGGCCGCCTCGGCCCAGCGCAAGCCCAACTCCGTGTTGTGGCTCTTTTCCGGTTGCAGCGAAGCGACACCGTATTCGCTGAAACGCTGGTACAGCGTGGGTGCCCGAAAAGCATTGCCCACCGATGCCGTGGCCCGCCACTGGGGTGTCAGGGCATAACCGTAGGCCAGGCTGCCGGTATTTTGACCGCCAAACTCGCTGTCGCTGTCGTGGCGCGCGTTGATTTGCACTGTGTGGCCGCCTGCGCTGTAGCCGTAGCCCAGCGCCAGCGCGTCTTGCGAGCGGCTGCGGTCGAGGGTGGTGCTCCAAGCGTCAAGGGCCGGATTATTCAAATGGTCTTCGCGGCGTTCCAATGCGGCGCTCAGGCGGTGGTCGCCAAGGCGGTAATCGTTTTGCCACAGGTAGCCGCGCAGGGTGGTTTCGGTGCGGTAGGGCGAGGGGGTGGTTTCGTAGCGGCTGGCAGTTTCTGATACCGACAAGCGGCTGCGGTAAGCCTCGCTCCACTGCGCTTCCCACGCCACACCGGCGGTACGCAGATGGTGCTGGTTGCGGTCGTCCACCGGCTTGGTGGGTACGTAGGTAAAACCGTCGTAACCTGAATTCAGGCGGCTCGCCAATACCGTTGCATCCAGCCGGTGCTGGGCATTGATGCGCAAACCCAGCCGGGCATTGCCCGAGGTGCTGCGGTAGCCATCACGGTCGGGGTTGTGGCTGCCGCTGGCTTTGGTGTCAAAACCATCGCTGCTGGCGCTGGCGATGCCCAAGGCGTAATCCACAGCGCCTTCTGGCCCGGTGCTGCCGCTGATGCTGGCCTCGACTTTGCGCGTGCCTTGGCTCCCCATGCCCACGGCCACCACGGGCTGGGCAGGGCCTTCGCCCTTGCGGGTAAAAAGCTGAATCACTCCGGCAATGGCATCGGAGCCATACACCGCCGCTGCTGGGCCGCGCAACACCTCAATACGGTCAATTTGTGACAGGGGAATTTGCTCCCATTGCGCCCCGCCGGTCGATTGGGAGTCGACCCGCACCCCATCGATGTACACCGCCGTAAAGCGTGATTCAGCACCGCGCACAAAGACGCTGCTGGTACTGCCTTGACCGCCGTTGCGGGCTATTTCGACACCGGGCAGGCGGGCCAATACATCGGCCAAGCCGGTAGCGCCACTGGACTCCAGCGTTTGTCGATCCACCACAGAGACATCAGCCACCAAATCGGCCAGCGGCTGGGCAGTGCGCGTGGCTGTAACCACCATTTCGCTCAAAGACGGTGTGTGTAAATTTTGTGCCAGCAACAGCGGTTGCTCTGGTGCAGTGGTTTGCGCGTGGGCCGCCAGTGCAGACAAAGCCGCCAGTGCCAGCACCGCTGGGCGCACATGGAACGGCGCAGCAACGCGCGTGTGGAGAAACAAAGGCTTCATGGGAATCAAGGCAAAAAATGACCCGTACCGGCTTCCCCGCCGGTGTTGGTCGACACGGCCACACGGCCTTCAAGAGCGCGTGCAGCCACCGTGTTGGCCGGTATCCGGGCTGGCAGAACACCCTTTAGCGCCTTCCCAGACGCTTGTTCAAGGCGCCCAGTGGCATGTGGCTAAAGAGAGAATCAAAGGATTCGTCCGCTGACCGTTGCGGGGGCAGCGCAGGCTCGGCACCACCGTGGCGGGTGTGCCTTTCCTGCTTCCCGTTGAACTGCGGCATGTGAACCACGCCGCGAGCACCAACGGCGCGGATTCTACGGCGTGTTGCACACGCCAACCCTACAATTGCCCTTTATGGTTCCCTTGCATCCCATCGAACAGATTGCCGAGCGCATCGAACAGCTGCTCCAGCGGCTGGCCGATTTGCAGCGCACCAACACCTTGCAAGCACAGCAAGTATCGGCACTGACACAAGAGCGCGACTCGCTCAAATCACGCCTCAAAACGGCCCAAGCACGGGCCGATGCCTTGAGCAATGCTAATTCCCAGAAAGACGCCCCATGAAGCAAATTGAGGTGCAAATCATGCAGCAAAGCTACCTGCTGGGCTGCCCCGAAGGCCACGAAGCGCGCCTGCTCGAAGCCGTTAAACGGGTCGATACCGCTATGACCGCCATCCGCGATGCGGGTAAAGTGCGCGCCCGCGAGCGCATTGCAGTTCTGACAGCGCTGAACATTGCGTTTGATTTGGCCGACCGTGAGGCCACTGAAGCCGCCGCTGCCCGTGCTGCCCAAGAACAAGTCCAGCAGCAACAACTGAGCGCGCAGGCCCAAGAGCAGCAACTCGGGGCACTGGTTGAGCGCCTCGACCAAGCGTTGGGCAGCGATTCCCAGTGCGCGGGAAGCCTCGGGGTTTAGCCCGGGGTTGAGAGCGCGGACACCGCAGGTGTCCTAATGGGGCGCTTGCTCCTCTTCGATGTATTGCCGAAGAATGTCAATCGGCGCACCTGCGCAGCTTGAGGCAAAGTAGGAAGGCGACCACAGAACGCCTCGCCGTTGAAGCCACGGATGGAAGTCGCCAAACTGTTGGCGCAGCAGCCTCGACGAAACGCCCTTGAGCGAAGCGACCAGATGGGACAGGGCTACTTTGGGCGGGTAGTTGATCAGCAGATGTACGTGATCGTGTTCGCCGTTGAACTCCACCAACTGGGCATCAAAATCCTTGCAGACGCTTGCGAGAATCAGTTGCATGGCATCGAGATGCTCTTTCTTAAACACATTGCGCTGATACTTAGTTACAAATACCAAATGAACATGCAGGGCAAATACACAATGTCTTCCGTGGCGTAAATCGCTATCTAGCTTGCGTGGACGGGCCATAACTCCTCTTGCATTAGTTTAATAGACCAATAATAATGCACAGTATGGATTGCACCAAAACCCTGCGCCTGCGCATCAAAGACAAGCACGCCCGCGTGCTGTCTGCGATGGCGCGTGAGGTCAATCAGGTCTGGAACTTCTGCAACGAAACCAGCCACCGCGCTATCCGGGAGCGTTACCAGTGGCTCTCGGGCTACGACCTGCAAAAGCTGACCAATGGGTTCAGCAAGTGCGACGGCGTGCAGATCGGCTCGCCCACCGTGCAGCAAGTGTGCGAGGACTACGCCAAAGCACGCAAGCAATTCAAAAAAGCCAAACTGCGCTGGAGAGTCTCCAACCCCCAGAGCAGCAAATACAGCTTGGGCTGGATTCCTTTTAAGGCGCGGGCCTTGCAGTACAAGGCAGGGCAAATCGCCTTTGCGGGTCAGAAATTCAGTCTTTGGGACAGCTACGGCTTGGCCGACTACGAATTGCGTGCGGGCAGCTTCAGCCAAGACTGCCGGGGTCGTTGGTATTTGAATGTGGTAGTCAAGGTGCAGGCCAAGTCCACGGCGGGCACGGCCAGTGTTGGTATCGACTTAGGCCTGAAAGAAGCGGCGGTAGCCTCTACGGGTGAGCGTATTGAAGGGCGCTTTTACCGCAAGCTCGAATGCAAACTCGGTATGGCCCAACGTGCCAAAAAGAAAAAGCGCGTCAAGGCCATCCACACAAAAATTGCCAACCAGCGCAAAGACGCGTTGCATAAGTTCAGTACCGCCTTGGTGCAGAAAAACGCCGCTATCTTTGTGGGCGACGTAGCCGCTGCCCGGCTGGTTAAAACCAAGATGGCCAAGAGTACGCTGGATGGGGCTGGGCATCATTGAAGACGATGTTGGAATATAAGAGCCATCAGGCCGGTGTCGTCTTTGAAGTAGTGAATGAAAACTACACAACCCAGACTTGCTCGTGCTGCGGGGTTATTCCCGCCAGCAGTCCGAAAGGTAGGGCGGGTTTGCGAATAAGAGAATGGACGTGCAGCGATTGCGGGGCGGAACACGACCGCGACGTGAACGCAGCACGGAACATTCTCGCGGCAGGACATTGTCGTCTAGCAGTAGGAATCCCCGTCCTTTAGGGCGGGGAGGATGTCAACCGCCCACTGATCGGGTAAGCTTAAGCGCCTACAATAGCGCTGTCTGCGATGCCGCTGGGTCTTATATTTCCTTGAACCAATGCTCATTGAGCCCGGGCTTGGTACATTGCCCGGCAAGCGTGATCGTCTCGCGTCAGATGAACCCAATGCCGGGCTGCCCTTGCCCCCCTGAACCCCGGTTCAGGATGCGGGCTCGGTGGCACTCGCAGACACCTTTACAGTTGGGGGCGCATTATTGGAGATTTTATTGTGAAATTATTTGTAAAAAATACCGCTATATTAAATATTTTTCTGTTGATTTTAATAGGTAAAAATGTAATAGCGCAAAATTACCTTAATAGCATAGTTTCATCGCAAATTAATCAATCAATTGAAGGATTTTCCTATGAAGACTATAGAAATACGAAGCCAATGAAAATGCCGCGAGAGGTAAGTGCACCGAAAAATATTTTTGACTTAAAAAATCAAGCCCCATTATCTGAAAAGCAAAAATTTTTTTCCAATGACTTTGAGTCGATTGGTGCAATAAACAATAATTCTACAGAATTTAAGATTTTATTAAAAAATATACCGCTGCCAATTTACCAACAGGAAGATTTCAATGATATAGGAGATAATTCTAGGTATTATGGTACTTCAAATTTTAAGTACTCATCAGCAAGAGTGGCTAATACAAGTGCAGAAGAAAATACCTATCCCCATAGCGCGATAGGAAAGTTATACTTTAAGAAGGGATCTATTGCCTATGTATGTACAGCATCACTAGTCAGAAAAAGTATATTGGTTACGGCAGGGCATTGTGTGCATTCTGGAATAGGTGGGGATCAGAAAGGTTTTTTTAATTCATTTGAATACGTGCCGTCTTATCGGAATGGGGTGGCTCCCTATGGGACTTGGAACTATTCAAAAGTTTATACATCTGGAATTTGGGCTTCTGGTGGTGGGGTGGTTCCAAATACAGAAGATTGGGCGCTAATTGTATTACAACGAAAAGATATTAATTCGCAGCTAACTACGGTTGGGGCTATCACTGGATGGTTGAATTTTGCTACTTTTGCGTTAGGGGGGGAGCAGTTAACAGCTGTTGGATATCCTGGCAATTTAGATAATGGACAAGTAAAGCATCGTGTTGAAAGTGTTGGTAGATTTTATGGTATATATAATATTGGTGCTTGGGGTAGTGATATGGAGCAAGGGTCTAGCGGCGGACCTGTTGTAATGAATTATGGTAGTTACTATTCTAATAGCTCCTTGGCGCCGATAAATAATGTTAGGAACTATTCAAACTATATTGTTTCAGTAACTTCTTTTGGGGCGACAGATAAGGCAGTAAAACGTCAAGGCGGTTCAGAGCTTAATGATAATTTCAAGCTCCTAATTAATAGGGCGTGTACAGAAAATCCTTGGGCTTGTTGAGTAAAAATAACTGCCTTAACGATGTACAGTGCCCTGCCAATTATTGAATTTGCCCTGCTCGGGCTATGTACCGGCTTCATGGCCGGCTTGCTGGGAATTGGTGGGGGCATGATGTTGGTGCCTTTTCTGACCTATTTTCTAGGTCTGCGCCAAGTCTCGCCCGATCTGGCCGTCAAAATGGCCATTGCCACCGCGATGGCAACCATCATGTTCACTTCGCTTTCGAGCGTTTATGCCCACCACCGGCGTGGTGCGGTGCGTTGGCCGCTGGTGGCGCGGCTGGCCCCGGGCATTGCGCTGGGCGCGCTGGTGTCGAGCTTGGGCGTTTTTACCTTGCTCAAAGGCTCCTACCTTGCGTTGTTTTTTGGTTTGTTTGTCGGTTTTTCTGCTCTGCAAATGCTGATGGATCGCAAACCTGCACCCTCGCGGCAGATGCCGGGCACCGCCGGGCAACTGGCCGCCGGCAGTGGTATAGGCTTTTTGTCTGGGCTGGTGGGGGCGGGTGGCGGCTTTATCAGCGTTCCATTCATGGCTTGGTGCAACGTACCCATCCACAACGCCGTGGCAACCAGCGCAGCGCTGGGATTTCCGATTGCATTGTTCAATGCGCTGGGTTATGTGGTGGGAGGGCAATCGGTGGCCGGCCGACCTGAATACGCTTTGGGCTACATTTGGTTGCCAGCACTGGCCGTGATTGCCGCTTGCAGCGTGCTGACGGCCCCACTGGGCGCACGTGCTGCCCACCGCCTGCCGGTACGACCGCTAAAACGGGTGTTTGCCAGCTTTTTGTTGTTGCTGGGCTCTTACATGTTCTGGAAAGGTTACGTGGCGCTGTGATCGCCCGCGCCATCGACTTTCTCGAAGAAGTAGCAAATGCGCTGGCGCGGCGATAGGTATTCCAGCGCATCGGGGGCCAACTGTGACGGCTTAATACTGCGCCGAATGCCCAAACCGGGCACCGTTTCAAGGTCAACGATCAGCGCTTGCTCTTTGGGCACTGCTGGATCGTGAACGATTACCTTGGGCCGTAAGGGCCGGGCCGAATTGACCGACACCACAATGGCATAGCGTTCATTGAGCAATTCGACAATCGAGCCGGGCGGATAAACCCCCATCATGCGGATGAATGCCCCCAATGTGACCGGGTCAAAGCGTGGCTTGAGCTGGGCAAAAATCACCGACAAAGCCTCGTGCGGCGTGAGCGGGGTTACGCCGCTGGACGGATTGCACATTCGGTCGTAGTGGTTCACCAGTGCCAAAATTCGCCCGGCTTGGCTCAAATTATCGCCAAACAAATGCAGCGGAAAACCACTCCCATCGGCCATCTCGTGGTGCTGGGCAATGGCGGTCAATACGGCCTCGGATAAGCCCATGCGCTGTGCCAAGACCACCGATTCATCGACGTGGCTGCGGTAGAGTGCTTTATCGGCGATAGTCCATTTGCTGCTCGACTGGCGCAGATGTACCGGCAAACGCACCATGCCTAAATCGTGCAACAAGGCGGCCAGACCCAGGTCTTGCAATTGCGCCTCTGCCATGCCCAAAGCACGGCCCAGCAGCAAACTAATCACCATCACGTTGACCGAGTGCAGTGCGTTGCGTCCGCCAAGGCCTTCAGAGAGCAACCGAATGGCCGATTCACCGTTGTTCAACAGTCCGCTGACACAATCGGACACCAACGCTTGGCCCACAGCGCGGGCGCTGGCCGGGTCTTTCTCGACCGCGCCAGCAACTTTTTGGTATTGCAGTGACGCTTGCGAAAACTGTTGGTCACATACTGCCAGCTTGCGCTCTTGCTCTTGCCATTGTTGCTCGTGAAGCGGGGCCACAGGCACACTCGGGGGTGCTGCTTGCGTGGCCGCACCTGCGGGCAACGGCTCCAAGGGGGGCGGTGCCACGGGAGGAACCAACTCCAGCCCACCGTGGGGGTTGTCAAGGCTGCTTTTTACGGGGTCATAGCGTACCTGCTGCAGCCCTAAGCCGCGCAGCGTTTCGATCTGTGCGGGGGTCGCGATGCGGAAACTTCCCAATGGGAACGGATGTTCCAGCCAAGACAAATTCAAGTGAATGAACATGCCAACGCGCAGATCAGAAACGCCAATCCACGGATATAAATTCGGTTCAGGAACGTTGCTCATTGATTTTGATTTTGTGCATTCAACGACACCACAGTTCAGGCCCATGCACTGCATCTAGCCACAAGGCCCAAACAGCAACCCCACAGAGTAAGAGTCCTGCCACACGGGTACCACCACCGGCATACCGGCTCTGGAGGCGATCACGCAAGCGCTGCCACACCCAAGGCCCAGCCACTAGCCACACACCGCTGCCCAGCGCAAACAGCACCATCGTGACAGCGCCCTGCCAAGGGCCACCACTGAGGGCTGCCACCAGCAACGCAGAATACAGCAAACCACAGGGCATCAGTGCCCATAAAAACCCCGCAGCCAAAACACCGCCCGGTGCTGCGACCACGGGACGAACCCGCCGCCAAACCGCGCGGCCTGCGCTCTCAACCCAAGCGGGTTGGCGCGCTTGGGCCAACATCATCAAGCCCCATGCCAACACTGCAACGTGTGTCAGCGTCCACACGGGTCGCAAGGCAGCAGTTTGGGTGGTCAGCCAGGCCAGACTTTGCATGGCAACAGCCGCTACTGCGCCCGCACTGGCATACCCTAGCAAACGGCCTAAGTGGTACAGCGCCCAACGCTTGCGCTGGCTGCCCCGAGGCACCCAAACCACACCGATACCAGTGTTGTTTTGGCCGACGACGACACTGCACGGCGCAGCGCACATGGCAAGGCAGTGGGGCCCGCCCACCAACCCCATGAGCAGAGCCGTCCAAGCAATAGAAAAAAGCATGAACCTTAGATGATGCGCGAAAACCGCGCACGGTTGCGGTCGGCCTGCAAATACCTGTCAAAAACCATGGCAATACCGCGCACAAAGTACCAACCCATGTCGGTGACTTGGACACCCTCAGCGTTCAGAACCACCAAGCCTTGTTCGGCCATTTCTTCTAACTTAGTGAGTTCAGCCGAAAAATACTGCCGAAAATCCAACAGCCAAGCTTGCTCCATAGGCTCAAAAAGCAGCTCACCTTGGCACATCAATGCCATGATGACCGAGCGGCGCACCAAGTCGTCGCGCGTCAGGGCTAAGCCGCGCACCACGGGCAATTGGCCTCGGTTGAGGTGGTCGTAGTAGTCGTCGAGTGTCTTGGCATTTTGGCTGTAGGTGGCTCCTACACGACCAATGGCCGACACCCCTAAACCAATCAAATCACAGTCTGGCTGGGTGCTGTAGCCCTGAAAATTGCGGTGCAAGCGGCCTTGGCGTTTGGCAATGGCCAGTGCATCGTTGGGCAAAGCAAAATGGTCCATGCCTACGTAAACGTAGCCAGCTTCGCTAAAGGCCTCTAGCGAACGGGCCAACATCGTCACTTTGGACGAGGCCACGGGCAAATCGGCCGTGACAATGCGCCGCTGCGGTTTAAAGCGGTCAGGCAAATGGGCGTAGGCATACAGCGCAATGCGGTCGGGGCGTAACTGCGCGACCTGTGCCAGTGTGCGATCAAAAGACTCGGGGGTTTGGCGCGGCAGGCCATAAATCAAGTCCACGTTGATCGACTCAAAACCCAAAGCCCGCGCCGAGGCCACCAGCGCAAAGACTTGTTCCGCAGGTTGGATACGGTGAACCGCTTTTTGCACTTCGGCATCAAAGTCTTGTACGCCAAAACTCAGGCGGTTAAAACCCAGCTCGGCCAACAGCGCTAGCCGTCCCTCATCGACGGTGCGCGGATCGACTTCAATTGAGTACTCGCCATCGGGAGCCAGCGTAAAACTGCGCCGCAGCATGTGCATCAGGTCGCGCAGACCTTCGTTGGACAAAAAGGTCGGTGAGCCACCACCCAAGTGCAGTTGGCTGACGACCTGCCCGATGCCACAGTGGGCGGTGTGCAGCTCTACCTCGCGGCTGAGGTAGCGCAGATAAACATCGGCCCGTTCAGGGTGTTTGGTGATGATTTTGTTGCAGGCACAGTAGTAGCACAGCGATTCGCAAAACAGGATGTGTACGTAAATCGAAAGCGGCAAGGCCTTGGCAACGCTGCCCAGTTTGCGCTGCTGCAAGGCCAGCACATAGTCAGACTCGCCAAAGGCTTCGACAAAACGATCGGCCGTCGGGTAAGAGGTGTAGCGCGGCCCAGGCACATCAAACCGGGTCAGCAATTGGGGGGAAGCGACGGTCATAAAAAAGAGTCCTTGTGTGCTCTGGTACTTTGCCATCAAAGGAGATTGACCATCTTGATGCCTGTCAAGCAGGATGCCAACAGCACACAATCAATTACTCCAGAAGGATAGGTGATAATTTGATGCAAATCAGTGAATTGATGGGCCACTACCGTGTCCCTGTCGGCACCGCCGGTACCGCGCGTTTGCGGCCTGTTATCTGGAGTTGTGTCTTTCCTTATGAGCCTACAAACCATCAAAGTCGCCTGCAACAATTGCAACTTGCGAGAGCTTTGCATGCCGCTGGGGCTCAGTGATGAGCAGCTCAAGCGCATCGACGACATCATTGCCATACGGCGCAAAATCAAACGCGGCAGCACACTGTTTCGCAATGGCGAAGCGTTCACTTCGCTATATGCGATTCGCACCGGATTTTTCAAGACCTGCGTCGCTACCGAAGATGGGCGCGATCAGGTGACGGGTTTTCAGATGGCCGGTGAGGTCATCGGTCTGGACGGTATCGTCAACGACCACCACACCTGCGATGCCGTGGCACTGGAAGATGCCGAGGTTTGCGTCATGCCGTTTGAGCGCATCGAAGAGCTTTCGCGCGAAGTCACAGCCCTGCAAAACCATGTCCACAAGATCATGAGCCGCGAGATCGTGCGCGAGCACGGCGTTATGCTGTTGCTGGGCAGTATGCGTGCCGAGGAGCGACTGGCAGCGTTTTTGCTCAATTTGGTGCAGCGCTTGCATGCGCGCGGCTTTTCGCAGTCTGAGCTGGTGCTGCGCATGACGCGCGAAGAAATTGGCAGTTATTTAGGACTCAAACTCGAAACTGTTAGCCGAACTTTTTCCAAATTTGTCGAAGAAGGTATCGTCGAAGTCAAGCAGCGCCATGTACGCATTGTGAGCACCGATGCGCTCAAGCGTATCGTCAACAACCAACCAACCTGCCACTGAGCAGCACACCGAAAAAAAACCACCCTGCGCCAAGAAAACCATTTTTTCCCATTAGCATCACCGTGCCAGTGGAGAAGCAGGTTTTCGCTGGTTCAATGACCGCCCCCCGAAAAAGGAAAACCCAACATGGCAACTACAAAAAAAGCCCCCGCCAAAGCCGCCGCAGTTGCGGCCCCTGTCGCCGCTGAACCAGCGGTCGCAGCGGCTAAAAAGCGCACGCCTAACGCAGCTTTCATGAAGCCCCTCACGCCCAGCGCCGAATTGGCCGCTGTGGTGGGCGCTGCACCGCTGCCGCGCACCGAAATCATCAGCAAACTGTGGGTCTATATCAAGGCCAACAATCTGCAAGATGCCGCGAACAAGCGCAACATCAATGCAGATGCCAAGCTGAAGAAAGTTTTCGGCAAGCCGCAAGTGTCCATGTTTGAGATGGCCGGCTTGATCGGCAAGCATGTCAAGTAAGCACTCTGTTGTGCATTCCCTTTAAAGCCGGCTTTGCCGGCTTTTTTTTTGCCTGTAAATCAGCATGGAGTGTGTTTTTTCTTTAATCTAAATGAGAATGAATACTATTTGGTTTAAGATTACGTCCACATTGCAAACTGACGGAGGCCGCCTTGGCAAAAAAACACACCCAGCGCTTGAAGAAACATCCACGGCCCACGCAGGCCCCGGCCACGCCGTTGGCGCTGCATGCAGGTACAGACAAAGCCTTGCTGCCACTGGGGGCGCTGATGTTGGCAGCATCTATGGGCAGTTGGGCGCAAACGACCAGCGCTACCCCAGAAGGCGCGGCAGGCGCTACGCTGTCGACCATCACGGTGCGTGAAAAAGCACAAATCCAAAGCAAGGACACCTTGCAGGTGCAAAAAACGACGATTGGCAAAGGCAATCAAGAGCTGCGTGATATTCCGCAAAGCGTCACGGTTTTTACCGAGCGCCTGATGGCCGACCGCAACCAAGACGACTTTCGCGAGGTGCTGCGCACCACCGCAGGGGTGACTTTTCAGGCGGGCGAAACCGGCGAAGAAGATGTGCGCTTGCGCGGGTTCTCGCTCGGTCAGGCTGGAGATATCTATATCGACGGTATGAAAGATGCCCCGCTGTACGAGCGCGACACCTTCAACAACGACCGCATTGAGGTGCTCAAAGGCTCGGCCTCGATGTTGTTTGGCAAGGGTTCGACCGGCGGCGTGGTCAATCAGGTTAACAAAGCACCTCTGCTGATCGACCAGCACGAGGCCAGCTACACCTTGGGCACGGGGCAGCAGCACCGATTGACTGGGGACTTCAACTTTAAAACTGGCGACGATGATGCGTTTCGCGTCAATGCCTTGTTGCACAACGCGGAAAACTTTGGCGCAGGGCAACAAAAAAGCGGCATCGCCCCGACCTATAGCTGGGGCATCGGCACCCGCGATGAGTTCTCGGTCGGGTTGTACTACCTTGATGTGCAGGGTAAACCGCTCTACAACCACCCTTGGTTCTTGAAAAATGGGGTGATCGCGCCCTCGCTGCCAGCGCGCAATTACTATGGCCTGAACAGCGATTATCTGAACACCTCGGCGCAGTACGTCACGCTGGGGCATATTCACCGCTTTGACGACAACGGCGAGCTGAAAACCCGCCTGCGCCACGGTCGCTACGAGCGCGATCTCTGGGCCAGCGCGATCCGTTTTGCCGCTGGCACCACCATCGACAACATCAACGACCGTACCGTCATTACCCGCACCCCCAAGGGGCGCGTGGGCACGAGCGATCTGACGCAACTGCAAAGCGATTACACCAACAGCTTTCAGTGGCTGGGCCAAAAGCACGACCTGATTGCCGGTGCCGATCTGTACCAAGACGATGCCAAGCGCAACCAAAACTTTGCCGGCACCGCCAGCGGCATCAACACCACGGTAGGCAGCCCCAACAATGGCGATTGGCGCGCCGATACCCGTGGCGCTCCGGCCTACAACACCTTTACCGCCCGCAATTTGGGCCTGTACGTGCAAGACACGATGGCCCTGACGCAGACGGTCAAATTGGTGGCGGGCCTGCGCTACGACCTGTTCAAGGCCTCGTACCACAGCAGCACCAACCTTGACCATGCCCGCTCAGATGGTCTGTGGAGTCCGCGCGTAGGTGCGCTTTACCAGCCTAGCGATGTAGCCTCGTACTACGTCTCTTACGGCACCTCGTACAACACTTCGGGCGACACTTACCAATTTGCCAACCCCAGCGCGGCCACCGCCAAAACTGCCAACACCGACCCCGAAAAGAGCCGCAATCTGGAGATCGGCGGCAAGTTTGAGATTTTTGAGAAACGTGCCTCCTTGGGCATTGCTGCTTTCTACAGCGAAAAATACAACGAGCGCAACACCGACCCCGACACCGCGTCGCAGCAGCAACTGCTGTCGGGCAAGCGCCATGCGGCGGGGATTGAAGTCAACTTTGCAGGCCGCATCACGCCGCAATGGGAGGTGTTCTTCAACCATAGCTGGATTCCGAACGCCAAAATCGACCAAAGCAATGTGGTGTTGGCCGCCAACGGTGGCGGTGCCCAAGTGCAGGGCGACCGCCCCGGCCTGACACCCAAGCAAAGCGGCAGCCTCTGGAGCACCTACGCCGTGACACCCAAGGTGCGCTTGGGTGCGGGCCTGAACTACCGGGGCCAGCAAAACCCTGAAGGGGCGCGCAACGTGACCGCCGACAGCTTTGTCACCGCCGATGCCATGGCCGAATACAGCTTGGACGACAAAACCTCGCTCAAACTCAACATCAGCAACTTGACCAACAAGCTCTACGCCGACACCTTGTACCGGGGCTTTTATGCCCCCGGTGCTGCCCGTAGCGTGCAGTTGACGCTCAAATCGCGGTTTTAAGATGTTCTTGCACCTGAAAAACATTTTGACGGCGGACGAAGTCCACAGCGCCCGCCAGCTGCTGGGCGACGATGCGCCGTGGATGGATGGCCGCACCAGCGCTGGCGGGCAGGCGCTGGCGCACAAGCGCAACGAGCAATTGGCCCAAGACAGCGCCGCCGCGCGCCAGTTGCGCGCTCTGGTGCTGGCTGCGCTGCACCGGGATGCGCTGTTTTTTTCGGCGGCCCTGCCGAAAAAAATCTTCAATCCACTGTTCAACCGCTACAGCGGAGAGAGCAATTTTTACGGCAACCATGTCGATGGGGCGGTGCTGCACTCCAAAGCTACCGAGCAATGGGTGCGCAGCGACCTGTCTTGCACCCTGTTTTTGGCCGACCCGACCGAATACGATGGCGGCGAATTGCTCATCAAAGAGGCACAGGGCGAACGCGCCATCAAGCTGCCTGCGGGCGATATGGTGCTTTACCCCAGCTCGACGGTGCACCAGGTGGCCCCGGTGACGCGCGGGGCGCGCATCGCCAGTTTTTTTTGGATCGAGAGCATGGTGCGTTCGACCGAGCAGCGCCAATTGCTGTTTGGTATGGACATGGATTTGCTGCGCTTGCGTGCCAGCATCGGCGAGACATCTCCTGCCGTGGTCGGCTTGACCGGCACCTACCACAACCTGCTGCGCATGTGGGCCGACACCTGATGCTCCTTTTTTAATAGCTATTAGTTCTTGCCCTGTAAGCGCTAGCAGCCATTTTGGTGATAAAAATGCCATACACCCCTGCCCTGCACCCTATTTCGTCCGGTACCGCCTGCCTCGCTGACCACGAGCGGCAAGCGCGCTTGCGTCTGGACGACAGCGCTTGGGCCTATTTCAGCGGAGGTGCAGCCGACGAGATCACCCTGCGTGCCAACCGCAGCGCTTGGGATGCGCTGGTGTTGCAGCCGCGCGTGCTGCGCCCGCTGGCGGGCGGTCACACCCGCACCACGCTGCTGGGGCGCACGCTGGCGCACCCGATTTTGCTGGCACCGGTGGCATTTCAGTGCATGGCCCACCCCGATGGCGAACGCGCCAGCGCCTATGCCGCCGCCGCGCTGGGTGCGGGCTTGGTGCTCAGTACCCAAGCCAGCACTGCGCTCGAAACGGTGGCCGAAGCCTTTTTAGGCGATGCGGGCCGTGGCCCGTTGTGGTTTCAGCTTTATTTGCAGCACGACAGGGGCTTTACCCGCACGCTGGTGCAACGCGCCGAGGCCGCAGGCTACGAGGCCTTGGTGTTGACCGTCGATGCCCCGACCAGCGGTGCGCGCGACCGCGAGCGCCGGGCCGATTTTCGGGTACCTGCGGGCATCAGCGCCGTCAACCTTGCGGGGCTGGCTCCGCCGCCGTCGGTGCCTTTGCGGGCTGGGCAAAGTGCGCTGTTTGATGCCCTGCTGCACCATGCCCCAACGTGGGAGGATGTGCAATGGCTGCAATCGATCACCCGGCTGCCGGTGTTGCTCAAAGGGGTATTGCACCCCGACGATGCGCGCCAAGCCGCCGCGCTGGGCGTTGCGGGCTTGATCGTCTCGAACCACGGGGGCCGTACCCTCGACACCGCGCCCGCCACCGCCCACGCACTGCCGCGCATTGCCGATGCCGTGCAAGGGGCACTGCCTTTGCTGGTCGATGGTGGCATCCGCCGGGGCACCGATGTGCTCAAGGCCGTCGCTTTGGGGGCCAGCGCGGTGCTGATTGGCCGCCCGGCCCTGTACGGCTTGGCCCATGCCGGTGCCGCAGGGGTGGCGCATGTGCTGCGCTTGCTGCGCGATGAGCTGGAAATCGCCATGGCCCTGACCGGCTGCGCCACGCTGACCCACGCAACACCGGCCCTTGTTTTGCAGGGTTAACGGCGGCATCTTCACATGGATAATCCACCCCCCTTTGTCCTATGCTGATCGTATCTACCTTGGTTGCAAGCCCTCTGCTGGTGCTGGGGGCTGTGTGGTGGGTTTTTCGCCGTTAATTTGAATCTAATAGGCCGCTAGCCCCATACTGCACTCATTTTGGTGCTATCATTTTTATGCAAGAGTTTGACCGTTTTTCTTCCCCCATAGGCCTGCCACTGCGCACTACGGTGATCGCTGGTGTCGTGCTTTTGCACGTGGCTGGACTGTGGGCACTGCAATCAGGGTTGGTGCGCCCGGCGGTCGAAGTCGTTGTTCCTGCCGAAGTCATCGCCGAATTGATCGCCCCCACTGCGCCAGCGCCGCCGCAGCCCCCCACGCCCCGCGCTGCACCGGCGCTACCGACCCCGCCTGCCGCTGCCCCCAAGTCCCCGGCACTACGCCCAGCCCCCGCACCGTTGGCCGTGGCCGATGCCCCTGCCACGCCCCATGCCCCTGTGGTGGCCGCTCCAGCCCCTGACCCCAGCCCAACTCCGGCCCCTGTGCCCGCCCCGGCTGCGCCACCAGCGGCACCGGCCCCACCTGCACCGGCAGCGCCCCCGCGCATCGAACTGCCATCGAGCAACGCCGCCTACCTGCAAAACCCCGCCCCCGGCTATCCGACCATCAGCAAACGCATGGGCGAACAGGGCAAAGTGCTGCTGCGGGTGTTGATTGGTGCCGATGGCCTGCCGCAAAAGGTC
The DNA here is from genome assembly GCA_019751915.1 of Burkholderiaceae bacterium. Classification (GTDB taxonomy): domain Bacteria; phylum Pseudomonadota; class Gammaproteobacteria; order Burkholderiales; family Burkholderiaceae_C; genus Simplicispira. The sequence goes on from JAIEMS010000006.1 coordinate 127,995, forward strand.
GAATTGCAGCAATCGAGCGGCTATGAACGCTTAGACCGCCAAGCCCAAGATGCCGTGATGCGTTGGCGCTTTGTGCCCGGCAAGCGCAACGGCGTGGCCGAGGCCATGTGGAACGTGGTGCCGATCAATTTTGTTCTCGAATAATTTTTAGGAGTTTTTATGCAATCGCAATTTGGCCTCGCCAATGTTTGGCTTCAGGGCGACTTCGTGACCCGCTTTGTGGCAGTGCTGCTGCTGGCGATGTCGCTGGCCTCGTGGATCGTTATGGTGCTCAAGGCGCTGGACATCGTTCGATTCAAGAAAAACGCCCGGGCCGCACAAGGTTTTTGGCACAGCGAAGATTTTGCTGCCGGACTGGAAAAACTCGGGGCTGACCCGGCCAACCCATTTCGCCAATTGGCACTGGAAGGGCGCGAAGCCACCGCCCACCACCAGAGCACCAAAGCCCAGTTGCACGACAGTTTGGACGTGAGCGACTGGGTTACGGGCTGCTTGCGCAACTGCATTGACGAATTCACCGCGCGGCTGCAATCGGGCTTGGCAATTTTGGCCTCGGTAGGCTCTACAGCCCCATTTATTGGTTTGTTTGGCACCGTTTGGGGCATTTACCACGCACTGCTGGCGATTGGCACCTCGGGGCAATCGACCATCGACAAGGTTGCTGGCCCCATCGGCGAGGCGCTCATCATGACCGCTTTGGGCTTGGCGGTGGCGATTCCGGCCGTGCTGGGCTACAACGCGCTGGTGCGCGGCAACAAGTCGGTTTTGATTCGCTTGAACAGCTTTGCCCACGACCTGCATGCCTACTTTGTCACCGGGGCACGGGTCTCTAGCGGTGCCACACCGACCAACGTTTTGCCCCTGAAGAAAGGGGCTTGAAATGGCCTTCGGAACCCAAGACGATACCGATGAGGTGATGAATGAAATCAACATGACACCGCTGGTCGATGTCATGCTGGTGTTGCTGATTATCTTCATCATCACGGTGCCGGTGATGAAGCATTCGGTCAACGTCGATTTGCCCCGCGCCGTGAACCAGCCCGAACGCATTAAGCCCGAAACGGTGCGCCTGAGCGTGGCCGCCGATGGCGCTTACTTCTGGAACGGCAACGCCATTGCCGACAGCGAACTAGAGAACCAACTGAAAACCGAGGCTGCCAAAGAGCCCCAGCCCGACCTGCACATTCGTGGTGACAAAGAGGTGCGCTACGAGCGCGTGGCCCAAGCCATGGCAGCAGCCCAGCGCGCTGGGGTTCGCAAGATCGGTTTTGTGACGGAGCCGTGAGGGGGACTTCAATCCCCCATCACCACACCTTCACGCCGAGGGTCGGCTCCGCCGAAATAACCAGAGGGCATGCGCTGAATGGCCTGTAAGCCACTTGGCATAGGCATTTCCACGACAGAATGGCCGCGCGCTTGCAATGCTTGCACTGTTGCGCGATCAAAACGCTTTTCTTCCATCAGGGTCGGGCCACCCAAGGAGCCAAAATTGGGCAGATTAATAGCCTCCTGCACGTTCAGCCCCCAATTCAAAACCCCATAGAGGGTCTTGGCGGTGAAATGAATGATGAGTGCGCCACCCGGACTGCCAGCACTCAAGGCCAATTGCCCCGTGGCCTTATCAAACACCAGCGTAGGAGACATAGACGAGCGCGGTCGCTTGCCGGGTTCTACCCGGTTGGCAATGGGCTTTGCATCAGCCGCCGTGGGGCTGAAGCTGAAGTCGGTCAGTTCGTTGTTGAGCAAAAAGCCACCCGCCAGCCCCGCACCGCGATTGACCATGAGGCGCGACCCCCAAGCAGCTTCGATGGTCGTGGTCATCGCCAGAGCATTGCCAAAGGCATCTACCACCGAAATATGCGAGGTTCCATACTCCGGTTGTTCCGGCATCGAGCCATAGGCCAAGGGTTGATCGCCAGGGTTTCCGGGAGGCACGTTCTGGATGCTTTGCCCTGAAGAACGGGTGTCTATCTTTTTGGCACGCAGGGCCAGATAGCGCGGGGCCAACATGCTATTCCAGTCACCACCCGGTGCAGAGGTAAAGGCCGGGTCTGCGACATACTGGGCACGATCGGCAAATGCCAGACGTGATGCGTCCGTGTAAAGGTGCAACCAGTCAGCCGATGGCACACCATTGTGCAAAGGCAACGCGGCAGCAGGCGTATGGTTCAGTAGCCCCAGAATTTGACCCATCGCAAGAGTGCCAGAGCTGGGCGGTGGCATGCCACACACCCGGTACTCTTTGGCCTGTGGTTTTGCCGGTGCGACACCCGCAGCGACCGTGTAGTCAAAACACAAGGGGTCACGTACCAAGGGCCGGTAGGCTGCCAAGTCCTCCATCGACAGTGTGCCCGGCTGGGTGGGATGGTGTTGCACGGTCTGCGTGATGGCACGGGCTATATCACCCGTCATGAGTGCATCAGGGCCTTCCAGCGCAATGCGTTGCAACACAGCTGCCAGTTCGGGGTTGCGCAGTAGATGCCCTTGTGGCCAAGGCTTGCCTTGGTCGTCAAAAAAGTAGGCTGCCGCTATGGGGTCATTCTTGAGATCGTGTCCATCGGCCAACAGGGTTGCCATGCGGGAGCTGACCCGAAAGCCTTGGGTAGCAAGATCAATGGCGGGTCTAAACAACTGTGCCCAAGGTAAACGCCCATGGGTCTGGTGGGCAAGTGCCAGCATCCGCACTACGCCCGGTGTCCCGACCGATCGTCCACCCACTACGGCATCAGCGAAGGCCAGCGGCTTACCGTCAGGCTTTAAAAAAAGCGCGGGGCGGGCTTTGGCTGGTGCTGTCTCACGGCCATCAAAGGCCTGCGTGCTTTTTCCATCAAAATGCAATAAGAATGCCCCACCCCCAATGCCGCTCGATTGTGGCTCGACAAGGGTGAGTACCATTTGCACTGCAATGGCAGCGTCCACTGCGCTGCCCCCGGCCCGCAAAATTTGCAATCCTGCCTCGGTTGCCAGCGGATTGGCCGCTGCTACTGCAAGCGTGCGGGTCGCCCAACCCGTTTTTTCAGACAGCGCACTGGTCCCCTCGGGCTGTACCGGTATGGCGTAGGCCCCTGCTGGGGCAGGATCGGGATGCATAACCGCATTGCCATGGGGCGTGCTGAGTGCTGTGCAAGCAGTCAGCCCAGTGAATGCAGTGACAGCGACAAGACCGAGCTTGATCGTAGTTTTTGAGGAAAACATATTTTTCTGCCTCTTTCTGGTTGAACGATGCGTCTAGCCTTACTGCGCGGCAACGCGCACCCTGCGCGCTGCGCCCTCTGTCCGGCCAATGTGGCCCAGTGGAAGCTCGGTGCTCGATTTGATGCAGTTCAACACGATGTTGGAGCGAATATGGGCCACGCCGCTGATCCGTGTCAGCTTGCGCAGCACCGATTCGGACAAGACCCCCAGATCGGCGGCCACGATTTGCAAAATGTAGTCGGACTCGCCGGCCACCGAGTAGCAGTCCAGTACTTCGGGTATAGCAGCAATTTCGCGCTCAAACGCGAGGCCTTCGTCACCCCCGTGGCGACTGAGGGTCACATAACTGATGGCCCGTACCCCTAAGCCCAGCGTGGCTGGGTCGAGCAAGCCGACGTAGCGGCGGATGATCCCGCTGCCTTCGAGTCGTTGAATGCGCCGACTGACTTGGGAGGCCGAAAGGTGAATTTGCTCACCCACCTGCTGGTTGGTAGCGCGCGCATCCTTTTGCAATGCGGCGAGTAAACCGATGTCGAACTTGTCGAGCAATAGATCATCATTTTTCTCTTGGTTCATGCATGAATTGTGCATAAATTCGGGTTTCCTGAGCCAACTTGCGCACATCGTGCGTTCAGTTTTGACCACAATCAAGGGTTCAAAATATGCAACTGAGGAGACACTATGGCCGACCTTTTTGACAACCCCATGGGACTCATGGGGTTTGAATTCGTCGAGTTTGCATCCCCCACACCCGGTGTCATAGAGCCAGTGTTTGAGCGCATGGGCTTTGTGCATGTGGCCCGCCACCGCTCTAAAGATGTGGATTTGTACCGTCAGGGCGACATCAATTTCATCATCAACCGTGAACCCAAAAGCCACGCTGCCTACTTTGCCGCTGAGCACGGCCCATGTGCCTGTAGCATGGCATTTCGGGTGCGTGATTCGCACAAGGCCTATGCGCGGGCGCTGGAACAGGGCGCACAGCCGGTAGAGATTGCGCCCGGCCCGATGGAACTGCGCTTGCCAGCGATCAAAGGCATTGGCGGCGCACCTTTGTACCTGATTGACCGTTTTGAAGATGGCAAGTCGATCTACGATATTGACTTTGAATTTCTCCCCGGTGTCGATCGCCATCCCGTGGGCCACGGACTCAAGACCATCGACCACCTGACCCACAATGTATACCGTGGACGCATGGCGTTTTGGGGTGGTTTTTACGAACGCATCTTTAACTTCCGCGAGCTGCGCTCCTTTGATATCAAGGGCGAATACACGGGACTGACCTCGCGTGCCATGACCGCGCCCGACGGCTTGATCCGAATCCCGCTGAACGAAGAAGCATCGGGCAAGTCCGGCCAGATTGAGGAGTACCTGATGCAGTTCAATGGCGAAGGCATTCAGCACATCGCGTTGCTGACAGACGACCTCATCAGTACCCTAGACGGTCTGAAGAAGGCGGGCGTGCCGCTGATGACCGCACCCTCTGCCACCTATTACGACATGCTGGAAGGCCGTCTACCCCACCACGGCGAAGACGTGCAGGCCCTTCAAAGTCGTGGCATTTTGCTCGATGGTGTCAGCAAACAAGGTGAGCGCCGCCTGCTACTGCAAATTTTTTCGGAAACGATGTTGGGCCCGGTGTTCTTTGAGTTTATTCAACGCAAGGGCGATGATGGCTTTGGCGAGGGCAACTTCAAGGCGCTGTTTGAGTCCATGGAGCGCGACCAGTTGCGCCGTGGTGTCCTCAGTGCAGACTGACGGCGCTTTGTCGGTTCAATATCTCCTGAAGCTGCTTTTTATTGATGGGCTTGGTCAGGTAGCCGTCCAATCCTGCCATCAGCCCAGCTTCCTGTTCGTCAGCAAGGGCCGCAGCCGTTAGCGCATAGATCATGGTCTTGCGTAAACCAGGGTTGGCAGCTTCCCGTTGTCGGATCAGGCGTGTCGCTTCTAGGCCTCCCATCACGGGCATTTGCATGTCCATCAGGATCAGGTTAAAGGCGCGTTCGTCGAACAGATCCAGCGCTTCCTGACCATGGTTGGCGATCACCACTTCGTGCCCCCATTTTCCCAGCAGCACGGAGATGAGCTTTTGGTTCACTAAATTGTCTTCTGCCACCAGTATCTTCAAAACCACCTGCTGTTCTTGAATGTTGTTTGGGGTGATGGGTGCCGGGGATGTGTTCGAGGCGTGTTCTGTACCGACCCGGGCAACCAGCGCCGTCCGTAGCATCTGTTCGAGTTCGTGTCGGGCCACAGGTTTGGTCAGGTAGCCGTCAATGCCGAGTTCCCGGCATTGGGCACCCTGACCTGGGTTGGCTGCAGACGACAGCAAGACGATTTTGAGGTGCTGATACCGCTGTTCTTGCTTGATTTGGGACACCAGCTGAAATCCATCCATGCCCGGCATCAGGAAATCGGTCAACAGCAGATCAAACCCTGGCGCAGTTGTATCGGCCAGCAGCTGTAGTGCCTGTGCCCCAGATACGGCTTCGGTAAGCTGCATGCCCCAGCGCTGTACCATGCGTCCCAGCACCTGCCGATTGACTGCGTTGTCATCGACCAGCAAAACCCGCAAGCCTTGAAGATCCTGCTGTGGGGCAGGTAGATGGTCGTCGGTGACCCGGCCAAACGGTAGCAGGACATGAAAGGTGCTGCCCTTGCCTTCCTCGCTTTCGACCCCGATGTGCCCACCCATCAGTCCTGCGAGTCGACTGGAAATGGTCAGACCCAGTCCAGTGCCACCGAAGCGGCGGGTGGTGGATGCATCCTCTTGGGTAAAGGCCTCGAAAATGAGCTTCTGTTTGTCTGACGGGATACCAATACCGGTGTCGCGTACCCTGAATGACAGTTGGATTAACCCATTTTGTTCGGCATGAACCCGCACGGACAATTCGACCTCGCCGTGTTCGGTGAACTTGATGGCATTGTTGAGAAGATTTATCAGAATCTGGCGCAGCCGCCCCGGATCACCCGCCACTTGGCGGGGCACATTAGGCTGCACATCGCAAATGAGTTCAAGTCTGCGTTCTTGCGCGCGCACGGACAAGGATTTCATTACGGCATTAACCAGAATGTGCAGGTCAAAGCTGATGTTCTCCACCGCCATCTTGCCGGCTTCCATCTTGGAGAAATCGAGAATGTCGTTGATGATGGTCAGTAGGCCATCGGCCGATGATTTGACAATGTTCAGGTAGTCGCGCTGCTCCGTGGTCAGCTCTGTGTCAAGGGTCAGATCGGTCATGCCTATGACCCCATTCATAGGCGTGCGGATTTCATGGCTCATGGTGGCCAAGAATTCTGACTTGGCCCGACTGGCGTGCTCAGCGCGGTCCACGTTGAGCTGCAGCTCGTCGGCCATTTGTTCGAGTTGGGTATTGTTGTTGCGCAGTTCCTGCTCCAGCGCTTCACGCCGGGCTACCTCTTCAGCGAGTGCTGAGTTGTCATGCTGCAGTTGCAGCGTGCGCTGGCGTTGCCGATCCAACGCTACTGTTGCTAGCAATAGCAATAACGGGAAAATACTCAGGGATACCAAGAAGCTGCTAGAACTGGTGTGGCCATAAGCTGTCTCGAGGTCAATCACGGTAACCAGAGACAGTGGCATACCGGGTATCGCGCTGCGCAGCACCAAGGAGTCCAACGTGTTGGCAGGTGCGTGCGAAAAATCTGATAACGGCAATAGCGCATCGACAGGCTTTTGCATCAGTTCCTGCACCCATGCCTTGTCAGCGCTCATTGAGCTGCCACTGGATATTAGTGCAAGTCCGTCAGGCGAAATCAACAGTTCTTGGTACGTCCCCGTGGCATTGTTGTTACCGCTGGCCATCAACAAGGGGGCAAGTTTCGTCAGATCGCCCGTGCTCACCACCACGCCGCTGTAGATATCTTTAAACATCACCGGGGCACTGGCGACGATGAGTTGCTTGTCCGGTTCGATGCTCAATTTGGGGGCCAGTTTGAAGCCCTGTGCTAGGGAAACCCGGGCATCGCTGTTGGCGGAGAGTGTAGAGAGTGGCTCACCGTCCTCATCAAAATAGGCCAGGTCGCTAAACAGCGGTATGCCACGAATGACTTTTTGCTCCAATTTGCCCCGCAAGCGTTGGTCGATGGCATCCAAGTTGGCGATCAAGCCATACTGGAGTGACATGCCCAGCGCCTTATTGACCAAGTAGTCCTCGATTTCACGGCTTGCAGAAAGGTCAACCGTATCATTACGGCGATCGACCAGAAAGTCGCCAATGGCTGCCGCCCTTCGCTGCCCATCTGCTACCAATCTGGCATCAGCTGTAGAGCGCAATAAAGCCTGCGCACCAAAAACGTTCCACAACAGAACCAAGGTGTACAAACAAAAAGCGATGGCCAGTAGCACTGGCCATCGCTGCGTGACGCGCCCAAAGAGTGCCATAGGCCTCAAATATGCCTCAAATTAGATGGGTGACGATGACGGCCACATCAATTTTTACGGGCGAAAAACTCTGGAAAATAACGGCGAATGCCGGGGTAGTATTTGTCCACCAGTTTGTCATAGCTACCGTCGGCTTTTACCTTGACGAGGTATTCATCGAAAGCCTTGCGCAATTCGGGGGCATCCTTGGGAAAGGCTGCGGCCAGTTCCTGATGCTCTGAAATCGGGCCAATCACCTTGATTTTTCCGGCCCACTTTTTCAAATCCAGAATTGCATCGGGCACGTCAAGCAATGTCAGTTCCGCTTCTTTGTTGAGCAGGGCTGGCACCATTTCATTGAGGTTGGTGTTTTTTGTATAGGACTTCAGGTCAATACCGACACCTTTGAGTGCGTAGTTGGATGGATCCAAGCAGGTACGTTCCATCACCAAAAGGCTGTTTTTGCCAATCAGGGCCTTGGTTTCTTGAATGTCCTTGGGCAAGTCCTTGCTGCCTTTGATCGGTGTGAAGTTGGAGTCAGCACGCGCAACCAGCAGCACCTGCGATGGGAAGGTGGGTTTGGAATAAAGCAGCACCGCCTCGCGCCAAGGCAGCATGGTGAAGCCAGTGGCGATCATGTCGCCCTTGACGGGAAAGTCACCGACCAGCGTCACCTCGGCTCCCTTGCGTACCACGTCTTTGCCCAGCACGTCGCGGATCACGTTGTAAAAGTCGGAGTAGACTAAGGTGTACTTCACCCCGATGTACTTGGCAAAGCCCTGCGTTAATTCGACATCGAAACCATCACCAGCACCGGTCACGAAGTTGGCATATTTAATGCCCAGATGGCGCAACTCGCCACGCGCCTGAATATCTTTCAGATCGGTGGCATTGGCCATCGATGCTGCCAACGCCATGGCAGCCAGCAGAAAACAAGTTTTCTTGAGCATCTTCATACATTTTTCCGTTCATGAATTTTGGAGGTTTGCAGCGCGATTTTCACTCAGAAAAATAAGAGGGTGGTTGTGGTCCGATGAAATCAGACACGAAGATAAGGTAAGAAGCCCTTCAGCCGAGAGTCGAGCACACGACAGTATTTCGATCCAGTCTACCTGCGGAAAGTAGCCAAAATTATTCGAGAGAGCAGGGCCTGAGCGTTAGCCAAGCCTGCAACGATAGGAATTTGACAGCAAGTCTTTTTTGTTTTCTGGGGTCTAAAAATGGCGTTTCGGTATTTATCTTCTCATCGCCGCTCGATAAATACCCATCCTCCGTCCTTGTCCGGCCATACGCCATCGGTGCGTTTTGATAGCGTTGATGCCCTGCGTGGCTTGGCGATGGTCTGGATGACGGTTTTTCACCTGTGCTTTGATTTGTCGTATGCTGGCCATTGGCCGCAAAACTTCCTCAGCGATCCGTTTTGGACGCACCAGCGCAGCGCTATCGTGAGTTTGTTTTTGTTTTGTGCGGGTCTAGGGCAGGCATTGGCGTTGTGCCAGGGCCAAAGCTGGGGGCGTTTTCGTCGCCGCTGGGCGCAGATTGCGACGGGAGCCTTGCTGGTGAGCATCGGCTCGTGGCTGGTGTTTCCACAGAGCTTTATCTATTTTGGTGTGTTGCATGGCATGGCGGTCATGCTGTTGCTGGCGCGCTGCACAGGCCGGTGGAGCGTGGCGGTGCTGTGGCTGGCCGGTGGGGTGGCTTTGGCATTGCCTTGGCTGGCACAGGTGCTGCTGGCCGGGCCGATGGTGCAGTGGGCGGGGCTGTTCAATGCCAAGTCGCTCAACTGGTTGGGGTTGGTGTCGCACAAGCCATACACCGAAGACTATGTGCCCGTCTTGCCTTGGTTGGGCGTGGTCTGGTGGGGGCTGGCAACTGGGCGCTGGCTGTGGGCGCATCAACCACGGTGGTGTCAGGCCTGTGTGCCCGCCATCGTGCGCCCCTTGGTGTGGTTGGGGCGTACCAGCCTGAGTTACTACCTGCTGCACCAGCCGGTATTGATGGGGGCGTTGTGGTTATGGAAAAAAAACGCGGCCTAAGCCGCGTTGTGGGTTCTGTTCAACCGGATTATTCGACCTTGGCTTTGGCGCGCAGGTCTTCTTGGTACTTGGCCAGTTTTTGCTGTTGCAGTTGCTGGGCGACTTGGGGCTTGACCTCATCGAGCTTAGGTAGCTGTGCTTGGCGCAGGTTGTCCAAGCGGATGATGTGCCAACCAAACTGGCTCTTGACCGGAGTTTGGGTCATTTTGCCCTTTTCGAGCTTGATCAGAGCTTCGGTGAATTCAGGCACGTAGCTGTTGGGGTTGGCCCAATCGAGATCGCCACCCTTGGCACCAGAACCTGGGTCCTTGGATTGCTTTTTGGCGATGTCTTCAAACTTGCCGCCCTTTTTGATGGCGGCAATGATGGCCTTGGCTTCGTCTTCTTTGGCGACCAAAATGTGGCTGGCTTTGTACTCTTTGCCACCGTTGGCTGCAACGAATTTGTCGTATTCGACCTGAATTTCAGCGTCGGTCACTGCATTTTTGGCTTGGTAGTCGGCAAACAATTCGTTAATCAAGATTTGTTGGCGCGCCAGCTCCATTTGGGCACGGAAGTTACCGGTGCCATCTAAACCGAGTTTTTGTGCTTCTTGGGTGAAAACTTCGGCGGTGATGATTTGGTCTTTGACGCGGGCTTCGATCTCGGGCGTCACTTGGCGGCCAGTGCGTTCGACTTGCTGTTTGACGGCTTCGAAGCGCTCTTTAGGCACGGGTTTGCCATTGACGATGGCCAAGTTTTGTGCGCTAACGGGCAGGGCAGCGATGCCCAACAAGGCTGCGGCGACAAGGCTAGACAGGAGCTTTTTCTTCATTCGGAATCCAAAAAATAGAAGGGAATCTGGAGGCTGGTGACTGGCATGCCATAGGGCGTGTGCCTCACTGGGGTCAGAGAATCTCTATGGCGATGGCATGGACACCACGGTCTATAAATTCTTGCAGCGCATCATACACAAGGCGATGCTGGCGAACGCGTGTCAGGCCGGTAAAGAAAGGTGAGGCAATCCGCACCCGAAAATGGGTACCAACGCCGGTGCCGTTGGCCCCTGCGTGGCCGGCGTGGGCGTGGCTCTCGTCGAGCACCTCGAGGGCTGTCGGGGTCAGTGCCGTGCGCAGGCTTTGTGCCATGGCCGGTGCTGTGCTGGCTTGGTCGGTGGGGTGCATCATGGCTGGGCATCCTTGGGGGTGTCGGTTTCTTTGATGTAGCGGCCAAGGTACAGCGCTTGTCCAATCACAAAAACCAGCATCAGGCCCATGCCACCAAACAGTTTGAAGTTGACCCAAGTGTCGGTGTCAAATTGGTAGGCTACCCACAGGTTGAGTGCGCCCATCGCGCCAAAAAATACCGCCCACGCCCAGTTCAGGGTGCGCCAAACGCTCTCGGGCAGCTGCACCTGTGCGCCCATCAGGTGCTTGATAAAGTTTTTCTGGAACAGCACTTGTCCGACCAGCAGGGTGCCGCCCATGAGCCAGTAGAGCACGGTGGGCTTCCATTTGATAAAGGTCTCGCTTTGTGCCAGCAGCGTGGCACCGCCAAACAGCACAATCACGCCCAAACTCAGCCACTGCATCGGCTCGACTTTGCCGTGTTTGTAGCGCAGGTAGCCAATTTGCAGCACGGTGGCCGCAATAGCCACTGCGGTAGCAGCGTAAATTCCCCAGAGCTTAAAAGCTACGAAGAACAAGATGATGGGGAAAAAGTCGAGCAGGATTTTCATGGGGTAGCAGGGCGGTCAATGCCGGTTCAGGAGGTGCTGGGCGCAAAGTCCAAAGAGGCCGAATTCATGCAGTAGCGCAGGCCTGTGGGTGCAGGGCCGTCTTCAAAAACATGGCCCAAATGGGCCCCACAGCGGCTGCACACGGTTTCAACGCGCACCATGCCGTGGCTGTGGTCCGTGATTTCGGTGATGGCTTCGGCAATGGCCTGTGAGAAGCTCGGCCAGCCGCAGCCAGCATCAAATTTGCTTGCTGCATCGAACAACGCGGCTCCGCAGCAAATGCAGTGGTAGCTGCCATCGGCCCAGTGGGTTTGGTATTTTCCGGTAAAAGGGCGTTCGGTGGCGGCGCGGCGCGTGATTTGCAAGGCCCCCGGTTCGGCGTTTTTGCTGTCCAGCAGGGCTTGCCATTGGGCATCGGTTTTTTGGATAGGAAAGTTCATGACGAGCAACTGATGGAAATGGAGGAGGCCCAATCGGGCGCAAAGTCGGCTTGTGCAGCACAGCCGGGGTGTTCGTCAAACGGGCGCTCTAGCAAGGTTTGCAGGGTTTGGAGTGTCGAAAAGTCACCCAGTTTTGCCGATTCGATCGCTTGTTCGGCCAAATAGTTGCGCAAAACATAGCGTGGATTGGTTTTTAGCATTAAATCAGCATCCAGCGCTTTTCCTGTCTGCTTAGAGTGCTCTAAATAAGATAGCATCCATCGGTCAAAAGCAGTGCGCTCGATGAACAGGTCGCGCACGCTATCGAAGTGGTTGTCCGCTAGCGCCTGCGACAGGCGATGCCAAAAGATGGTGTAGTCAACCCGCTGCTCGGCCAGCTGCCGCAAGATGTTATCGACGATGGCTGCTTCGCCCTCGTGGGCCGCAGGCAGGCCCAATTTGGCCCGCATGCGGCCCATAAACTGGGCCTGAAACTCTGTTTTGTACGGAGCCAGCGCTGCCATAGCGGTGGCCGGATCGCCAATCAAGGGTTGCAGCGCTTGGCCTAAGCGAAACAGATTCCAATAAACAACGTTGGGCTGGCGATCAAAAGCGTAGCGCCCTTGGTGGTCGCTGTGGTTGCAAATGTGGTCGGGCACAAAGGTGTCGAGAAACTGAAACGGCCCATAGTCCAGCGTCAGGCCCAAAATGCTCATGTTGTCGGTGTTGAGCACCCCGTGGCAAAAGCCGACCGCCTGCCACTGCGCTACCAGCGCTGCACTGCGCTCACTGACCGCCTGTAGCAAGGCTGCGTAGGCGTTGCCACCAAAGTCCGTACCTGCGCGACAGTCTGGGTAATGTTGGTCGATGACATGGTCGGCCAGTTTGCGCAGTTCGGCCATTTGGTTGCGCGCAGCAAAATGTTCAAAGTGTCCAAAACGGATAAAACTCGGGGCCACCCGGGTCACAACGGCAGCAGTTTCCAGACGCTCGCGGTACACCGGGGCGGGTGAGCCGGTCACGCACAGCGCCTGCGTCGTCGCAATGCCCAGCCCCTGCATGGCCTGACTGCACAAAAATTCGCGAATGCTCGAGCGCAGTACCGCCCGTCCATCGCCGCCGCGCGAGTAGGGTGTCGGGCCGCTGCCTTTGAGCTGTAGCTCCTGTAGTTGGCCCTGCGGGGTTTGCACTGCCCCCAACAGCAGCGCGCGCCCATCACCCAACTGCCCAGCCCATACGCCAAACTGGTGGCCGCTGTAAACGCTGGCCAATGGCGCACTGCCGGGCAAGACGCTGTTGCCGGTCAAGGCCTGTAGTGCTGCATCCGAGTCGAGCCATGCCGGCGCTATGCCCAGGCTTTGGGCCACGGCGCTGCTGCGTGCGACCCAATAGGGCGCGGGGAGCGGTGTTGCTGCCACAGGCTGAAAAAACTCCGGCCCCAGTGCGGAAAAAGGGTGGCTCCAGACCCAACTGGGGTCAGAGCAAGCGGTAGGTTCAGAGCGGCGCTGCATGGGGCAGATTGTCGCTGGGCTGGTGTTTGCCTGAAGCTTGCGTGGTTACTCCAGTCTTGTCGGTGACCCAATTGCGAGCGCAAGCCCCGTCGTTCACGGTGGGGTCTAGCGAGTCCCCGGCCTTGGCACTATCATCGGCCTTGGATGTCCACCGCCACCAAAACCCTTCAACTTCGCATCAAGGACAAGCACGCCAAAGTGCTGTGCCAGATGGCGCGTGAGGTTAATCAGGTGTTCAATTTCTGCAACGAAACTAGCTTTCGGGCGATTCGGCAGCGCCACCAGTGGCTCAGTGGCTACGACTTGCAAAAGCTCACCGCAGGCTACAGTAAGTGTGATGGCATCACCATTGGCAGCGGCACGGTGCAAATGGTTTGTGCGGAATACGCCACCCGGCGCAAGCAGTTCAAAAAATCAAAGCTGCGCTGGCGCGTTTCCAATCCCAATGCATCCAAATACTCGCTTGGCTGGGTTCTTTTCAAGGGTGGACACGCAAAATACAAGGCAGGGCAGATTGAATTTGCCGGTCATAAATTCAGCCTTTGGGACAGTTACGGTTTATCCAACTATGCCTTACGCGCTGGCTCCTTCACCCAAGATTCGCGCGGACGCTGGTACTTCAATGTTTGCGTTGAAGTTGAAGTCAGTCCAAGTGCAGGCACAGCATCCATTGGTATCGACTTGGGCCTGAAAGAATGTGCCGTCACTTCCGATGGGCAGCGGATTGAAGGCCGGTTTTATCGCAAGTTGGAATGCCAATTGGGCATGGCCCAACGTGCCAAAAAGAAAAAGCGCCTCAAGGCGATTCACGCAAAGATCAAAAACCAGCGCAAAGAAGCCTTGCACCAGTTCAGCACGGCGTTGGTCAGGCAAAACGCCGCTATTTTTGTCGGTGATGTGAGCAGCGCCAAGCTGATCAAAACCAAGATGGCCAAGAGTACGCTGGATGCGGGCTGGGCATCGTTGAAGACGATGTTGGAATATAAGAGCCATCAGGCCGGTGTCGTCTTTGAAGTAGTGAATGAAAACTACACAACCCAGACTTGCTCGTGCTGCGGGGTTATTCCCGCCAGCAGTCCGAAAGGTAGGGCGGGTTTGCGAATAAGAGAGTGGACGTGCAGCGCGTGCGGGGCGGAACACGACCGCGACGTGAACGCAGCACGGAACATTCTCGCGGCAGGACATTGCCGTCTAGCAGTAGGAATCCCCGTCCTTTAGGGCGGGGAGGATGTCAATCGCGGTGGTATGTCCTGCAGGCGAAAGCCGTTAGGATGCTTTTTTTCCAACAAAAAGACCAAGGAGCACTTCTATGCTGGGCCTGATGCAGAACCAACCCCTGTTGATTTCTTTGCTGATTAAGTTTGCAGAACGCCACCACGGCGACGGCGAGATTGTTTCGCGCCGGGTCGAGGGCGATATTCACCGCTACACCTACCGCGATTTGGCCGCCCGTTCGCGGCGTTTGGCAAATGCATTGGATGCGTTGGCACTATTGCCCAGCGACCGCGTGGCCAGTTTGGCGTGGAATGGCTACCGCCACATGGAAATGTATTTTGGTGTCAGCGGCTCGGGCCGGGTGCTGCACACCATCAACCCGCGCCTGCACCCGGAACAAATCGCGTGGATCATCAACCATGCTGAAGACCAAGTGCTGTGTTTTGACCTCAGTTTTCTGCCCTTGGTGCAGGCCGTGCATGCCCAGTGCCCGACGGTGAAAAAATGGGTCGCACTGTGCGATGCCGACAAGCTGCCCGAAGGCACCGGCATTCCCGGATTGAGCAGCTACGAAGCGTGGATTGGCGGCCAATCGAGCAGCTACGTGTGGCCGGTGCTTGACGAAAACACCGCCTCCAGCCTGTGCTACACCAGTGGCACCACCGGCCATCCCAAGGGTGTGCTCTACAGCCACCGCTCCACCACCCTGCACGCTTACGCGGCAGCGCTGCCCGATGTGATGAGCATCTCGGCGCGCGACGCTGTGCTGCCGGTGGTGCCGATGTTCCACGTCAATGCTTGGGGTTTGCCGTATGCGGCGGCCCTCACGGGCTGCAAAGTGGTGTTTCCGGGGCCAGCGCTGGATGGCAAATCGGTCTATGAATTGGTCGAGGCCGAGGGCGTTACCTACGCTGCTGGCGTGCCCACGGTCTGGCAAATGCTGCTGACCCACGTCAAGGCGGCGGGGCTGAAATTCTCTAGCCTCAAGCGCACGGTCATTGGTGGCTCGGCCTGTCCACCAGCGATGATCAGCACCTTTCAGGACGAATTTGGTGTCGAGGTGCTGCACGCTTGGGGCATGACCGAGCTGAGTCCGCTGGGCACACTGTGTACCCTGAAAAACAAACACCTGACCTTGTCCAAAGACGAGCAGATGAAACTCTTGCAAAAGCAGGGGCGAAGCTTTTACGGTGTTGATATGAAGATCGTCGATGGCAATGGCGACGAATTGCCTTGGGATGGCAAGACCTGCGGCGATTTGCTGGTGCGTGGATCGTGGATTTTGGACACCTATTACAAAGGCGACAGTCCGCTCATCAAGGATGCACAGGGGCATGGCTGGTTTCCCACCGGCGATGTGGCAACGATTGACCCCGATGGTTTTATGCAAATTACCGACCGCAGTAAAGATGTGATCAAGTCGGGGGGCGAGTGGATTAGCTCGATTGACATCGAAAACATTGCCATGGGCCACCCGGCCATTGCCATTGCCGCCTGCATTGGCATGCCGCACCCCAAATGGGATGAGCGTCCGATTGTGGTGGTCTCGCTCAAGGCGGGGGCCGAGGTGACGCGCGAGGAGTTGCTGCACTTTTACGAAGGCAAAACGGCCAAATGGCAAATTCCTGACGATGTGGTGTTTGTCGATGCCATTCCGCTGGGAGCGACCGGAAAAATGCTCAAAACCAAGGTGCGTGAGCTGATTCAGGGCTACCAATTGCCGGGCTTTTGACATCCTCTCCGGGCTAAACCCCGGAGATTCCTACTGCTAGACGGCAATGTCCTGCCGCGAGAATGTTCCGTGCTGCGTTCACGTCGCGGTCGTGTACCGCCCCGCACGCGCTGCACGTCCACTCTCTTATTCCGAGTCCTGCCCTACCTTTCGGACTGCTGGCGGGAATAACCCCGCAGCACGAGCAAGTCTGGGTTGTGTAGTTTTCATTGACTACTTCAAAGACGACACCGGCCTGATGGCTCTTATATTCCAACATCGTCTTCAATGATGCCCAGCCCGCATCCAGCGTGGACTTGGCCATCTTGGTTTTAACCAGCTTGGCACTGGCTACGTCGCCCATAAAGATAGCGGCGTTTTTCTGCACCAAGGCGGTACTGAACTTATGCAGCGCGTCTTTGCGCTGGTTGGCAATTTTTGCGTGGATGGCTTTGACCCGGTGCTTTTTGTGCGCCCGCTGTGCAATACCGAGTTTGCATTCGAGCTTGCGGTAAAAGCGCCCTTCAATACGCTCACCCGTATAGGCTACCGCCGCTTCTTTCAGGCCTAAGTCGATACCAACACTGGCCGTACCCGCCGTGGACTTGGCCTGCACCTTGACCACCACATTCAAATACCAACGACCCCGGCTGTCTTGGCTGAAGCTGCCCGCACGCAGTTCGTAGTTCGCCAGACCGTAGCTGTCCCACAAAGAAAAGCGCTGACCCGCAAAGGCGATTTGCCCTGCCTTGTACTGCAAGGCCCGCGCCTTAAAAGGAATCCAGCCCAAGCTGTATT